>JBKQTR010000153.1:0-16915 GCA_052143095.1 Allostellaceae bacterium
CGCTGTGTACGCTTCGCCATCGTCGTCACCTTCGATGACGCAACACTCGCTACCAGGCGGGCGCTACCCCTTACCTGGGCCAGTCTCACACCGGCTGGACCACGCCAACTTCCTGGCGCACTGACAGATTTCCCAACGCCCGCCTTACGCGTTCCGAGAGCGGAGTGTTGGAAGTGGCGCTTCACACCAATGGGGGCACGCTGGTCTTCAACGGGCATACCCATGAACAGTTCGTCGACCTGTTTCACGCGATCGGCTCGGATCCCGATAACCGCGTGGTCATCCTGACCGGCAGCGGCGACGCGTTCATGGAGTCGATCACCCCCGACGGGTTCGACTTCTTCACCCCGCAAGGTTATGACAAAATCTATCGCGAGGGCAAAAAAGTCCTCATGAACATCCTCGACATCGGGGCGCCGATGATCGCCGCGGTGAACGGGCCGGTGCGGCTGCACTCCGAGTACATCCTGCTCTGCGACATCGTCCTCGCCACTCCATCGACGGTTTTCCAGGACAAACCCCATTTCGAATTCGGAATCGTGCCCGGCGACGGGGTCAATCTGCTGTGGCAGGAAGCGATCGGCACCATACGAGGCCGCTACTTCATCCTCACCCGCCAGGAGCTCGATGCTGAGACCGCCAAGGATTGGGGCGCGGTGAACGAGATCGTGCCGACCGACAAGCTACTCGCACGCGCGCGGGAGATCGCGGAAGGACTCGCCAAGCTCCCTCCGCTGACTTCGAGTTACATGCGCATCGCGCTGACTCAAAAGCTTCGGCGCATCATTGACGAAGGCGTCGGCTACGGGCTTGCCTTGGAGGGCATCAGCGCCGCCGACGTCGCCCGTTCGATGACGGCGAAGGACTGATTATGCGGATCACGGCGGGCGCGCGATGGCACGAACTGCGCAAACCGGACGTTCGATCCACCAGGACCCCAGGTCCGGATATGTGAAGGGTTGCGGATGCCGGCCCGTCACGAACGTAGCCATGCGCTCGTGGGCCGGCGTCCGCAACCCTTCACAATATGCGATTATGGCGCTTCATGCCGATCCTTGCCAAGGAGCTCGCGGGCGGCGTCGCGATCGACGGCGGAGCCCGTGGCTACCCCCCACCCGGCCTCGCCCGCGCACGCGCGCGCGATGCCGACAGCCCCCTCAAGGGGGGCGGTGCTTCGGAGATATGTCGATGCCTCAGGGCCCGAGGCCCCTCACGTCCCCGACAGCACCGCGCCGAAGCGCACCCAGTGCTTGCCGTCCCAACGCATCAGCTGCATCTGCTTGACCGGGTAATAGTCGGTCGGCGACGTGCTCACGGTGATGCCCGGCAGCAGCATCGGCAGCGCGAGGTCGTGCAGGTTCGTCGCCTGCTTCAGGATGTTCTCGCGCGAGAGATCGTCGCCGCACTGCTTCAGCGCCTCAACCAGCACCATCCCCGAGTTGAAGGAGTTGACGTAGTTCTGGTCGCTGGGATCGGAGTCCGGCATGTACTTCTTCATGAAGGCTTGCCATTGCTGCATGCCGGGATCGTTGGCCCAGGCGGGGTCGGTCGGATCCTTGACATAGGCCGAGGAGATGATGCCGACGCCCTTCTCCATCCCGGCCGGCTGCATTACCGAATTCACCCAGATCGCCACGTTCGACAGGAAGAACATCGGCTTCCAGCCGATGTCGTAGACCTTGCGGATCGACTGCGCCGCGAATTTCGGCGTGGCACCCACGATGATCGCGTCGACGCCGGCGCCCTGCAGCGAGACGATCTGCGAATCGACGGTGGGATCGGTGAACTCGTAGCTCTCCGCCACCACGGTCTTGTCGAACTTGTCGCCGAGCACGTCCTTGAGCCCGAGGAAGTAGTCCTTGCCGTAATCGTCGTTCTGGTAGAGGACGCCGATCTTGGCGTCGGGCTTCTGCTGCAGGATGTAGCGGGCGTAGATCCGACCCTCGGCGCGGAAGGTTCCCTGCACGCCTCCGATGGTCCAGGGGTATTGCTGGTAGTTGCCCCATTTGCTGGCACCCGAGCCGATGAAAAGCTGCGGGATCTTGCGGTCGTTGAGATATTTCTGGATCGCCGTGTTGGTCGCGGTGCCGATCGAGCTGAAGAGAAAGGCGACGGCCTCCTGCTCCACCAGCTTGCGCGTCTGCTCGACGGTCTTGGGCGGCGCATAGCCGTCATCGAGGCTGATGAGCTTGATCTTGCGCCCGTTCACGCCGCCCTGGTCGTTGATCATATTGAAGAAGGCGAGCTCGCCCTTCCCCAACGTGCCGAAAGCGGTGACCGGGCCGCTATAAGGCATGGTCTGGCCGATCTCGATCTCGCTCGCGGTGACGCCGGGCGCGTTCTGCGCCAGCGCCGGCAGGCCGGGCGTCGCCGCCATGAGCAGCGCCGCGATGGCGCCGATTGCCTTCCTGGTCATGCTCGCCCTCACCGATGCTCGCGCAGGAACTTCGCGCGCTGGCTCGCGCCGGCCATCATCATGGCGAGATCGTTGCCGGACAGGATCATGCGCATGCCGAGCGCGATGTACTTCGCCATGAGCTCCTCGACATAGACGCCGCCCATGCCGGGCCATTTGCCGTGCTTGCGGCAGGCGGCGATCACCTGCTCATAGGCGCGCGCCACCTCGGCATGGCCGACCTGGCCGGGCAGGCCCATCTCCATCACGAGATCGTTGGTGCCGACAAGCAGCACGTCGACGCCGTTGACGGCGGCGATGGCGTCGGCATTGGCGATCGCCTGCGGCGTCTCCAGCATGACCACGACCAGGCTCTCGGCATTCATCGTCTGCGTCGCCTCGGCCATCGGCACGGCGCGGAATCCCAGATAAGCCTGGGCGCCGGCGACCGAGCGGTGGCCGGCGGGCGGGTATTTGAGATGATCGACCACCGTCCGCGCCTCCTCGGCGGTATCGACATGCGGCATGACGATGCCCAGCGCGCCGCCGTCGAGCGCGCGCGTCGCCAGAGAATATTGCCGCGACGGCACCCGAACCAGGGGCGTGATGCCCGCGGTCAGCGCGGCCAGCGAGATCTGCACCGCCATGTCGAGCGGCATGGTGCCGTGCTCGAGATCGATGAACAGCCAGTCATAGCCGCAACTCGCCATGATCGCCGCGACATCGACCGTGCGGGCCTGGCGCAGCCCGATGCCGAGGGAGAGCTCTCCCCTGGCCAAGCGCTCGCGCGCGGGATTGCGCAGCGTCATCGTCGTTTCCTTCCGTCCCTTTTCGCCGCGGGCGTCAAGATGGACGGATTTCAGCGCCGCGGCAAATGGCCTATCCGGTCAATGCTCGGCGGCTTTTTCCGCGGTCTTCTGCAGCGACGGGTCCTTGCCCGGCCAATCCCACCAGCCGCCGCCCATGGCGGTGAGGAACTGCACGGTATCGAGATAGCGCTGCGCCGTGGCGCGGACATAGCCGAGCCGCGCCTGCTCGGCGAGGCGCTGCGCGTCGAGCACCTGGAGCACGCCGACATTGCCGTATTGATAGGTGGTCTGGGTGAGCTGCAGCGACTTATTCGCCGATTCGAGCGCGACGCGCTGCGCCTCGAGCAGCTCCATGTCGTGCGACAAAGCCTCCATGACGTCGGCGACCTGGCCGAAGGAGGTCAGCACGGTCTGCTTGTAGGTCGCCAGCGCGCTGTCGAAGGCGTCGACCGCGGCGCGCTTCTGCGCCTGGAGCGCGCCGCCGTGGAAGATCGGCGCCAGCAGCTGTGCGCCGACGGCCCAGGCACTGCTGGCGGGATTGAACAGCGTCGCCGTCGCGATCGATTCCTGCGTGAAGGAGGCCGACAGGTTGATGTTGGGATAGAGCTGCGCCGTCGCGACGCCGATCGCGGCGCTCGCCGCATGGAGCTGCGCCTCCGAGGCCAGGATGTCGGGCCGCTGGCGCACCAGATCGGAGGGGAGCGTCACCGGCAGCTCGCCGGGCAGCGTGAACTCCTCGAGATCGAAATCCGGCGGCACCCAATCGGCCGGCAGCCGGCCCAGCAGGACCGACAGCGCATGGCGCGCGACGCTGACCTGCTGGCGCAGCGGCGGCAGCAAGGTGCGGTCGGCGGCGAGCTGGCTCGCGGCTTCCTCGACATCGATCTGCGTCGCCTCGCCGGCCTGGAACTCGCTGTTCACCAGCCGCAGATTCTCCTGGTCGTCCTTGATGATGCTCTCGACCGCCTTGATCTGCCCGCGCGCCGAGGCGATGTTGATCGCCTGCGTCGCGGCATTGCCGGTCAAGGTGAGATAGGCGGCGTCGAGCTGAAAGGCCTGATAGCCCGCCGTCGCCTCCTGCTGCTCGACGCGCCGGCGATTGCCGCCGAAGGGGTCGAGCGCATAGCTCACGGTCGGGCCGATGCTGTAGGTGTTGAAGGCCGGGGTCACGCCCGGCAGGCCCAGAAACGCCTCGGCCGCCTGCTGGCGGTTGACGCCGGCGGAGAGATCGACTTGCGGATAGAGCGGACCCCTCGCCTGGGCGACGACCTCGCGCGCCTGCTGCAAGGTGGCGGTGGCGGCGATCAGGGTCTGGTTGCCGGCGATGGCCTGCTCGAGCACGGCGTTGAGCCGATCCGCGTGGAAGAGCTGCCACCAATCGCCGTTGATCTTCTCGCCGAGAACGAAGCGCTGCTCCTTCTCCTTGGCGCCGGGCTCGGTGGTCTTGGGGATGCCGTCCTCGGTATAGCCCTTGGTGTCGGGCGCCGCGGGCTCTTTGAAATCGGGCCCTACCGCGCACCCCGCGAGCAGCGCGACCAGGCTGACGGCGGCCGTCAGCCGTGCCGGCATGCGAGGACGACTCGGGCGCGGGGTGGAAGCAAATAGCATCGGAAAAGCTCCTTCAATAAATCGGGCGGCGATCCGACCTTGGGGACGGTCGGTCGCCGAAACAGGCGCATGCTAGGTGTCAGGCAAGCTGGACCGCAAATAGTATCATATTCGTTATCGATCGCCGCGGTGCAGAAAGGATCGATCAATCGCGCCGCGCAGCAGCTGGGGTGCCGCCCGTGCCCATCTTGCGCGACGCGGCGAAGGGAAGACAAGGAGCGATTGAAAACGCTTGCCTTTTCCCTTGGAAGGCCATGCCTGCGCCGCTAAGGTCTCGACATATGGCCCGCGCCGATCAGCGCTCCTCTCTATCGAAGCCGGAAGCCGCCGCGGCCGAGCCGCCCGGCGATGCGCTGGCCTGCACCACCTGCTACATGTGCGCCTGTCGCTGCGGCATCAAAGTGCATCTGCGCGACGGCCGCATCCGCTACATCGAAGGCAACCGCGACCATCCCGTGAACCGCGGCGTGCTCTGCGCCAAAGGCTCGGCCGGGATCATGCAGCACTACTCGCCCGCGCGGCTGACCAAGCCCTTGCGGCGGGTCGGGCCGCGCGGCAGCGCCGAATTCCGCGAGATCGAGTGGGAGGAGGCGCTTGGCACCGCGACGCAATGGCTCGGCGCCATCCGCGCCGACGATCCGCGCCGGCTCGCCTTCTTCACCGGCCGCGACCAGTCGCAGGCGCTGACCGGCTGGTGGGCGATGCAGTTCGGCACGCCCAACTATGCCGCCCATGGCGGCTTCTGCTCGGTCAACATGGCGGCGGCCGGGCTCTACTCGATCGGCGGCTCGTTCTGGGAGTTCGGCGAGCCGGATTGGGAGCTGGCGCGGTATTTCATGCTCTTCGGCGTCGCCGAGGACCATGATTCCAACCCGATCAAGATCGGCCTCAACACGCTGCGCCGGCGCGGCGCCAGGATCGTCTCGGTCAACCCGGTGCGCACCGGCTATTCCGCCATCGCCGATGAGTGGCTGGGCATCAGGCCGGGCACGGACGGGCTTTTCGTCTTCGCGCTGATCCACGAGCTGCTGCGGCTCGAACGCGTCGATTTGGCATTCCTCGTGCGCTACACCAACGCGCCCTGGCTCGTCATCCGCAATCCCGGCGGCGCCGATGACGGGCTCTTCGCGCGCGACGATGACGGCCATATCCTCGCCTGGGACAGGAAGCGCGGCGCCGCGGTCGATGCGCTGCTGCCGGAGATCGCGCCGCTGCTCGCCGGCGAGGTGACGCTCTCCTCGGGCACGCGCGCCGTACCGGTGTTCCAGCTCCTCGCCGAGCGCTATCTCGACCCGCACTACGCGCCCGAGGCGGCGGCATCGCGCTGCGGCATCGCCGCCGACACCATCCGCCGCATCGCGCAGGAGCTCGCCACCGTGGCCTTCGAGCAGGAGATCGTGCTCGAGCAGCCCTGGACCGACTGGGCCGGGCGGCGGCACGAGCGGATGGTCGGGCGGCCCGTCAGCATGCATGCGATGCGCGGCATCTCCGCCCATTCCAACGGCTTCCACACCTGCCGCGCCATCCATCTGCTGCAGATGCTGCTGGGCGCCATCGATACGCCGGGATCCTGGCGCTACAAATCGCCCTACCCGCGCGCGGTGACGCCGGCGATGAAGCCCACGGGACAGGCGCATCAGGTGGTGCCGGGCCAGCCGATGCCGGGGCCGCCGCTGGGGTTTCCACTCGGCCCCGAGGACCTGCTGATCGACACCGACGGCACGCCGCGGCGCATCGACAAGGCGTTCTCCTGGGAGGCGCCGCTCGCCATCCACGGCCTGCTGCACAATGTCATCCGCAACGCCTGGAAGGGCGATCCCTACCCCATCGACACGCTCTTCCTCTACATGGCC
Organism: Allostellaceae bacterium; assembly: GCA_052143095.1. Lineage (GTDB taxonomy): Bacteria > Pseudomonadota > Alphaproteobacteria > ATCC43930 > CGMCC-115725 > DAHUYF01. The sequence continues at coordinate 6,666 of JBKQTR010000153.1, forward strand.
AATCTCGGCTGGAACTCGTCGATGGACATCCCCGGCACGGTCGCGATGCTGACCGATCGCGCGCCGGACGGCAGCTACAAGATCCCGCACATCATCTATTCCGACGCGTATTTCTCGGAGACGGTCGCCTTTGCCGACCTGGTGCTGCCGGACACGACCTATCTCGAGCGCTGGGACTGCATCTCGCTGCTCGACCGACCGATCGGCAGCGCCGAGGGGCCGGCCGACGCCATCCGCCAGCCGGTGCTCAAGCCCGACCGCGACGTGCGGCCGTTCCAGGATGTGCTGATCGATCTCGGCGCGCGGCTCAAGCTGCCCGGCTTCGTCACCGCCGGCGGCCAGAAGCGCTATCGCGACTATGCCGATTACATCGTGCGCCACGAGCGCAAGCCCGGCATCGGCCCGCTGGCGGGCTGGCGCGGCGAGAGCGGCGACGGCGTCGGCATCGGCGCGCCCAACCCGCGCCAGCTCGAGCGCTATATCGCCAATGGCTGCTTCTGGCAGCATCACCTGCCGCCCGAGCAGTGCTACTTCAAGCATGCCAACCGCGCCTATCTCGAGACCGCGGCGCAGATGGGCTTCATCGAGCGGCCGCGGCAGATCGTGCTGCAGCTCTATGTCGAGGCGCTGCAGAAATTCCGCCTCGCCGCGCAAGGCCACGGGCCGGTGCAGCCGCCGGCGAGCGAGCGCGAGCGCATCGAGGCCTATTTCGATCCGCTGCCGATCTGGTACGTGCCGTTCGAGGAGGCGGCGCTCGACGGCGCGGCGTTTCCGCTGCACGCGGTGACGCAGCGGCCGATGCCGATGTACCATTCCTGGGGCTCGCAGAACGCCTGGCTCCGGCAGATCTACAACCAGAACCATCTCTATGTGCATCGCGCCACCGCCGAGGCGCTGGGTCTCGCCGATGAGGATTGGGTCTGGGTGGTGAGCCATCACCGCCGCGTCAAATGCCGCATCCGCCTCGTCACCGGCGTCAACCGGGAGACGGTGTGGACCTGGAACGCCATCGGCAAGCGCGCCGGCGCCTGGGCGCTGGCGCCCGACGCGCCGGAAGCGCGACGCAGCTTCCTGCTCAACCACGTGCTCTCCGAGATGCTGCCGGCGGGCGCCGGCGCCGCCGCGCTCAACGCCGATCCCGTCACCGGCCAGGCGGCCTGGTACGATCTGCGCATCCGCCTGGAGCCGGCCGAGCCCGGCGAGGTCGAGACCGACGCGCCGCTGCCGCTGCCGCCGGGCATGCGGCCGGCGCCGCGCATCCTGCGCTACGATGCCGGCTTCGGCGGCGGGCGCCGGCGATGACGAAAGAAATGACTCACCACGGAGGCACGGAGATCACGGAGAAGCGAAGAATGGCGCGCCCAACACCTCTTCTCCGTGTCCTCCGTGCCTCCGTGGTGAACCCCATGTGTGGCAGCGCCGGCGTCTGCGGCGGGCGCCGGCGATGACCAGCTTGCCGCCGACGCGCCCCGGACAGAAACAGCTCGGGCTCGTCATCGATCTCGACATCTGCGTCGGCTGTCACGCCTGCGCGGTCAATTGCAAGGAATGGAATACCGCCGGCGGCGCCGGCCCGCTCAGCGATCTCGATCCCTATGGCGCCGAGCCCGACGGCGTCTGGTTCAACCGCATCCATGCCTTCGAGCAGGGCGAGGGCGAGACCGGGCGCACCGTCTATTTCCCCAAATCCTGTCTGCATTGCGCCGATGCCGCCTGCGTCACCGTCTGCCCCACCGGCGCCAGCTTCAAGCGCGCAGAGGACGGCATCGTGCTGGTCGACGAGGCGCTGTGCATCGGCTGCAAGCTCTGCTCCTGGGCCTGCCCCTACGGCGCGCGCGAGTTCGACGAGGATGCCGGCGTCATGCGCAAATGCACGCTGTGCGTCGACCGCATCTACAACGAGACCTTCGATCCCGCCGACCGCGTCCCGGCCTGCGTCAGCACCTGCCCGGTCTCCGCGCGTCATTTCGGCGATCTCGGCGATCCCGCCTCCGAGGTCTCGCGTCTCGTCGCCGAGCGCGGCGGCTGCGACCTGCTGCCGGAGCTGGGCTATCGCCCGGTCAACAAATACCTGCCGCCGCGGCCGCGCCAGGTTTCGCCGGCGGCGGGTCCGTGTCGGGCGGAGGCGCCGCCGCAAGCCACGGGAGGCCGGCTGCTGCGCTGGGTCGACCAGCTGCTCTCGCGCTAGTGCGTGTTTGCGCTGCATTGACGCCGTGCGTCCTTCGACAGGCGCGCTGCGCGCGCCAGCTCAGGATGAGGTAGGTTATTGATGGCAAAAAGAAAATCACCTCATCCTGAGCGCGAGCGTAGCGAGCAGTCGAAGGACGCACGGAGTCGATCCAGCGGAAACTCGCGCTAGGCGGCGCGCCGGAAAGCCTCGTGCATCCCGCACTTTCCATCATTCTCTTCACCGTCGCGTCCGGTGCGGGCTATGGACTGCTGGCGCTCGCCGGCGCCTTTGCCGCGTCGGGGCTGCTGCCCGACGATCCCTGGTTCGGCCTTGCCGCGCTGGCGCTGGCGCTGGCCGGGATCGGCACCGGCCTCGTCTCCTCGACCGGGCATCTCGGCCGTCCCGAGCGCGCCTGGCGCGCGCTGTCGCAATGGCGCAGCTCGTGGCTGTCGCGCGAGGGCGTGGCGGCGCTGGCGAGCCTCGTGCCGGCCGCGCTCCTGGGATTAGCGCTGCTGGAGGGCTGGCGCGACCCGGCGCTGATGCTGGCGCTCGGTCTCCTCACCGTCATGCTGGCGGTGGTCACGGTCGCGTGCACGGCGATGATCTATCGCTCGCTCAGGCCGATCCGCCAGTGGCACCACGGGCTGGTGCTGCCGAACTATCTGGCGCTGGCGCTGATGACGGGCGCGCTGTGGTTCGCGGCGCTGGCGACGCTCTGGGGCGAGCGCGTCGCGCCTGCCCTGGGGATCGCGCTGGTCGCGATCGCGCTCGCCGCCGCGCTGAAGCTTGCCTATTGGTCCGCCATCGATCGCGCCCCGGCGACGCTCACCGCCGAGGCCGCGACGGGGTTGCTCGGCGGCGGCGCGGTGCGGCTCTTCGAGGCGCCGCACAGCCAGGACAACTACCTGCTCAAGGAGATGGGCTTCCGCATCGCGCGCAAGCATGCGGCAAAGCTCCGCCGCATCGCGCTCGCCGCCGGATTCGTCCTGCCTTTTCTGCTGGTCGCCGCGGCGGCGCTGTCGAGCGTACTCGCCGCGCCGGCGGCGATCCTCGCGGCGCTTTCGGGCACCGCGGGCGTCCTGGTCGAGCGCTGGCTGTTCTTCGCCGAGGCCAAGCACACGGTGATGCTCTATTACGGCGCCGCTTCGGTCTGACCGCTATACTGCGGCCACTATGGGCAAGACGAGCGAGGCATATGAGCAGCGAGCGGGAGATCGGGCTTTGGCGGCGCGCCGAGCGCAAGCGGCTGATGGCACTCAGGCTCGCCGTCCCGCCGGAGCAGCGCCGGCACCAGGACGCCGCCATCGAGCGCCGGCTCGAGGCGCTGTTGGACACGCTGCCGGGCCGCAGCATCGGCGTCTATTGGCCGGTCAAAGGCGAGTTCGACCCGCTGCCGCTGGCCGAGCGCCTCCTCGCGCACACCCGCACCGTGGCGCTGCCGGCGGTGGTCGACCGGCAGGGCCCGCTCGAGTACCGCCTGTGGCGCAAGGGGACCGAGATGGAGCCCGGTCCCCATGACATCCCCGCGCCCAAAAGCCGCGAGATCGTGCGGCCGGAGATCCTGATCGTGCCGCTCGTGGGCTTCGATGCCGCGAATTATCGGCTGGGTTACGGCGGCGGCTATTTCGACCGGACGCTTGCCGCGGCCTCGCCGCGCCCGACGACGCTCGGCGTCGGGCTCGAGGCGGCGCTGCTGGCGACCATCTTCCCGCAGCCGCATGATGTGGCGCTGGACTTCATCGTCACCGAAGCCGCGCTGCGCGAGAAGCCGCGATGACCGACGCGGCGACGAGCGTCTCGAGCACGCTGGCGCAGGCGATCGGGGCGCTGTCGCCGACCAGGCTGCCGGCGGCGGTGACGGGCGTCGCCGAGGACCTGCTGCTCGACGTCTTCGGCCTGTGCCTCGCGGCGCGCGAGACCGACTATGTGCGGGCGCTGATCGCCGGGCTCGACGGCGAGGGCAACGCCACGGCGATCGGCCAGCAGCGGCGGCTCAGCGCCGCCGGCGCGGCGCTGGTCAACGGCACCGCTGCCCATGGCGAGGATTTCGACGACACCTTCGAAGGCGGCCCGGTCCATGCCGGCGCGGTGATCGTGCCGGCGGTGCTGGCGGCGGCGGAGCGCTTCCGGCCCGAGGGTCCCGCCGCGCTCACCGGCATCGCGGTCGGCGTCGAGACGCTCTGTCGGCTGAGCCTCGTGGCGCCGCGTCTGGTGCACAAGGCGGGTTTCCATCCGACCAGCGTCTTCGGCGCCGTGGCCGCGGCGGCGGCGGTCGCCGCCACGCTCGGTCTGGCGCCGGACGAGACCGTCAACGCGCTCGGCATCGCCGGCAGCATGGCCGGCGGCATCATCGAGTATCTCGCCGACGGCTCCTGGACGAAGCGGCTTCATCCCGGCTGGGCGGCGCAATCCGGGCTCAACGCGGCGCTGCTGGCGCGCGCCGGCTTCACCGGGCCGCGCACCGTGCTCGAGGGCGCGCATGGCCTCTTCAACGGCTTCGCCCACACTACCGAAGGCGATTACGGCAAGCTCGTCGACGGTTTCGGCGAGCGCTGGGTGAGCGAGACCCTCGCCTTCAAGCCTTATGCCTGCGGCACCATGGCGCAACCCTATATCGACTGCGCCATCCGGCTTGCCAAGCGCGGGCTCACGCCCGAGAGCATCGCCGAACTCACCTGCGAGGTGGCCGAGGGGACCGTGCACCGGCTGTGGGAGCCGCTGGCGGCAAAGCAGGCGCCGCCCAACGCCTACGCCGCCAAATTCAGCACGCCGTTCTGCATCGCCGTCGCCTTCCTCACCGGCGATGCCGGGCTCGCCGCCTTTACCGAGGCGACGGCGCGCGATCCCGCGATCCGCGCGCTCGCCGCCAAGGTTCGCTATGTCGTCGATCCCCGCAACCCCTACCCCGCCGCCTATTCCGGCCATATCCGCGCCACGCTCGGCGACGGGCGCGTGATCGAGGAGCGCCAGCCGCATCTGCGCGGCGGCGCGCAGCAAAAGCTCGCCCGCGACGAGATCGAGGCGAAATTCTTCGCCAACGCCGCCTATGGCGGCTGGCCTCGGCCGCAGGCGGAGCGCGTGCGCGATCTCGCGCGCCGGCTCTTCGACGGGCCGCTCGAGCTTGCGGCGCTCAGGGGGTAGAGCGCGTTGCCGCTGCAGGGGCGTCGTGCGTCCTTCGAGACGCGATGCTTCGCATCGCTCCTCAGGATGAGGATGAAACGAGTGTGGCATCCGGCTGATGCCACGAGGAAAATTTCCTCATCCTGAGGAGCCCGCGCAGCGGGCGTCTCGAAGGACGCACGAACGGACGTGCAGCGAAACCCCGCCTTAGGTCCCGAAATACTCGGCGTATCTTCGCCGGATCTCCTCGATGCCCTGCTCCTGCTCGAGCGGATCGGCCTCGATCAGCTTGATCGATTTGAGCGGCACGCGGCCTTCGGGATCCCTAACCTCGGGATGGAAGGAGCGGACGCCGCCGACATCGCACATCAGCTGCTGGCCGGCGCGCGAGAACAGGAAGCTGATGAAGAGCCGCGCCGCGCTCGGATGCGGCGCGTCCTTCATCACCGCGGCGCTGCCGAGGATCAGCGGCGTGCCCTCGCTGGGATAGACGATGGCCAGCGGATTGCCGGCGGCGATCAGCTCGAACATGACGTACTCGCTGCCATCGGCCATCACCGGCCGCTCGCCCAGCGCGAGCTTGCGCGGCGGCTCGGTGGCGGATTGCACCTGCATGACGCGCTGCCGGCTCAGCTTCTCGAAATACGCCCAGCCCAAGGCGCGGACCTGCTCGAAGGTCGCGGTCATGATCGTGCCGCTATAGCCGGGATGCGCCTTGACGATCTTGCCCTGCCATTTGGCATCGAGCAGGTCGGCGAAGCTCTTCGGCGCATCCTCGGGCTTGACCAGCCGCGTGTTGTAGCCCAGCACCGAGAGCGTCGCGCGATCGGCAGCGAACATGCCGTCGGCATCGCGCGCAGCGGCGGGCCAGGCCGCGACATCCTGCGGCACATAAGGCGCCAGCAGCCCCTGGTGCTTCCAGGCGAGCGCATGGCCGATATCGGAGGATTCCACGACATCGGCGGCATGGACGCCGCTCGCCTCCTCCTGCGCCACGCGCTGAAAGATGCGCTCGGCGCCGGAGCGCTCGACCTGGACGGCGATCCCCGGATAAGCCGCCTCGAAGGCATGGCCCAGCGTCTCCGCCAGGCGCAGCTCGATGCTGGTGTAGAAGACGATGCGGGTTTCGGCGGTGGCGGCGGCGACGAGCTCCGGCGTCACCGGCGCGGGTGCCGGCGCCGCGGCGGCAGCCGGCGCCGCGAGCAGCAGCAATGCGCCGAGCGCCAGCGTCCGCCGCGTCAGCTCAATGCCCGCCATGGCCGTGCGCTGGCGGCGCCGGCGGCTGCTCTGCGTCGGGGCCGGGGATCGCCACCAGGCAGACCGCGACCAGCGCCGTGCCGAGGATGAACGCGACAACCCCCATCAGAAAGGCCATGGTGCGAGGCTCCTCTCAGCGATGCGCGTTGAGCCAACCGATCATGATGCGGTTGAAGATCTCGGGATGCTCGACATTGGGAAAATGCCGCGCATCGGGGATCTCCTCGTAGCGCCCGCCGGGGATCAGCGCGGCGATCTTCTTGTTGCCGTCGGGCGGCGTGCCCTGGTCGTCGCCGCCGCAAACCACCAGCACCGGCACTTTCACCGCCGGCAGCTTCGGCGTGAAGTCGAAATCGAGGATCGCCGCGGCGCAGCCGAGATAGCCTTCGGGGCTGGTGCCGCCGATGGTGGCGTGGATCTGCTTCCAGCGGCCGGGATTGCGCGGCTTGAACGCGTCGGTGAACCAGCGCTCCATGGTGGCGTCGGCGAGCGGCGCCACGGACTTCGCCTTGGTCACCGCCGCGATGCGCGGCGCCCAGGCCTCCTTGGCGCCGGCCATGGTCTGCGGCGCGGTATCGCACAGCATCGCCGAGAGCAGCCGCTGGCCATGGGCGATGGCAAAGGCCTGGCCGAGCATGCCGCCGATGGAGAGGCCGACATATTGCACCCGGGCGATGCCCAGGAAATCGAGCGCGGCGGCGATGTCATCGGCGAGCTGCGCCATGGTGTAGCCGCCGGCCACGGGGTCGCTGCCGCCATGGCCGCGCATGTCGAGCCGCAGCACGCGATAGCCCGCGGCAAGCAGCGGCGGCAGCTGCTCCGCCCACATGCCGCCATCAGACGCGAGCGAATGGGTGAAGCAGACGGTCTGGCCGGTCTCCGGCCCCGCGAGATCGTAGTAGAGATGGCGGCCCTGCAGATTGATCAGCATGATGTGCTCTACTCCCTGCTCTAGGATTTCTTGGCGTCGCGGCGCAGGAACGCCTCGATGCTGGTGGCGAGCGCCACCGGCGTCTCGCTCATGGGATAATGGCCGGCATTGGCCATCACCTCGAGCTCGGCGCGCGGATACCAGGCGAGATATGTCGCCTTCATCGCGTCCTCGGTCAGCGCCTGGTCATGAGCGCCGACGATGATTTTGATCGGCACGGGATTGCCGACGATCTCGGCGTGGAAATCGGTCTTGGCCCAGGCGACGAGATAGGAGGCGAAGGATTCGACGGTCGCGGTCTCGGCCGAGTAGCGCGCGATGCGGTCGATCCACGCCTTGGAGAGCCGGCCGCCGGTCGAGAAGTCGATGATGCCGCGGCGGTTGTCGAGGCTGCGCGCCGCGCCCTCGAACAGCTTCCAGCTCTCGGCATCGAACGGCACGCCCGAGGCCGGCACGGGAGCCACGGCGACGATCTTCTCGACGCGCTGGGGCGCGTCCGCCAGCACGCGCTGCACCGCCATGCCGCCCATGGAATGGCCGATCAGGCTGAAGCTCTCCCATTCCAGCGCGTCGGCCAGCGCCAGCGCATCGGCGGAAATCTCCTTCATCGTGTACTCGCCGCGCTGCTGGCGCGACAGGCCGTAGCCGCGATAGGCCATGAAGGCGTAGGTGAATTCGTCGAGGCTCAGCGCATCGCGCAACGGGTCGAAGCAGGTCTCGTCGCCAAACCAACCATGCAGCGCCAATACTCTATGCGGACCGTGACCTAGCGTTCTATGCCCGATGGTCATGCGGCACCTCCCCGATGGGCCACGATAGCGAGATCGGGCCCGCGAGTCTCCACCCCCTGCCGCTTCAGGCGCACCTGCCTTTTGAGTGGCCCTCACCGCCGCTGCCGGCTAGGCTCGTCGGCGCGCCAACCACGGCAGGAGCCGCGGGGGATGCGGAGGGAGCGGCATGGATCACGGCATCCGGCGGGTGGTGACCACCCACGACCGCAACGGCAAGGCGGTCATCCTCAGCGACGGCGCCGCAGCCAATGTCCGGCGCCAGCCGGCGACCGGCATCACCTCGACGCTGCTCTGGGTGCTGGACAACGTGCCGGCGCGGGTCTCCGGCAGCAAGGATCTCGCCGCGGTCGAGATCGGCATCCCGCCGCCGCAGAACGGCGCCGTGCTGCGCATCGTCGATTTCCCGCCGCTGGGCACGCTCGATGCCGAGGCGGAGAAGCGGCTCGCCGAGGCGTCCGGCCTGGCGCCGCTTAGGAAGCGCGGCGAAGCGCCACGCCATCCCTTCATGCACTGCACGCGCAGCGTCGATTTCGGCCTGATCCTGAGCGGCGAGATCGACATGCTGCTCGATGACAGCGAGGTGCATCTCAAAGCCGGCGACGTGGTGGTGCAACAGGCCACCAACCACGCCTGGGTCAACCGCGGCAGCGAGAGCTGCCGCATCGCCTTCATCCTCATCGACGCCGTCGCGCCATGAGCGACGCGCCGGCAGCGGAGAACACACGATGATCGACATCGGCGTCTTCGATCACGTCGACCGCGGCGACGAGACGCTGGGCGAGCTCTATGAGAGCCGGCTCCGGCTGATCGAGACCTATGACCGGCTCGGCATTCGCAGCTACCACGTCGCCGAGCATCACGCGACGCCGCTCGGCATGGCGCCGCAGCCCGGCGTGTTCCTCGCCGCGGTGGCGCAGCGCACCCGCCGGCTCCGCTTCGGGCCGCTGGTCTACACGCTCTCGCTCCACCATCCGCTGCGCGTGGTCGAGGAGATCTGCATGCTCGACCAGATGAGCGGCGGGCGCCTCGAGCTCGGCGTCGGCCGCGGCATCTCGCCTCATGAGGTGAGCTATTATGGCGTCGATCCCGCCAAGGCGCAGGCAATCTATGTCGAGGCGCTGGCGGTCATTCTCAAAGGCCTCACCTCCGACACGCTGAATTTCGAGGGCGCGTTCTTCAGGTTTCGCGACGTGCCGATGGAGATGCAGCCGGTGCAGCGGCCGCATCCGCCGCTGTGGTATGGCCTGGCGCGGCCGGACGGGCTGCCCTGGGTCGTCGCCAACAAGGTCAACATCGTCTGCAACGGCCCGCCGGCGCTGGTGCGCCAGGTCACCGACGGCTACCGCCAGGCCTGGGCCGAGGCGGGCGAGCGCGCCGACGATCTGCCGCTGATGGGCATGACGCGCACGGTGGTCGTCGCCGAGACCGAGCGCGAGGCGCTCGACATCGCGCGGCGCGCGCATAAGCGCTGGCATCAGAGCTTCTTCAAGCTCTGGGAGAAGCACGGGACGAGGCCGATGAACGCCTTCTATCCCGACAATTTCGACGAGGCGCAGCAGCGCGGCTTCGGCGTCGCCGGGACGCCCGCGCTGGTGCGCGAGACCCTGCAGCAGCAGATCGCCGAGGCGCGGGTCAATTATCTCGTCTGCCGCTTCGCCTTCGGCGACATGACGCTGGCGGAATCGCGGCGCTCGGTCGAGCTCTTCGCGCGCGCGGTGATGCCGGAGCTGAGCGCCCCTTAAAGAGTGCTTCCGCTGCATGGGCGCCAGTGCGTCCTTCGACAGGCGCGCTGCGCGCGCCAGCTCAGGATGAGGTAGGTTGTTGATGGCACAAAGAAAATCACCTCATCCTGAGCGCGAGCGTAGCGAGCAGTCGAAGGACGCACTGAGTCGATCCAGCGGAAACCTGCGCTAGCCGGCGAGCCGACGCAGCGCCGCCGCCGCCTCATCCGCCAGAAGCGCCACCAGCGCCGCCGCTCCTT
>JBKQTR010000154.1:0-11577 GCA_052143095.1 Allostellaceae bacterium
GGTCGATCCCTACAAGAACTACGCCTGTCTCGACGCCTATCTCGGCCAGGATATCTTCACGCGCTTTTACAATTACTACCGCCTCGAATGGGGCGAAGCTGGACCGCCGGCGGACCCGGATGCGCCGTCCCCGAACCGCGAGGGCTGGCCCAGAACCCCTGCGACGACGCCGCCGATGCCGTTCACCGAGTGGCCGACGGGCGCCACCCAAAGCATCGGGGTCACCCGGCCCAACACCGCCGACAGCCCCTTCATGGCGGCGATCGCCAATACCTCCGCCGGGCAGTGGATGCAGGACAACCACTTCCAGATCTACGGCTGGATCGATCCCGGCATCAACCTCAGCAGCAACACCACCCGCCCGGGCGGCAATTTCCCGATCTCCTATACCTACACGCCAAATACCGTCCAGCTCGATCAGGCGGTGCTCTATATCGACCGTTTTCCCGATACCGTGCAGACGGACCACATCGATTGGGGCCTGCGGCTCTCGGGACTCTATGGCGAGAACTACCGCTACACCAATTCCTACGGCATCGCCAGCTATCAGTTCAACAAGCTGAACAACGTCAATGGCTACGACTTCCCGATGGAATATGTCGATGTGTACATCCCGTACGTCTTCCAGGGCATGGATATCCGGGTCGGGCGGTATATCTCGATCCCGGACATCGAAGCGCAGCTCGCGCCGAACAACTACACCTACACGCACTCCATGACCTACGCCTGGGACAACTACACCAACACCGGCATCGTCACCTCGACGCAGGTCACGAAGAACATCCTGGTGCAGTTGGGCTTGACCGACGGCACCGAAACGCCGCTATGGCATTTCAAGCAGAAGATCCCAAATCCGGACCCGAACCCGCTCTACCCCGACCCGACCTATCTGAAGGACCCGGGCAACCAGCCGTCGCTCACCGCGTGCGCCCGTTTCGTCTGGAATGACGGCTGGGACACCTTCTATCCCTGCATCGACGGCATCAACAGCGGGAATTGGGGCTACAACAATATTCAGTGGCACGGGTTCACCTATTACCACAGATTTAACGATCAATGGCACCTCTCCTACGAGAACTACTACCTCTCCGAAAAAGGCGTGCCGAACCTCAGGAATCCCACGGCAGTGGCCATCTTCGAAAATGGAGGCACGCCTTTCTCGCCGCAAAACGTTCCGCAAAACCCGCCGAACCTGGCGTATTGCAAGAATGACTCGGCGCTCTCCTGTAATGTCTGGGCGGCGGGGTTCCTGGCCTACCTCAACTACTCGCCCGAGCCGCTGGACAACTTCTCATTCCGACCGGAATTCTATGTCGATCCCCAGGGATGGCGTACCGGCACCGGCGCGAACACGAAATACTACGAGTTCACGCTGGGTTGGCAGCACTGGCTGTCGCCACAGATCGAACTCCGCCCCGAAGTTTCCTATTGGCGGTCCCTCGACACGAAAGCCTTCAATGGCAACCCCATCGCAGGGATTCCCGCCAACATGAATTACACAGTGCTCGGTGCCATGGACATGATCATCCACTTCTAGTCGCGGTTTCGGACGGCGGCTCCTCCCTGGGCCGCCGCCTCCGGAGTGCGTCGTGACGAGGGGGAGCGGCAACGCTCCCCCTCAGCTTTTTGCGCACGATCAGGGGCAGCGTTGCTGTCGATGGCGACGGAAGAAGGGGAGCGCCGCGGCTGGTCGCGAAGCACCGGCTCAGCCGGATTGGCCGGTCGAGCGCACCGCCGTCTCGGGGTTGACGATCGACCCTGAGGGCCAGCGCGTGCCGCCATGGCTGCGCGACCAGGATGTCGCCGCCTCGTCGGCCGTGCCTGACATGACGCGGCAGCTGATGTCACGACCCGCGCGGCGTGCGGCGATCACCTCTCGGATCCAGGCCTCGGCATCGGTCATGGGGCCTTCGAGCGTGAACCTGTCGGTGTCGTGATCGGCGATGCAGAGCAGGAAAGGTGGGGATTCCGTGCGCCGGCGCCGCGGAGCGGAACGCGGCCACCAAGCGGCTGCCGGCTTGACGGCCGCCTTGTCCGAGCGAGAGACGATCTGCGCCGCCGGCGTGCCGGCTGTCGCCTTCGGGCTCATTCCCTCGAATTCATCGGCGACTTATTGCGCCGGGCTCTTGGCGGTCGCGGGCAGTCTCGAGCCGGCTCCGGACATCGGCGATGCGCTGCAGGGCCGACGCGTCATTGCCACCCTCGCAGTCCTGGCTCGCCCTGCGGATCTGGCCGCGCAGGTAATTGACCTGTCCGGATGTCGCGACCTGGCCGTCCCGGCCCATGACCTGCGCCTGCGCCGGCTTCATCGGCATGGGATAGCCGACCGCCTGCCATTCATCCTGAAGCGTCTTCAGCGCCTGCACGCACGCGCCGCCGGTCAGGGCAGGCTCGGCGGCAACGGCCGGGCCGATGAGCGCCAGGCCGATGATCCCGATGGCAACTGCACGCATGGTCAACTCCTACCGTAGATGCAACGGCCGGGCGGAAGGTCGACGGCTTTCCTGCATCTCTTCGGCAAGATTAAAGCGGTGCAGCATTAAAAATCGAGATTACCCGGGGTCGGGTTTTATAAATTAACGCGGTATATTCATGGGCGAAATGCAGCTATTTTGAGCCGTGGTGTTTGAATTTGAGCAGGCGCCTCGTTCTCTTATTTTATCTTCACTTGTTTGAGGAGAAAATTTCTGGTTTTTTTATGTTGATCGAAGCAGCGGGAAACATCCGCGCCGACAGGCAGGCGATGGGGCGCATCGCCGAATCAGTCCGATTTCCGCTACGGGACGTCTTGGCTGGGCCCGACAGGCTTCGGCGCAGGCCGCGATCTTTTCGAAAACTATATGCCGCGGCATAGAACTTGCTCTCGATTTTTAATGCTCGCTTCGTGTCCCTTTAGGCGTTGCGGGATCTGTTGGGCTCCCCCATGCAATCCGCTGATCCCCGGCTGGCAGCGGCATCGCACCGGTGCACTGCCGGCGGGGTGGTTGGCGAAATCCTCACCGGGCTTGGCGCGGCGCAAGGACAGATAGATGCTGAAGCAGCGTAACCACACCCCGTTTTCCTTCACCCGCTTCCCGCAGATCGACCGCCGCTTCGCCGCCGGGACCGGCGCGAGGCCGGCGCGGCGCCGCGGGGACGCGGCATGACGAACAATGCCGTCAGCGTGCTGATCGTCGACGACGAGCTGCCGATCCGGCGCCTGCTCAAGCGCAAGCTCACGGTGCAGAACTATCGCATCGTCGAGGCCGAGACCGCCAAGGCCGGGCTCGATCTGCTGCGCAGCGAGAAGCCGGATGTGGTGATCCTCGATCTCGGTCTGCCCGATATCGACGGCATCGAGGTCATCTCGCTGATGCGCGCCGTCTCGAGGGTGCCCATCGTGGTGCTGTCGAGCCGGGGCGACGAGCGCACCAAGGTCGAAGCGCTGCTGCGCGGCGCCGACGACTACATCACCAAGCCGTTCGGCATGGAGGAGCTGGTCGCGCGACTGCAGACGGCGCTGCGCCACGGCTTTCACGAGCAGGGGCAGGAGCCGGTCTTCCGCACCGGCGAGCTGATGGTCGATCTCGTGCATCGCAAGGTCAGCGTCGGCGGCGAAGAGGTGAAGCTGTCGCCGACCGAGTTCGATCTGCTGCGGCTGCTTGTCACCCATGCCGGGCGCGTCCTCACGCATCGGCAAATCCTGCGCGAGATCCGTGGCGAGAGCGTCGATGACGATGTCCAGTACCTGCGGGTCTATATGCGGCTGTTGCGGCGCAAGCTGGAGCCCGACCCGGTGCAACCGCGCTACATCGTCACCGAGGCGGGGGTGGGATACCGCCTCCAGGTCACGGAATAGCCCCGGCCAGCGACGCAGGCCCCGGCGGGCGAGCGCTCACGCCGGAGCAGCCATCGCGTCGCTCTCGGCCGGGAGCGTGATGGTGAAGACGCAGCCCGAACGGCCCTTCCGGTTGCCCGCGGTGATGGTGCCGCCCTGCGCCTCGACGAAGCCGCGGCAGATCGCCAGACCGAGACCGGTCCCGGCGCGTTGCCGGTCGCTCGCCTTCAGGCGGTAGAATTTGTCGAAGATGCGCTCGAGATCTTCAGACGGAATGCCGGAGCCCTCATCGGCGATCCGCAGCGCGACCGAGCCCTCCGACCGCGTCGCCTGGATGCTCACCGTCGACTCCGGCGGCGAATACTTCGCGGCGTTGTCGAGCAGGTTGAACAGCACATGCTCGAACAACACGAAGTCGAGCCCGACCATGGGCAGATCGTCGGCGAGGTCGATCTTGAGCGTGCGCGCGCCCAGCAGTTTGCGCGCGCGCCTGACGGCGCTGCCGACGACGTCCGCGAGGTCGACCGCGTCGCGCTTGATCTCGAGCGCGCCGGCTTCCAGCCGGGTGATGTCGAGGAGGTTGCCGACGAAGCGGTTGAGCCGCTCCGCCTCTTCCTGGGCGGTATCGAGGAGCTCGTTCCGCGTCTCGGGATCGTCGAGCGTGTCGTCGCGCCGCAGGCTCGACAGCGCCGCGATCACCGAGGCGAGCGGCGTCCGCAAATCATGCGAGATCGAGGTCAGCAGCGCCGAGCGCAGCCGCTCGGTCTCGCGCAAGACCTTGGTCTCGTCGATCTCCGCGGCAAGCGTGATCCGCTCGGTGGCCACCGCTGCTTGATCCGCCAGTGCGTCGAGCAGCCGCCGCTCCTCCGGCGTCAGCAGCGAATGGGGCGCATCGCGCGCGATGCCCAGCACGGCGACACTGCCGCGCGGCGTGCGCAGCGGCAGAAACAGCCGCTCGCCGCCGCCCAGCATGGCCGCGCCGTGGCCGGCCGGGCGGCCGTTGTGCCAAGCCCAGGTGGCCGCGGCGAGGTCGGCTTCGCCGAGATAAGTCTCCGACGGGTAGCCCGCCCGCGTCACCAGCCGGCCGCCCTCGGGGAGTAGGATGACCACCCGCGCCCGCAGGATCGAACCGATCTGATAAGCGGTCGCGTGCAGCAGCACGTCGAGATTGGCGATCGCCGAGAGCCGACGGCTGAAGGAATAGAGCTCGGCCGTCGTCTTCGCGTGGCTGCGGGCGACCAGCATCTGGGCGCCGGTCCAGGCGGTGAGGTTGCTGGTGATGACGGCGACAATGACGAGAAAGGCGAGAGCGATCCAATCTCTGGGGTCGTCGATGCTGAGCGTGTAGATCGGCGCCAGCCAGAAGAAGTCGAAGGCGAGCATGGAGAGCGCGCTGAGCACCAGCGACGCTATCAGCCCGAACCGCGCCGCGGTGATCAGCACCAGCGTGAGGTAGACGAGCGCGACCTCGCTCGGGCGTACATAGGAGCGAAAGACATCGCCCAAGGCGGTGACGATCACCAGCAGTCCGATGCTCACGACATAGGGAATGGGATCGAAGATCTTGGCCGTCGCCGCCGTCGCCACCGTCGGCACGAGTGCCGACGGGCTGCCGGCGCGTTCCTCGGGGACGACATGAACGGCGATCTTCCCGGCTTTCCGGGCGAGGGCGCGGGTGACCGAGCGGCGCAGCCGGTCGAACCAGCGGCTCGGCTTGAATTTTCCGACGACGATGTGCGTGACGTCGTTCTCCCGCGCGTAAGTCAGGATATCCGCGGCGATCCCGCCGCCCGGCAGGGTCAGCGCGTCGCCGCCGAGCTCTTCCGTCAGGCGCAGGCAATCGGCGATGCGGTCGCGCTCGGCCTCGTGGAGGCCGCGGTGCCACGGGGTTTCGATATAGATCGCGGTCAATTTCGCCTGGAGCCGGTCGGCAAGCTCGCGCGCATGGCGCACTAGGCCGGCACCGCCGGGATGGCCGCTGACGCAGACCAGGACGTGCTCGCTGATCGCCCCCGGCGGCCCGAAAGCCGCTCGGCTGTCTCGACCCGATGCGTCGGACCCTGTCATCATGGCGAAAGCCTGCTCAGCACCTCGGCGATCCCTACGTGATCCAACCCACCCCCTTGCGTCCCTGGAGGCGCCTTATGGCCGGATGCGGCGGACCGTTTTATTTATCGACTTCTTTTATATCCGCACCCGAGGTTATTCCTGGCTTTATAATCCCTTCCGAGCCGCTTTGGAAAGCCGTTGCCGGCCTTCGACCCCGTCGCGCCGGATCCGGCGGCGGAGGTCGGGCGCCCGCGGCCGGATCCGGCTACACTCCTTCGCATCAGGAGGCCAGACATGATCGCCTTCCGGGACCGCATGACGCGGGGAGCCACGCGCACGGGATGGCTCGACAGTCGGCATAGCTTCTCTTTCGGCGGGCACCATGATCCCCGGCACATGGGCTTTCGCGCGTTGCGCGTCATCAACGAGGACCGCGTGATCCCCGGGGCGGGGTTTGCGCCCCACAGCCACCGGGACATGGAGATCATCTCCTATGTCCTCGAGGGCGCGTTGCAGCACCAGGACAGCCTGGGCAACGGCTCGATCATCCGCCCCGGCGACGTGCAGCGCATGAGCGCCGGGACCGGCATCAGGCACAGCGAATACAACGCCTCGAGCGAACAACCGGTGCATTTCCTGCAAATCTGGATCATTCCCGACCGGAGCGGCCTTGCCCCGAGCTATGAGCAGAAGCCGGTGGAGCTGCCCCGCAACCGGCTGGAGCTGGTCGCGGCGCCGGCGGGCGAGGGGGCGCCGGTCGCGCTGCACGCCGATGCCCGGCTCCATATCGCCAAACTCGATGAGGGCGCCAGCCTCTCGCACGCGGCGGCCGCCGGGCGCGGCACCTGGCTTCAGCTGGCGCGCGGCGTCATCAGCCTCAACGGCACCGAGATGAAGGAAGGCGACGGCGCCGCCATCGAGCGCGAACCCGCGATCTCGGTCGAGGCGCTGAGCGAGGCCGAGCTGCTGCTGTTCGATCTCGCGTGATCGGCCGGCGGCGCTCTCGGCTGTCAGCCGAGATGCACGTCATAGAACTGGGCAAAGCCCTCGCGCACGCCTTGCAAATCACCGCGGTAGGCGGTCGGCTGGAAATACTCGCCGAGCGGAATATAGGGCACGAAGCGCCAGACCTCCTCCTGGATGTCGCGGCAGAGGCGCTGCTGCGCGGCAAGATCGGCGGCCGCGAACCAGTCCTGCCGCAGCGCCTCCAGCTTGGGATCGCTGGGCCAGCCGAACCAGGCCTTGTCACCATTGGCGCGGATGCCGAGATGCGCCGCCGGGCTGAACTCGTTGGGCCCCTGCAGATATGTAAAAAAGATGTTCCAGCCGCGCTGGCTGGGCGGCTCCTTGCTGGTGCGGCGCTGCACGACGGTGCCCCAATCCAGCACCTGGAGATCGACGTTCATGCCGATCTTGCGCAGCACATCGGCGCCGATCTCGGCCAGCGCATAGATGCTGGGGAAATCCCCCGGCGCCAGGATCACCACGCGCTCGCCGCGATATCCTGCCTCCTCGAGCGCACGTCTCGCCTGCGGCACATCGCCGGCCATCACCTCGGTGCCGGCAGCGCTGGCGAGTGGCGAGACGGTGTTGAACACGCCGACGCGGTCGCGCCAATAGCGCCGATCGGTGCCGGCCACCGCAGTCATGAAATCGGCCTGGTTGATCGCCGGCAGGATGGCGCGGCGGATGGCGGGGTTGTCGAAGGGCGGAAACAGGAAGTTGAAGCGCATGATGCCGATGCCGCTGGCGGGATCGTCGCTCCTGACGGTGACCTTGCCGCCGGGCGCGAGCAGCGCAAGCAGGTCGACGGGCGGCTGTTCCCACCAATCCGCCTCGCCCGACAGCAGCGCGTTCGCCGCCGTCGCCGGGTCGGGGATCACCGACCAGGTGATGCGTTCCAACCGCGGGATCTTCGGCCCGGCGGTGAAGCTGGCGCGGCCGCCGGCGCGCGGCACGTATCCGTCGAAGCGCTCGTAAACCACCTGCGAGCCCGAGACGCGCTCGCCGGCGATGAAGCGGTAGGGGCCGCTGCCGATCATCTCGGTCACCGGTTGGAAGGGATCGGTCGCGGCCAGCCGCTCCGGCATGATGCAGGGCATGTTGGAGCCCGGCTTGCCCAGCGCGTCCGGCAGCAGCGGGAAGGGCCGCTTCAAGCGGAACTGCACTACCTTGTCGTCCACCGCGGCAAGCTCGTCGGTGGCCTGGAGCAGCGCCAGGCCGAAGGGGTCGCGGGCCGCCCAGCGCCGCAGGCTGGCCACGACATCGCTCGCCTGCACCGGCGCCCCGTCGTGAAATCTGAGCCCGTCGCGCAAGCCGAGGCGCCAGCGCTTGCCGTCCTCCTCGACGCTGTGTCCGGCGAGCATCTGCGGCTGCGGCGCATAGGCGTCGTCGAGGCCATAGAGCGTGTCGAAGACGAGGTAGCCGTGGTTGCGCGTGACGTCGGCGGTGGTCCAGACCGGATCCAGCACGGCCAGGTCCGATTGCGGGATGAAGGTCAGCCGGCGGCCCTCGGCCGCGCGCGGCACGGACGGCATCGCCAGGCTCGCGAGCCCAGCAGCCGATGTCTTCAGCAGGTCACGTCGCCGCATGTCGCCTCGCCGCGATCCCAGCGCTATCCCAGCGCGGCGACCACGGGGGACAGCTCGCCTTCCGGCGCTTGTGGCGCCATCACCGCGGCGATGAGCGCGGCCAGCTTCTCCAGGCGATAGGGCTTCTCGATCCTCGGCATGCCGAGGTCGCGGCCGGTCGGCAGATCGGCATAGCCGGAGGCGAGAATGATCGGCAGCGACGGCCGCATCTCGCGGATGCGCTCGGCGAGCTCGATCCCGGTCATCCCGGGCATGGCTTGATCGGTGATGACGAGGTCGATCATCGGCTCGAGGCGGATGACATCGAGCGCGAGCGCGCCCGACGGCGCCGCCAGCACGCGGTGGCCGAGCTGCTCCAGCATCGCGACGGTGGACGCCGCGACCATGGGATCGTCGTCGACGAGCATGACGCGGCAGGACGGCGTCGGGCCGGCGACGGTCGGTGGCGGCGCGCGCGGCGTCCGCGTCTCGCCGATCTCGGCCACCGGCAGCCAGAGCTCGACGGTGGTCCCCGCGCCGAGCCGGCTCGACAGCCGCGCTGCGCCGCCCGATTGCGCCGCCAGCCCGTAGACCATCGACAGGCCGAGGCCGGTGCCCTTGCCGACTTCTTTCGTGGTGAAGAAGGGTTCGAAAATCTTCGCGCGCACGTCGGCCGGAATGCCATGTCCAGTGTCCTCGACTTCAATGAGCACAAAGTCGGCCGGGACGATCGCCATCTCCTTCAGTCCGCCACATTCGGAAGCCGGAAGGTTGCGCGTGCGCAGCGTAATCCGGCCGCCCTCCTTCATCGCGTCGCGCGCATTGACGACGAGGTTGACGATCACCTGCTCGAACTGGTTGAGGTCGGCCTTCACCAGCCAGAGATCGCGCCCGTGCACGACATCGAGCTGGATCGTTTCGCCGACAAGCCGGCGCAGAAGCATCTGGAGCTCCGACAGGACGTCGTTGAGCTGCAGCGTCTGCGGTCGAAGCGTCTGGCGGCGCGAAAACGCCAGCAACTGTCGCACCAGACCCGCCGCACGGTTGGCGTTCTGCTTAATCTGCATGATGTCCTGAAAGGACGGATCGGTCGGGCGGTGGTTGGCGAGCAGGAGGTCGGAATAGCCGATGATCGCAGTCAGCACGTTGTTGAAGTCGTGCGCGACGCCGCCCGCAAGCTGGCCGATCGCCTGCATCTTCTGCCCTTGGGCGAGGTTCTCCTGCAGCGTGCGCTGCTCGGTCGTGTCGAGCGCGAAAATGATCGCGTTCGCTCCTTCGTCGCTGGCCGGGTCGGCGGCCGAGACGAAGAGCCGCGCCGAACGCGCCGCGCCTGCGCCTTCGAGCGACACATCGAGCGGCGCAATGTCGCTCCGGCCCTGAACGGCCGCGTCGATCGCGGCGCGCATCGCCGCATGATCGCGCTCGGCGACGATGGTGAAGATCGAAGGCCGCCCTGCCGCGAGATTCGTCTTCAGGGCGTCGGGCGCGAGCCGAACGAAGGCGGCGTTCGGACGCAACAGCCCGCCCGAGGCGTCAACCGACGCGATGGCCACCGGGGTCGAATTGAAGATGCGGGCAAACCGCACTTCCGCAGCGCGCAGGTCCTCTTCGCCCTTGATCTCGCCGGGCGCGCGGTTGATGACCAGCGATCGCGAGGGGCCCGGCGCGCCGTCGCTTGAAAAGGCGATCTTATGAAAAATACGCGCGGGAACGATGCGTCCCCGGCGCGGCTTCAGATCGATGTCGAACTGCTGGGTCGTCACTTCGCCCGGCCGGCCGGACACCAACGAGAGCATCGCGGCGCCGTCTCCGGCGATGATGTCGTCGACCTTGAGCTGGCCGGGCGCGAACTGGGCGAGATCGCAATTGAGCCAGGCGGCGAGGGTTGCGTTCATATGGACGATCGCGCCGTCCGGCTCGGCCGAAAAGAAGCCGGCAGGAGCGTGATCCAGATAGTCGATGGCGTGCTGGAGATCCTGGAAAAACGTCTCGTGGCGGCCGTGCTCGCGGGTTTCGTCCGATACGGTCCAGACGGTCAGCCCCGCCTTGGCCGCGCCCTCGAGCGGACGCACGCGAATACGGTACCAGGCCACGTCCCCTTCGCCATTCGGCGGCGGCGCGAGGCGCAGTTCCTCGCTTGCGCGGCCTCCTGATTTCGCCGCCTGCGACAGCCGATAGACGGATTCCGAAACGTCTGGCGAACCGGTGAAGAGGCGCTCCACGGATCGCAGGTCGCCGCCCGCCGGAGCGCCCGACAGAGCGCGATAAGCCCCATTAGCGTAAAGAATGCGCGCCTCCTGGTCGGTTACCAGGAGACCGTCGGGGCTTGAATCGGCGATCGCCTTGGTCGTGTCGAAGCGCGCCGCCCGAGTCGGGATCTGCAGTAGGCCAAACGCAAAGAGGAGCAGCCCCAGAACGCCACAGGCCGCCAGCGCGACCAGCATCCAAGACAGGATCATCGTGCTCGACCCGCCAGGCGCGACCCAGAGCGCCCCGATTGAGACGGCGAGGCAGAGAATCAGAACCGTCAGGGCGAACGGGTTGATGGTCCGCTCGATTCGGTCCACCGGAGGCGCCGGCGTCGATTTCATTAGAGGATCAAACCCCAAGGACAGGCTTTCCCGGCGCGCCGACTCGTTCGCGACGGGCCTCTTGCTAGCATGCAGGCCGTTCGAAGTCTCGACGGCGCTGGGCCCGATCGAGGCCAAAACAGGGCGACAGCCACAGTTTTCAACGGGATCGCGTTTTGTTATGAGTGTCGGCCCGGCTTGTCTCGAGCCGCTGGTCAAAGCGCCGACCTTGCAAGGCTCAAAGGTTTTGCGGGGCCAGTTTTTCATCGCATGCGCTCTGGTTGGTTCGCGACGGACGGGGGCCAGCGCCGCGCCGGAGGGCGCGGATTTGGTTTGCGCGGTCGGCGCGGTGGAACGTTGGATGTGGCATGCAGTGGTTAAGTGATCTTCCATTCTCCGACAACCGTATGGTCCAGATCGGATTCCTGGTGGCCTGCGGCCTCGCCGCGCTGGTGGTTTTGGCGATTTTGTACCGATTCGTGTTCGCCCACCGGTTGCGCGTCCCGGGGGGACGGACGAGACAACCGAGACTGGGTCTCGTGGACGCGTTCAGCCTCGACGGGCAGAGACA
>JBKQTR010000155.1:0-4476 GCA_052143095.1 Allostellaceae bacterium
GCGGAAGCCGACGCCGTTGCTGCGACCGACGAACACGGCGACGAGCACGATCTTCCAGAGCAGCGACAGGCCGGAGCGCGTCGCCGCCAGGAGAGAGGGATAGAGCTGCGGCAGATAGACCTGCCGCAGCCGCCGCACCGCGGGCAGATGCAGCACCTCGGCCACCTGCAGCAGCTCGCGGTCGACGGCGCGCGCGCCCTCGCGCAGGATGGTCGCGGTGTTCGGCACCTTGTTGAGCGCCACCGCGACGATTGCCGCCGCCTCGGTGAGGCCGCCCCAGAGGTAGCAGAGATAGATGATCACCAGCGCCGGGATGTTGAGGCCAAGCACCAGCCAGACGTCGAAGAAGGCGTCGACGCGGCGGCTGCGGCCCATGACGATGCCGATCGCCGCGCCTGCCGCGAGCGCGAGCGCGAAGCTCGCGGCGACGCGCAGCAGGGTGATGCCGAGATCGAGCGGCAGCTGGCCGCTGGCGACAAGCCGCGCCAGCGCCGCCCCGACCGCGGCGGGGCCGGGCAGAAGCTGCGGCGCCGATGCCAGCGCCGCCGCCGCCTGCCAGAGCGCGAGGAGGCTCGCCGCCGAGAGCCAGCGCAGCCAGACATCGGCGTCGCGCAACGACGGCATCGGCATCGGCATCAGGAGCCGTCGCCGGCGAAGAACGTGCCCGCCGGCACGCGGCCGTCCGGCGGCGCCTCCTCGATATCGCCGAAGGCGATGAGGAGGTCGAGCAGGCGCTGCGCCGAAGCCGCGAGCGCGCCGCCCTCGCCGCCGGCGACGCCGGCGACGCCGCGCCGATAGGCTTGGCGCAGCCGCTCGAGCATCGCCGGGTCATCCGCCTGCGTCAGAGGCGCGATCGCCTGCCATTCCTCGCGCGAGCCGGCCAGAAGGTCACGCGCCTCTTTTGTCGCCGCCAGGAAGCCGCGCACCGTCGCGGGCTGGCGGGCGGCCCAGCGCTCGCTGAACACCCAGCCGAGCAGCGGCGTCTCGGCCGGGAGGCCCAGCGCGGGCAGCATGTCCTCGACGCGCACCAGCTCGATAAAGCCCTGCTGCGGCAGCCGCGCGTTGTAGGGCCAGAAATTGATCGCCGCGGGAATATCGCCCTTCTTGAGCGTCTCCTGCAGCAGCGGCGGCGCGGCGAAGACGGGATCGGCGTCGCGCGCGAGATCAAGGCCCGCGGTCTTCCTGGCATAGGCGCGAAGCACCAGCCAGCTCTTGTCGACGGGGCCGCCGGCGATGCCGATCTTGCGCCCCTTGAGGTCGGCAAGCTGCTTGATCCCGGCATCCGCGCGCACGATGAGGCCGCCGCTGGCGTGCGAATGCGGCACGAAGGTGACATCGCCGCCGAGCGCGCGGCGGCGCGCCACCCAGAGCCAGTCGGTGAGGATCACATCGACCGAGCCGCCCTGCAACGCCACGGCCGCGCCGTCCTTGCCCGCGAGCTCCAGCGGCTCTACGGCAATGCCATGGGCACGGTCGAGCCCGTGTCGGCGCATGACGTCGAGCTCCCAATTGACCGTGCCGAATTTGAGCACGCCCAGGCGCACCACCGGGAGTTCGTCGCCGCGCGCGGCGCCTCCGGCGCAGGCAAGCAGCAAGACGAGCGCCGCCCGCTGCAGCACTGCCCTCGGCCATCGCGCGGTCTCGCCGCTCCTACCCATGACGGTGATGGTCCCGCCGGCGGCTCGCGTCGTCAACCCGGCACAGCGAGGACGGCGCGGTGCGCACTATTCCCCGCGCAGATCGCGCAAGGTCAGGTGCTCGAGAATCTCCGGCTGGCGCGGCGGCAGATAGGTCATCCCGACCGCTGCGGCGAGCGGCGCGATGGCGTTTTGCGCCAGCTGCACCTCGAGCGCGGGGTTTACTGCGTCGTTCCGCCCGGCCTGGGTGTCGAGGCCGACGAAGCCCATGTTGAAGCCGATCCGGTAGTAATAGCCGGTGGGTTTGATTTTGGTGTCGGGATGCTCGACGCGATAGGCGTCGAAGCGGCGCAGATCGACCAGCGTGGCGTCGAACTCGCCCGTCTCCAGCCGTGGCAGCAGCTCGTTGCGCCCGGGGACGAGATGGGTGATGTGCTCGACCAGGACGCCCTCGTCGTACAGCATCAGGATGGCGTCGGCGAGCGTCGCCGCCTCGGTCACGAGCTTGACGCCCTTGAGATCGGCGAGGCCGGCGACCGGCTTCGTCGCGGCCGGCCCCAGCACCAGGGTGATCGGCGCGTAGTTGAAGGCGCGCGTCGGCACCAAGCTGCCGAGCGCGATGCGGCGGCGGCGGTCGGCCAGCGTGGCGCCGTCAAAATCCGGCAGCCGCGCCGTGCCGATCCCGGGCCGGCCCAGCGCGTCGCGGACCAGCGGATAGCCGCCGACGAGCTGGCAGTGCCCGTCGGACAACAGCGCATTGGCGCCGAGCACCGAGCTGTCATCGGGATCGACCTTGGTCTCGAACCACTGCACCTTGAGCGGGCGCTCGAGCCGCTTGGCGACGGCCTCGGAAACCGCGAACACGAAGCCGCTGCTCTCGGGGCCGTGATGCTCGGAATAGATCGGGATGTCCTCGTCGAGGCAGATCGTGAGCGTCTCCTCCGCCCGCGCCGGCGCGCCCCGCAGGCAAACAAGCACGAGCGCCGCCGCCGCAAGCGCCGCAAGCCATCCGGCCCGCATCACTTGCCTCCCGTGCAGATATAGGACCAGATGTCGGCGATGTCGTCCTGGGTCAGGACATCGCCCCAAGGCGGCATGCGGTTGTTCCTGCCGTTGGTGACGGAGTCGAAAAACCGCTCCTGCTGGTTGCGCGGGAAATCGCGGAGGTCGAAGGTCACGTTGCCCGCGCTCACCATGTTGAAGCCATGGCAATGCGAGCAGTGATTGGCATAGAGCATCTTGCCGCGCTGCACTTGCGTGGGATCGGGGCGCTCGCCGCGCCCCTGCGCCAATTCGTCGGCTGCGGCGGCGGACGATGCCGCGGCCAGCGCCGCAGCGAAGCTCAGCGCCGCCCAATCTCGATAACGCGTCATCGCTTGATGTCCGAAAAAGACGGGGCCGCCCGGGCGGGCGGCCCCACACTGTGCGCGCCGGCTACTTCTGGACCGCAAAGACCCAGAGCGAGCCGCCGGGGGGAATGTTCTTCAGCCGCTCGTCGCCAGAGAACAGCGAATAGACGCCGCCGATACCCGTCGATACCGCAACGTATTGCACCCCGTCCTGCTCCCAGGTGATGGGCTGACCCTCGATGCCGGAGCCGGTCTGGAAGTGCCAGAGCTTATGGCCGTTATCCGCATCGAAGGCCTCGAGCTCGCCGGTGAGCTGGCCGGAGAAGACGACGCCGCCCGCCGTGGCGAGCACGCCTGAGAAGCGCGGGAGTTCGCTGGGCGCCTCCCATTTGGCCTTGCCGGTCAGCGGATCGATCGCCTTGAGATAGCCGCGCGGTGCATCCTTGCCGTCGGCGGTCTTCGGCCAGATCCAGCCTTGGGTCAAATCCATGCCGAGATACCAATCGCCGGCCTTGTAGTCGACCGGGATCGACTTGTAGGGCATGCCGAAGTTGAGCGTGTTGGCATAGGCGAGCCCGCGCTTGGGATCGAAGGCGATCGGCTCCCAGTTCTTGCCACCGAGGATCGACGGCCAGAGCTCGACCTTCTCGCCCGCCCGCGCCTTGGCGACCACGTCGGTCTCGATCGGCCGGCCGGTCTTCGGGTCGATGCCCTTGGCCCAGTTGACCTTGACGTAGTTGTTGGCGGTCAGGAACTTGCCGTTGGTGCGGTCGAGCACATAGAAGAAGCCGTTGCGGTTGGCGTCCATCACCACCTTGGTCAGCTTGCCGTCCACCTTGATGTCGGCAAGCACCATCTCGGCAACGCTGTCATAGTCGAAGGGATCGTTCGGCGAGAACTGGAAATGCCACTTGACCTTGCCGGTCTTGGGGTCGAGCGCCAGGATCGAGTCGGTATAGAGGTTGTCGCCCTTGCGCACGGCCGCGTTGAACGGGCCGGGATTGCCGATGCCCCAATAGACCGTGTCCAGCTCCGGATCGAACGAGCCGGTGATCCAGGTCGAACCGCCGCCATGCTGCCAGGTGTCGCCCGGCCAGGTCTCGGAGCCCGGCTCGCCCGCCGCCGGGACCGTGTAGGTGCGCCAGAGATGCTTGCCGGTGCCGGCGTCCCAGCCGTCGATGAAGAGGCGGGTGCCGAACTCGGCGCCGGAGATGCCGGTGATGACCACGCCGTCGGCGACAAGCGGCGCCACCGTCATGGAATAGCCGGTCTTGAAGTCGATCGCGTTCTGCTTCCACACCTCTTTGCCGGTCTTGGCGTCGAGCGCCAGGACATTGGCGTCGAGCGTGGTGCGGAACACCTTGCCGTCATAGAGCGCGGCGCCGCGGTTGATGATGCCGCAGCAGACGATGCGCGGCACCTCCGGCGGATATTCGACCTTGGTCTTCCAGATCTCCTTGCCGGTCTTGGCCTCGATGGCCATCGTGGCA
>JBKQTR010000156.1:0-13183 GCA_052143095.1 Allostellaceae bacterium
GCGCCAGCGGTTGCAAAGCAACCGCGAGAGCCGCACCGGTCGGGCTAGCTACCCACGCCGCGCCGCGCGCCTATTCGGCGGGGCTGGCGGCTTCGATGGCGGCACGCTCCGCCGCCTCGCGCTTCGCCTCGCGGCGATCGAGAAACAGCGCGAAGAGCAGCAGCGCCAGCGCGCCGCCGACCACCATGCCGAGCCGCGCCGTCTGGCTTTCCGGCAGATGGTCGAGGGCGAAGCCGCCAAACACCGCCAGCACCAGCCCGGCATAGACCAAAGCGGGCAACACGGCGAGCATAAGGCGCCGCCAGCCGGGACGGCTGTCGCTCTCGGAGATCAGATCGTGCGGCGCAGGTATGTCGGTCATGGCAAAAAAATCCGGGCTCGCGGCCCGCGACGACATCGCCGAAGAGCCTGCAGCAAAAGGGGGAGCGGTATCTCTGTCCAACGGCCGAGGGACGGGGTTATTCCGTCCCGCGGCTTTTCCGACATCTTTGTAATCGGCAATCCTTGCGAAGCGGTTGACGAAGCCCGTGCGCCGCCGACGAAATTTCCAGCGCCGCGGCCGGCGTAAAGCGCGCCGAAGGCTTTAACGCCGTATTCATCGACTGGTTGCTAGGCTCGCCGCAGATTTCCCTTCTCGCGTGGGCTGCCGCCATGCATTTCCTCGATCGGCTCAAGATCAAAGCCAAGCTCGGCTTGCTGCTGGGGCTGAGCGCGCTGGCGCTGGCGGCCGCCATCATGCTGGCGGCGAATCTGATGCATCAGCGCATGATCGACGACCGCATCGCCAAGCTGCACGGCGTCGTCGATATCGTGGTCGGCACGGCGCAAGCGCTCGAGGACCAGGTCAAGGCCGGCAAGCTCACGCAAGAGGAGGCGCTGGAGCGCTTCCGTACAGCGGTTTATGGCATGTGGTACGACGACCACCACGACTATGTCTTCGCCTCGTTCCTGGACGGCGTGACCATGGCCAATGCCGCCGCGCCGCAGCAGCAAGGCACGAACCGGCTCGGAATCAAGGACGCCAACGGCAAGGCGATCACCGACGCGTTCCTCGAGACGCTGAAGACGGCCGACGACGGCGTCGTCGACTACGTCTTTCCGAAGCCCGGTACCACGGAGCCGCTGCTCAAGCTCTCCTATATCAAGAAGTTCAAGCCGTGGAACGCGTATTTCGGCACCGGCGTGTGGATCGACGACATCGAGGCGGAATATCACGCGGCGCTGCTGCGCCTCAGCCTGTTCGGCCTTGCCATCCTGGCGGTGGTGGGGGCGATCACCTGGTTCGTCAACCGCAACATCACGCACTCGCTGGGCAGCCTCAAGACCAAGATGGCGCGGCTCGCCGAGGGCGATCTCAAGGTGGAGATCTCCGAGGTGTCGCGCGGCGACGAGGTCGGCGACATGGCGAAGACGGTGCGCGTCTTCAAGGACAATGCCGAGGCGATGCGGCGGCTGGAGGCGGAGCAGGCGGAAGCCAAGGTAGCGGCCGAGCAGGAGAAGCGGCGGTCGCTCGGCGAGCTCGCATCGCGCTTCGAGGAGCGGGTGCGCGGCATCGTCGACGCGGTGGCGCACGCCGCCGGCGAGATGCAGGCGACCTCCCAGGGTCTTTCGGCCTCGACCGAAGGGACGCGGCAGCAGGCGCTGGCGGTGGCCTCGGGAGCGAGCCAGGCGACGACCAATGTGCAGACGGTGGCGGCGGCGGCAGAGGAGCTCTCCTCCTCGATCGCCGAGATCGGCCGGCAGGTGGTGCAGGCGGCAGGGACGGCGAAGGCGGCGGCCGATGAGAGCCAGAAGACCGACCGCAGCGTGGCGAGCCTGGCGGAAGCGGCGGAGAAGATCGGCGAGGTGGTGGCGCTGATCAACGACATTGCCAGCCAGACCAACCTGCTGGCGCTGAATGCGACGATCGAGGCGGCGCGCGCCGGCGAGGCCGGGAAGGGGTTCGCGGTGGTGGCCTCCGAGGTGAAGTCGCTGGCGACCCAGACGGCAAAGGCGACCGACGACATCCGCGCCCAGATCGCCTCGATCCAGGGCGAGACGCAGAGCGCGGTGCAGGCGATCCGCTCGATCTCCTCGACCATCCTGGCGGTGAACGAGATCTCGTCCTCGATCGCCTCGGCGGTGGAGGAGCAGACGGCGGCGACGCAGGAGATCACGCGCAACGTGCAGCAGGCGGCGAGCGGCACGCGCGACGTGTCGCAGAACATCTCCGGCGTCAGCGACGCGGTGGAGAAGGCCGGTGCCGCCGCCGCCGGCGTCAAGCAGGCCGCCGACGGCCTCGCCCAGCAGGCCAAGACGTTGCGCCACGAGGTCGACCAGTTCCTCGCGACGCTGCGGGCGGCGTAGCCGCCAGCCATCAGCCGTCAGCTACCAGCTTTCAGCCGTCAGTAGCAGTTATCAGTTGTCAGCCCGTCGACCGCGCATGCCGGACGCATGCCGCTGGCTGATAGCTGACAGCTGACAGCTCCTTATCGCCCCACTACGCTACCCCCGCCATGACAACCGGCAACGGCCTAGAACCTTGCGCCTGCGGCAGCGGGCTCGCCGCTGCGCGGTGCTGCGCGCTCGACGGGTCGAGCCCCGGGGATGCGCGCGCCGCGGCGGCGCTGGTGGAGCAGGCGGCGGCGGCGCTGCGCGCGGGCGAGATCGAGGCGGCCGAGCGCGCCGTGCTGGCGGCGCTGGCGCAAGCACCACGGCACCGCGGCGGCCTGACGCTGCTTTGCGGCATCCGCCGGTCGCAAGGCCGGCAGAGCGCCGTGGCGGCGCTGCTCCAGCGCATCGTCGGCCTCGATCCCAACGACCTCGCCGCGACGCAGGAGCTGGCGCTGCTGCTGTTCAACAACGGCGCGCTCGCCGAGGCCGAGCATCACGCGCGCAACGCCGTTCGGCTCGCGCCCACCGATCCGCAGTCGCACAACCTCATGGGCATGATCATGACCGAGGCCAACCGGCCGCAGGTCGGCGAGCATCACTATCGCCGCGTGCTCGCGCTGCTCGATCGGCCCAATGCCATCCTGCTCGCCAACCTCGCCTGGAACCTCAGGAACCAGGGGCGCCTGGCGGAGGCGCGCAAACTCTACGAGCAATCGGTGCGGCTCGATCCCGAGGTGCTGCAGACGCTGCTCGGCTATGCCCGCCTCGAGGAGACCGACCGCGATTTCGCGCGCGCCGCCGAGCTGCTCGACGCCGCCGAGCGCGTCGCGCCGGGCAATGCCAGCGTCCTGCTGGCGCGCGCCGTGCTGTTCGGGCGCACGAAATCCCTCGACCAGGCGGTCGCCACCCTCGACGCCATCGCCGACCAGCGCCAGGACGGCAGCTTGAGCCCGCTCGAATGGACGGAGAAGGGCCAGCTCCTCGACCGCATGGGCCGCCCCGAAGAGGCCTTTGCCGCCTGGACCGAAGGCAAGCGCCGGCTGCGCGAGCTCTCCGGGCAGAGCTACCGCGAGGCCGACGCCGGGGCGCAGGCGCATCGGCTCAAGGGCTTCTTCGCCGCGCCGCGGCTGAAGCTGCTGCCGCGCGCCGGCCCGCGCGCCGATCAGCCGCAGCCGATCTTCATCCTGGGCTTTCCGCGCTCCGGCACCACCATGGTCGAGCAGACGCTGTCGGCGCATCCGCGCATCGCCGCCGGCGACGAGCTGCCGATCATCAGCGACCTGACGCAGCTCATCCCGCGCATGCTGGGAAGTCCGCTGGACTATCCCGAAGCGCTCGCCGAGCTCTGGTTCGGCGATCAGGCGGAGGGGCTCGACAATCTCCGCGACTATTATCTCCAGCGCGCGCGCCAGCTCGGCGCGCTGCGCAAGGGCACGTCCTGGTTCACCGACAAGATGCCGCTCAACGAGACGCATCTGGGACTGATCGCGCTGCTCTTTCCCGAGGCGCCGCTCATCCATGTGCTGCGCCATCCGCTCGACGTCGTGTTGTCGGTGTTCTCGAACCATCTGACGCACGGCTTCTACTGCGCCTATGCGCTCGACAGCATCGCGCGGCATTACCTGCTGACCCTCGATCTCGTCGAGCATTACCGCACCGAGATGGCGCTGCGCTATCACGCGGTGCGCTACGAGGACATCGTCGCCGACCAGGAGAAGCATGTGCGCCAGATGCTGGGATTCATCGGCGCCAGCTTCGACCGGCGCTGCCTCGATTTCCACGAGAACCGCCGCTACGCGCGCACGGCGAGCTATGCGCAGGTGACGGAGAAGCTCTATGACCGCTCGCGCTATCGCTATCGCGCGTATCTGAAGGAGCTGGCGCCGGTGATCCCGCTGCTCGAGCCGGCGATCGCGCGGCTGGGCTACGCGATCTGATGCGCCGCCGCGCTGTGAGCCCGGTGATGGGACCGCCTACCAGCTGAGCGTGACGCCGGCGCTGGCGGCATGGTCGGCGACGTGCTGGCCGAGCGCGCCGTCATAGCGGGCGTAGAGCGCGAGACGCTGCGTCGTCGCGTAGCTGATGCCGAAGCCCACCAGCGCCAGGTCGCGCCCGGTGCCGGCGCCGGTCAAGCTGAAGCCGCTGCCGGGGATCGCGGCGAAGCTCTCATCGATCGTCGTGCGGGGATCGTTCAGCTCATGCGCCCAGCCGAGAGAGAGCTCCGGCGTCACCACCCCGGATCCGGCCGCCGCGTGCTGCACCAGGCGTGCCGCGAGGATCGCCTGCCCCTTGTCCTCGCTGGTGGCGCTCACTGCCAAATCTGCGGCGTTGGCGCCGCTCTCGCTGAAGCCCGAATGCGCGACATGGCTCCAGACCAGCGCCGCGCTCGGCTCCAGCGCCACCAGCGGTGTCAGCGCGACCCGCGCGCCCGCCTTCGCCGCGACGCCGCCGGCAAAGCCGTCGAAGCCGCCGCCGGCGGCGCGACCGAGAAAGGCGATCTGCCGCGTGGCGTCGCCATGGTCGTAGGCGAGCGCCGCCGCGCCGTCGAGGAACCACATCCCCCACCGCTTCTCGCCATAGGCACCCAGCGCCGTCTGATCGAGGCCGCCGCTCTGCCCGAGCCCGGTCAGCGAGAAATCGCTGTGGCCGTAGCCGAGCGCGAGGCCCGCCGTGACCGCGTCGGGGAAGGCGTGCTCGAGCCCCGCCGTGCCGCCGCCGCTGCTGCCGCTATACCCATGCGCGTTGCCGTCGCCGCCGAGGCTGCTGACATGCCCGTAAGCCGTGCCCCAGCTCGCCAGCGCCGGCGGCGACGGGATCGGCGTCCCGGCCGTTGCCGCCACCGTGCCAGGGGCGCCCGAGTTTGCCGGCCGATCGCTCATGCTCCACAGGAAGTCGCGGATGCCGCTGCGTGCCACGCTCTTGAAATCGGCATAGGCTTCGCCGCCGAGCTCATCGAGCGCGGTGTTCTGCGGCGCGGCCGGCGCCTGCGCGTTCACCGTGGTGACCAGCGTGTTGGCGTCGCCGGTGCCGGGCGCCGTGGCGAGCGCGTTGCCGATCGCCTGCTCGTTGGGCGTGGCGCTACTGCCGACGAAGCTGGAATTCGTCACCGCCGCGCCGAACCCACCCGCGGCATCGCCGACCGTGATGGCGAGGCCGCCGGGATCGACGGCAGTGAAGCCGCCGCTGGCGCCACCGGCGGCGGTCAAAAAATTATACTGCGTGCCTTTGCGATAGATGCCGGGATCAGGGGCGAAGACGAGCGTGCCGCCGATGCTGGCGCTGCCGGTGATGGCGAGCTGCGAGCTGGCGGTGGGGCTGACCTCGATCGACAAGATGCCCGACGCGGTCTGGACGAAATTGCCGGTGATCACCAGCGTGCCGATGCTGCCGCCGGGCGAGACCACGCCGCGGTTGGTGACGGCGCCGATGATGGTGCCGTGGCCCGCCAGCGTGCCGCCGGGGTCGACCACAACGCTGCCGGTCAGCCTCGCGCCCGGATGCGCGTGGTCGCCGACCATCAGCGTGCCGCTGTCGATGGTGGTCTGGGCGATCGCGCTCGCGCCGTTGAGCGTCCACACGCCGCTGGCGGCGACGTCGAGCGTCTGGAAGGCAAGGATGTTGCTGTTGAGCACGCCCGTGCCCTGAAGCGCCAGCGCGTTCGTAGCCCCGGCGGCGGTGCTGCCGAGAATGTTGCCGTTCAGCAGCGATCCCGTCTGCAGGGTCAAGAGACTGGCGCCAGGGCCGGTGAAGACGACCGCGCCGCCGGCGCCGCTGATGGTGCCGGCATTGGTCAGCGTGCCGCCGCCGGCGATGACGATGCCGTAACGCGCGCCGGCGATGCTGCCGCCGGCCGCATTGGTCACGCTGCCGCCGGCATCGAGCTGGACGCCGGTGCTGCCGGCACCCGCCGCCGCGATCATGCCGGCATTGGTCACGGCCCCGCTGCCGCCGGTGACGGAAACCGCCGCGCCGGCGCCGGTGATGGCGCCGCCGGCCTGGTTGGTGACGGCGCCGCCTTGCGTGAAGGCGACGCCGGTGGCGCCGGTGATCGCGCCGGCGTTGAGCACCGTGCCGCTGCCGCTGATGCCGGCGGCGGCGCCGGTGATGGTGCCGCCGGCGGCATTGGCGACGACGGCGCCGGCGTTGAGCGCGACGCCGTCTGGCCCCGTGCCGGCGATCGCGCCCGCATTCATCACCGTGCCGCCGCTGTTGCTGGTCACGCTGCCCGCCACCGTGCCGAACGCCGCCAGAACGCCACCGGCATCGATCGTCACGGCGCTGGTGAGCTCAGCCCCGGCATGACCGACATCGCCGATCTCGAGCGTGCCGCCGGCGATGGTGGTGCTGCCGATGGCGCAGACGCCGTTCAAGACCAAGGTACCGCTGCCGGCCTTGACCAGGCTGCCGCTGCCGGTGAGCGCGCCGGCGAAGCTGGTAGTGGTGCTCTGGTTCAGCGTCAGCGCTTGGCTGCCCAGCGCCACCGTGCCGCCGCTGCCGGCGAGCGCGGTCAAGGTGGTGGCGAAGCCGCTCACATCGGCCGTGCCGCCATTGACCGTGAGGCCGCCGCTGCCGAAGCCGGTGGCGCTGCCGAGCACCAGCGTGCCGCCATTGACCGTGACGCCGCCGGAAAAACTGTTGGCGCCGCTCAGCGTGAGCGTGCCGGCATTCTGCTTGACGAGGCTGCCGCTGCCGGTGATCCCCGCGGCGACTGTGCCGGTCGCGGCCTGATCGAACACCAGCACGCCATTGTCGCTGATCGCCCCTCGCGCCAGCAGGCTCGCGCTGGTGCCTTGCAGCGTGCCGCCGCCGGCAACCGTGAAGGCGCTGGTGAGCGCGCCGGTGACGACGAGCGTGCCGGACGACACCACCGTCGCGCCGATGGTCGAGGTGCCGCCGAGCGTCCAGGCGCCGCTGGCCTCCACGGCGAGCGTATTGAAGTTTACGAAACTGTTGCTCGCCATGCCGGTGCCTTGCAGCACCAGCGCATTCGTGGCACCCGCCGCCGTGCTGCCGAACGCGGTGCCGTTCAAGACCGAGCCGGTCTGCAGCGTCAGCAGATTGGCGCCGGTGCCGGCGAAGGCGACGGATGCGGTCCCGCCGGTGATGCTGCCAGCATTGGTCACCGTGCCGCCGCCGGTGAGCGCCACGCCGACGATGCCGCCGGTGATCGCGCCGCCGGCGAGATTGGCGACGAGCCCGCCGCCCTTGAGCAAGACGCCGTATTGCGTCGTGCCGGCGATCGCGCCGGCATTCATCACCGTCGCGGGATAAAGCGCGTTGATGCCGGCGGCCGCGCCGGTGATGACGCCGCCGGCCGCGTTGGTGACGAGGCCGCCGCCGCCGAGATCGATGCCGTCGCTTCTTTTCCCGGTGATCCCGCCGGCATTCATCACGGTGCCGCCATAGGCAAGCACGACGCCGGTGCGGCCGCCGGTGATCATGCCGCCCGTCTGGTTGGTGACGATGCCGCCGCCGCCGAGCACGACGCCGTAGCGGGTGGTGCCGGTGATGCTGCCGGCATTGGTCACGGTCGACGCGCCATAGCCGACATCGATGCCAATGGCGCGGCCGATGATGGCGGCGCCGGCCGCGTTGGTGACGCTGCCGGCGCGGAGATAGACGGCGCGGCCGGCGCTCGAGCGGATGGTGCCGTCATTGAGCACCGTGCCGGCGGCACCGGTGATGGTTATGCCGGCGATATAGCCGCCGATCCTGCCGCTGGCCTGATTGGTCACCGCGCCGCCATCGGTGAGATAGATGCCCGTCCCCGCCGCAGAGCGGATCGTCCCGTCATTGCTCACCGCGCTGGTTGATTGCAGCTGAACCGCAGCGGCGGAGCCGCCGCGCACCGTGCCGTTGTTGGTGAGCGTCCAAGACACGCTGCTGTCGCCATAGATCGCCATCGCGGCACCGCTGCTCGGCGCGATCACTGTGCCGGCAGTGACCGTGAAAGGATTGCCGGTACCGTAGCGCTGGAGATAGACCGGCGCGGCGGTGGTCGGCAGTTTCGTCTGCGCCGCAGCCGGGCGCGGCAGCGCCACGCCCAGCGCCAGCGATGTCGCGACGCCGAGCAACGCGCTGGCCGCGCAGCCGTATCGCAGCCGCGTGCGCACGCTGCGCACCGGCAGCGCAAGCTCCATCATGGCAATGCCCCCTACTGCGCTTTGGCCGCGCTTCCGGTCAACCTAGCGTTGGGGCACGAAGACTCGGTGACGGAATTCTTGCGCTTGCGTGTCCGCGCTATGCTCGCCGGCGATGACGCGGCACAGCTATTCGCGAAACGCCCTGCTTGCCGACTACACGCGCGCCGCGCTCGGCTTGGCGCTGACCGTGTCGCCACTGCTGCTGGTGAGAATGCTGCCGCTGGTGGCGCTGGTCTTCGCGGCGCTGGCGGCGCTTTTTGCCGTCTTCGCCGCGGCGACGCTGGCGCGCCAGCTCGGCACGGTGAGCCTCGATGACACCGGCATCGCTGTCGACGGCCCCTGGCATCGCCGCATCGACTGGCGCGCGCTCGACCGCTTGCGGCTGCGCTGGTACGCGCCGCGACGCGACCGCAGCGGCGGCTTCATGCAGCTCGTGCTCAGCGGCGGCGGCAGGCGCATCGCGCTCGACAGCCGCATCGACGGCTTCGAGACCATCGCCGCCGCCGCGTCGCGCGCGGCCGAGGCGCGCGGGATAGCGCTGGGGGAAGCGACTCTCGCCAATCTCGCGGCATTGGGAATAGTTGTCAGTCGTCAGTCATCAGTTGTCAGCAACTGATGACTGACAACTGACGACTTCCTACGGCACCAACCGATATCCCCCGGGCTCGGTCACCAGGATCTGCGCCTTGGCGGGATCGCGCTCGATCTTCTGGCGCAGGCGATAGACATGCGTCTCGAGCGTATGCGTGGTGACGCCGGCATTGTAGCCCCAGACCTCGTTGAGCAGCGTATCGCGGCCGATGATGCGGTCGCCGGCGCGGTAGAGGTATTTGAGGATCGCCGTCTCCTTCTCGGTAAGCCGCACCTTCTTGCGGCCGGTCTCGTCGGTGAGCAGCTTGGCCGAGGGGCGGAAGGTGTAGGGGCCGATGGTGAACACCGCGTCCTCGGAAAGCTCGTGCTGGCGCAGCTGCGCGCGCAGCCGCGCCAGCAGCACGTTGAGGCGGAACGGCTTGGCGATGTAGTCGTTGGCGCCGCTGTCGAGGCCGAGGATGGTGTCGGCATCGCTGTCGGCGCCGGTCAGCATCAGGATCGGCGCGCGCACGCCGCCGCGGCGCATCAGCCGGCACAGCTCGCGCCCGTCCATGTCGGGCAGGCCGATATCGAGCAGGATGGCATCGAAATGCTGCTGCTTCGCCGCGTCGAGCGCGGCCGCGGCGGTCTCCGCCTCGGCGGCCTGGAATTCCTCAT
This sequence comes from Allostellaceae bacterium, assembly GCA_052143095.1. Lineage (GTDB taxonomy): Bacteria > Pseudomonadota > Alphaproteobacteria > ATCC43930 > CGMCC-115725 > DAHUYF01. The sequence continues at coordinate 9,765 of JBKQTR010000156.1, forward strand.
GGAGCTGCAGCTGCTCGGCAAGCGAATGGCGCAGCGCAGCGTCGTCGTCGACGATCAGTATCCTGCGACCCCCGGTCATCCGCTCTTGCCTTCCTCTGCCGCCGCCCGCCGCAGCGCCGCTTGGCCTCAGCGCTCGACCGTGACCCCGTGCCAGAAGGCGACATGGTCCTTGATCGCCGCCGCTGCCGGCTTCGGGGTGGGATAGTACCATGCGGCGTCGGCATTCTCCTGCCCGTCCACCACCACGGTGAAGTAATGCGCCGTGCCCTTCCACGGGCAGAGGGTGGTGGTGGCGCTCGGCTTGAAATAAGACCGATTGAGCGCCGCCGGCGGAAAATAGACGTTGCCCTCGACCAGCTCGAACCGCTCGCTTTCGGCCAGCACCTTGTCCCGCCACATCGCCTTCGCCATTGCCTGCTCCTCGTCAAAGACCAGCCGATCCCCGCACTATTCGCCGGAAACCGCCGCGGCGCAAGCCGTGCGCCCGCCGGCCGGGATCGGCCGGGGATCGCTGACACTTCCGCCTGACGGAAGCCTTACAGCTCGCGCGGCCGCGCCAGCAGGTCGCGGTGGCCGATGGTGAGCGAGAGGCTGCCGGAGGCGAGCGCGGCGCGGCGCTGCTCGGCCCAGTCGGCGATGATCGCCGCGGCCTCGGGGCGCTCCTCGCGCGCGGCGCGGCGCTCGGCCTCGAGCACCGCGGCGAGCAGCGCGCGCTGGTCTGGGCCGATCTGCCAGTCGCTGGGCGCGGTGGCGACGGCATAGCCGGCGGCGGCGAGGCGCGCGCCAAGATAGACCGGCGCGGCGCCGGCAAGCGCCGCGCCCAGCCCCTGGTCGCGGCGCTGATGCGCGGCGAAGGCCTCGCGAAAGAGCGCGTCGGCCGCCGCCGCCGGCTGCCAGTGGCGCCGCCCATCGGCCATCAAGCTCGACAGCAGCGGCACGCGCCGGCGCTCGAGCTGCACCGCCAGCGCGTCGATCCACGCTGCCGAAGCGAGATCGGCGAGCCCCGAGAGCGCCAGCGCGTCATAGGGCTCGGCGAGGCAGCGGGCGAGCTCGCTGGCGAGGTCGACGCGCTGCGCGGCGAACCGCCAGCGCGCGGCGCCGGCGCGGATGACCACGGCGCCGGCTTCCTTCTCGACGCCATACCCCTCGCGCGCCGCCCAGCCGATCTGCTCGGCGGCGCAGAATCCCAGCAAGGCCGGATCGTCATCGGCCAGCAGCCAGTCCTGGTCGCCGTCGATGATCGGCGCCAGCGCGCGCGCATTGGCGCCGGTGCCGGCGCCGAGATCGATGAGGCGCAGCGGCCGGTCCGCCGGCCGGCGCAGCGCCGCGGCAAACCGGCGCATCAGCGTGGGATCGCGCGCCGCGCGGTCGACCGGCGCGCGCAGGCGCAGCCAGTCGAGGCTGAAGCCGCTCATGCGTCCTCCTCCTTGCCATCGCCCGCCATGCCGGCGCCCCTGCGGGTTTCTCTCAGATTTCGATGACGATTGCGACCACGATCTCGCCGCCGCGGCAACGACAGCGGCGCGGCGGCGGTTCCTCAAGCGCCGGCTTCGGAAAGCGACGCTTAGCTCGCGGCGATCAGCTGGTCGAGCGCGTCCACCCAGCGGCGCACCGCCGCGGGCCAGTCCGGCAGCGCGGCGCCGGCCCGCGCCGCGGCGGCGGCAAGTTGCAGGCGCAGCGGCGCATTGTCCAGCACCATGGCGAGCGCGCGCGCGAGCGAGGCGCGATCGCCCGGCGGCACCAGCATCGCCGCATCGGCCGGCACCGTCTCGGGAATGGCGCCGGCGGTGGTGGCGACGATCGGCAGCCCGTGCGCCAGCGCCTCGGCGAGCGCCATGCCGTAGCCTTCGTGATAGGAGGGCAGCACGAAGACATCGGCCTCGGCGTAGGCGGCGCCGAGCCGTTCCGGCGGCCACTCGCCGGCGAGCAGCACGCGCCCGGCGAGCCCGTGCCGCGCGATCGCCTGCTCGAGCGCGAGGACCGCGTCGGGATCGCGCGTCAGGCTGCCGATGCAGGTGAGCTGCCAGCGCCGGTCGCCGAGCTCGGCGAGCGCGTCCAGCAGCAGCAGATGGCCCTTGCGCGGGCTGATCGTGGCCACCGAGAGCAGGCGGAGCGGCCCGTCGCTGTGCGCCGGCGGCGGCATCGCCGGCTTCGCCGTGCCCGGCGGCGTCACCAGCACGCGCGCGCGCGCCACGCCGTATTCCTCCATGTGCCAGGCGGTGGTGCGGCTCGGGCAGAGCACGCCGGCAAGGCGCGGCAGCAGTCGCGCTTCGGCGAGCGCCAGCGCCTCGCGCGTCTCGAGCGGCAGCCCGGTCTCGAGCGCCAGCGGATGATGGACGAAGCCGACGAGGCGGAGGCGCCGCGGCGCCGCGGCGGCGAGGCAATCGGCGAAAGCGGGCAGCGCGAGCCCGTCGATCACCGCCGCCGCGCCCTCGCCGAGCGCGGCCAGCGCCGCCGCCGCCGCGTCGCGCGCGTCGGCATCGGGCTCGGGGAAACGACCGGGCAGCTCGTGCACCTCGACGGCGCGGCCGAGCGCCCGCAGCCCGTCGACGACATGGCGGTCGAAGAGATAGCCGCCGGTGAGCTGGTCGAGCGCTCCCGGCACGATGAAGGCGAGCGCCATCAGTCGAGGTCGCCGTCGAACGCCGCCCAGGCCACGGGCGATTCGCGCAAGCTGACGCGCATCGTTGCCAGCGCGCCTGCCGTGCCGGGGCCGAGCGCGCCCTCGGCGATGCGCGCCTTGAGGCGGCGGAAGATCTCGCCCGCCAGGAACTCGGTCGTCGTGTTGCGGCCGCGGAACTCGCCGAGCTCGTCGAGATTGCGGTAGTTGAGCTCGCCCAGCACCGCCTTCAGCGTCTTGAGCGCCAGGCCGATGTCGCAGACCAGCCCGTTGCCGTCGAGCTGCGTGCGCCGCAGCTCCATCTCGACCACGTAGGTGGCGCCGTGCAGCTGCTGCGCCGGGCCGAAGATCTCGCCGATGAAGCTGTGGGCGATCATGACGTGGTCGCTGACCGCGAGGCTGTACATGGCCCGGTCCTCCCGCGGTCGAGATAGAACGCCGTGCCGGCGCTGACAAGCCGCCAGGGTGCCGCGGGCTGGAGCAAATTCCGGGCCGGTCGCCCTTCCGGGCGATGGCGCTGCGGCACGGGCGACTAACCCTGCCCCAAAAGGGGGAGGGACCGCGATGTCTGACTGTGATAGGGGCGCAGGGCGGCCGCGTCTACCTGAGCGGAATTTGCCTTAGCCATAGCGCACGACATGGCAGAGCGCGCCGGCGGGATCCGCGGCCAGCCGGGCCATCGCCTGCGGCAGCTCCTCGAAGACGCTCTCGCCGCTGAGCAGCCGGTCGAACCGGGGATCGGCGAGCTGGTCCAGCGCCTGCTGCAGGGGCTGGCGGCGGCTGCGCCGCGCGCGCCGCG
>JBKQTR010000157.1:0-11886 GCA_052143095.1 Allostellaceae bacterium
CGTTCGATCGCTTTGCGATCGAACGGGTTGTCCGCGCTGCGCTAGGCCTGCTTGGCCTCGATGATCGAGCGGCGGATGGCGCGGGTGCGGGTGAAGAGGTCCTCGAGCTTCTCGCCCTCGCCCCAGCGGATGGCACGCTGCAGCGCCGTCAGATCCTCGGTGAAGCGCTGCAGCATCTCCAGCACCGCTTCGCGATTGCTCAGGAACACGTCGCGCCACATCACGGGATCCGAGGCGGCGATGCGGGTGAAGTCGCGGAAGCCGCCGGCGGAGAATTTGATCACTTCGGATTTGAGCGTGTCCTCGAGATCGGTGGCGGTGCCGACGATGGTGTAGGCGATGAGATGCGGCAGGTGCGAGGTGATGGCCAGCACCTTGTCGTGATGCTCGGCGTCCATCGTAACCACCTTCATGCCCGCCGCCAGCCACAGCGCGCGCACGCGCTCCAGCGCCGCGCCGTCGCCGTCCGGCAGCGGCGTCAGGATGCACCAGCGGTCCTGGAAGAGCTCGGCAAAACCCGATTCCGGACCGGAATGCTCGGTTCCCGCCACCGGATGGCCCGGGACGAGATGCACGCCCGCCGGCAGCAGCGGCGCGAGGTCGCGCACCACCGCGCCCTTGACCGAGCCGACATCGCTGACGATCGCTCCCGGCCGCAACACCGGCGCGATGGCGCGGCCGATCTCGGCATAGGCGGAAAGCGGCGTGCAGAGGACGACGAGATCGGCGTCCTCGGCGGCGGCGGCGGGATCGGCGGTGACCCGCTCGGCGAGGCCGAGCCGGCGCACGGCGTCGAGCGTCGCCGGGCGCCGCGCGCAGGCGACGATCTCGCCCGCCATCCCGTCGCGCCGCAGCACGCGGGCGAGCGAGGAACCGATCAGGCCGACGCCGATCAGCGCGACGCGCTCGAAGCGCGGCGCGCTCACCGCGGCTTGAGGAAATCGGCGAGCGCCGCGACGACGGCGCGCATCTCCTCCTCCAGCCCGACGGTGATGCGGATATGCTCGGGCAGCTTATAGGCGCCCATCTTGCGCGTCAGGATGCCGCGCGACTGCAGGAAGGCGAAGGCCGCGTTCGAATCCTTGGGCTTGGCGCCGAAATGCACCAGCACGAAATTGGCGACCGCCGGCGTCAGCTCGAGGCCCAGCGCGCTGAGCTCGCGCTCGAGCCACCGGCGCCAGATGTCGTTGTGCTCGCGCGCGCGATCGACCGCGGCCACGTCCTCCAGCGCCGCCACCGCCGCCGCCTGCGCCGGCAGGTTGATGTTGAAGACGCCGCGCACGCGGTTGAGCACGTCGGCGACGGCAGCGCTGCAATAGGCCCAGCCGATGCGCAAGCCCGCCAGCGCATAGATCTTCGAGAAGGTGCGCAGCATGACGACGTTCTCGGCGCTCTCGACCAGCTCGATGCCGGGCTCGTAATCATTGCGCAAGACGAACTCGGCATAAGCCGCGTCGATCACCAGCAGCGTCGAGCGCGGCAGCCCCGCATGCAGCCGTCGCAATTCCTCGCGCGGCAGGAAGGTGCCGGTGGGGTTGTTGGGATTGGCGAGGTAGACGAGCCGCGTCATGGCGTTGACCCGCGCCAGGATGCCGTCGACATCGGCGGTGAGCCGCGGCTCCGGCACGGCGACCGGCGTCGCCCCGGCCGATTGCGCGGCGATGGGATACATGAGGAAGCCGTGGCGGCTGTAGACGACCTCGTCGCCCGGCCCGGCATAGGCACGCGCCAGCAGGCTGATGAGCTCGTCGGAGCCGGTGCCGCAGACGATACGCGCCGTGTCGAGCCCGTAGCGCCGGGCAATCGCCTCGCGCAGCCCGAGCGAGCCGCCGTCGGGATAGCGGTGCAGCTCGTCTGCCTGCGCGCGATAGGCCGCGATGGCGCGCGGGCTCGGTCCCAACGCGCTCTCGTTGGAGGCAAGGCGGATGACGCGCGTAGCGCCGGCGAGCTTCGACTCGCCGCCGATATAGGGCGAGATGTCGAGGATGCCGGGACGCGGCGTCGGAAGCTCCGTCATCGCTCCCTCCCGCTGCCGCGCAGGCCCAGCGCGGCAGGCTCGAAGGGCTTGGCATAGGCGCCGAGATATGCCACGCGCGCGATGCGGTCGCCGAGCGTCGCCAGTGCCTGGGCGAGCCTGGGATCGCCGTCGCTGACGCCGTCATCGATCTCGACCAGGTTCCACGCCCCATCGCCGTCGGGCTCGTGCACGGCGAACAGCGTCACGGCGAGGCCGGCGGCCTTCAAGGCCGCGATGAGGCGCGCGCGGCTGAGCTCGCCGGCGAGCTCCAGGGCGACGAGGCTGCGGTCGGCCTCGGTCGGGTCGGGCTCGGCATGGCCGATGGCGAGCGCATCGAGCCCGCCATCGCCGCGGGCATTGCCGCGCCCGGCGAAGGGCAGCCGGGCGAGGACGCGCGGCGCCGCAGCGCCGGCCCGCGCCAGCAGCGGCCACCACGGCTCGCGCTCGCCTTCCGCCGGCACCGGCAGCACCGCCGCCGCCACCCGGCGCTCGGTCAGCGCGCGCAGCGCCTCGCCCAGGGAATGGAAGGCGATCATCGGGATGTTGCTGCCGAAATGGTCGCGCGCGAGATCCCAATAGTCCGGCATCTCCTCGAGCGCCGCGACGGCGACGGCAAAATCGCCTTGCATCATCACGGCGCCGCTGAAGATCTCGCGCCAAAGCCGCACCAGGACGGTGCGTGGAAAGCCGCCACGATGACGCGCCACCAGCCGGCGCAGGATGCGCGCCTCGCGGCCGGGCCGGATCGCGGCGATGCTGCCGCGCCGCTTGGTGGCGGCGACCGCCTCGACGATCTCCGCCCGCTCCATGAGGAGATCATGCAGCCGATCATCGATCTCGTCGATGCGGCGGCGGAGATCGTCGAGAGGGGAGGTGCTGGTGGCCATGATGATGTCGTCAAACCGGAAGGCGATACAGATAGTTCGCCGGCCCGCCGAAAGCAAAGAAAACGTTGACAGGGCCGCATCCCGATCCCTAGCTATGCCGGACCTGAGAAGTGCTTTTTTCCCAGGCGATCCCATAACTTGCGCCCAGAGATGACCGAGACCGTCCCATCGCCCGCCCGCGACATCGCGCTCGCTCCCGACCGTCCGGGCTTCCGCCTGGTGGTCGAGGAGCCGCTGGCGCTCGATTGCGGCGTGGCGCTGGCCCCTTACACCATCGCCTATCAGACCTATGGCAGGCTCAACGCCGATCGCTCCAACGCCATCCTGATCTGCCATGCGCTGACCGGCGACCAGTACGTCGCCGAGAGCCACCCGGTCACCGGCAAGCCCGGGTGGTGGGAGACGCTGGTGGGGCCGGGCAAGGTGCTCGACACCCAGCGCTACTACCTCATCTGCGCCAATGTGCTGGGCGGCTGCATGGGCTCGAGCGGGCCGATGGAGATCAATCCCGCCACCGGCAAGCCCTGGGGCCTCGGCTTCCCGGTGATCACCGTCGCCGACATGGTCCGGGCGCAGACCAAGCTGATCGATCACCTCGGCATCGAAACGTTGTTCTGCGTCACCGGCGGCTCGATGGGCGGCATGCAGGCGCTGCAATGGGCGGCGTCGTTTCCCGAGCGCGTCTTCGCCGCCGTGCCGATCGCCACCGCGGCGCGGCACTCGGCGCAGAACATCGCCTTCCACGAGGTCGGCCGCCAGGCGATCATGGCCGATCCGATGTGGTGCCAGGGCAATTACCTCGAGCGAGGCCTGCGGCCGGCGCGCGGGCTCGCGGTGGCGCGCATGGCGGCGCATATCACCTATCTCTCGGAGCCGGCGCTGCACCGCAAGTTCGGCCGCAATCTGCAGGACCGCTCGGCGCTCACCTATGGCTTCGACGCCGATTTCCAGGTGGAGAACTACCTGCGCTACCAGGGCATCGCCTTCGTCGAGCGCTTCGACGCCAATTCCTATCTCTACATCACCCGCGCCTGCGACTATTTCGATCTCGCCGCCGAGCATGGCGGCGCGCTCGCCAACGCCTTCCGCGGCACCAAGACGCGCTTCTGCAGCATCTCCTTCACCAGCGACTGGCTCTATCCGACCTCCGAGAACCGCGCCATCGTGCACGCGCTGAACGCAGTCGCCGCCAATGTCAGCTTCGTCGAGATCGAGACCGACAAGGGCCACGACGCCTTCCTGCTGGAGGAGCCGGAATTCTTCGCTACCTTGCGCGGCTTTCTCGATGGCTGCGCGCGCCATCGCGGGCTGGTGGCGCCGTGAGCGCCGATGGCGGCCTCGGCGCCGTCCCCGACAGCGCACGCTTGCGCGGCGATCTCCGCCTCGTCGCCGACATGATCGAGGCGGGTTCGCGCGTGCTCGATGTCGGCTGCGGCGACGGCGAGCTGCTCGCCTTCCTGGCGCAGGAGAAAGGCATCGACGGCCGCGGCATGGAGCTCTCGCAGTCCGGCGTCAACGCCTGCGTGCGCCACGGCCTGTCGGTGATCCAGGGCGATGCCGATCACGATCTGCAGGACTATCCCTCGAACGCCTTCGACTACGTCGTGCTGAGCCAGACGCTGCAGGCGACGCGCCAGCCGCGGCGCGTCATCGAGCATCTCGTGCGCATCGGCCGGCGCGCCATCGTCTCGTTTCCCAATTTCGGCCATTGGCGCATCCGCCTCAACCTGCTGGTTCATGGCCGCATGCCGCGGACGCCGGTGCTGACGAATGCCTGGTACGAGACGCCGAACATCCATCTCTGCACCATCCTCGACTTCATCGCCTTGTGCGAGGAGCTCGGCGTCGGCATCGAGCGCAGCGTGACGCTCGACCGCCACGGCCTGCCCTACCGCCTGAAGCCGCAGAGCACGCTTGCGAACCTCATGGCCGAGCAGGCGCTGTTCCTGCTGCGCGGCGCGCGGGGTTGAGGGCGCGGCGCGCACCGGTCGCCACCGGCAGATAGGCGGGATGCCGGCTCTCCTTGCGCTTCACCGCCGGCTTGGCATAGATCTGTTTCGAGGCCTCGACCACCGAGACGCCGGCAAAGCTGGTGAACCAACGCTCGCCGATGCGCTCGATCGCCGCGGCCGAGCGCAGCAGCATGCGCGAGCCGGTGGGCGGCACGAACAGCGCCGTCGACACGCGCTCGGGCGTGAAATCGGCATCGCGCAGCGCGCGCGAGAGCTGCGAGGGCGTGTAGGGATGGCCCTGGCCGAACGGCGTCCGGTCGACCCGCGCCCAGATGCCGCGGCGGTTGGGCACCACCACCAGCAGCCTGCCCCCGCCCGCCATCACCCGCCAGATCTCCTTGAGCAGCGGCCGCACCTGCTCGCTGTATTCGAGCCCGTGCACCAGCAGCACGCGGTCGATCGAGAAATCCTGCAGCGGCAGCTCGCCCTCATCGGCGAGCGCCACCGCGTTGGGCCCGTCCTGCGGCCAGGCGAGCACGCCCTGCGAGGACGGCATCACCGCGATGACGCGCTCCGCCTCCTCGCGAAACGGCTTGAGGTAGGGCGCGGCATAGCCGAGCCCGAGCAGCCGCATGCCGCGCAGGTCGGGCCAGATCAGCCGGATGCGGCGGCGGATCATGCGCCGCGCCACCTGGCCGAGCCGGGCCTCGTAGAAATCCCGGAGATCGACGACGTCGACATACATGACGACAGTGTAGCATGGCCGGGCGGGGCGAATTACAGTAGCCTCTCCGAGGTCAGTCGAGGGCGCCATGTCCCAACTCATCATCCGCCAGAGTCCGCTGCTTCGGGACAATGACGCCTACCTCCTGCACCATCCGGTCCTCGACGCGTTCAAGGCGCTGCCGCCGGCGCAAGGACAATTTCTGAGTTCCCCTGCAGAAGATCGGGAGTCCAGCCAATGAAGCTCCGCTATTCCCCCACCTCTCCCTATGTGCGCAAGGTCATGGTCGTCGCGCTCGAGACCGGCCTTGCCGAGCGCATCGAGCGCATCCCGACCACGGTCGCCCCGACCAAGCCGAATGACGAGGTCGCGCGCGAGAACCCGCTGGTGAAGGTGCCGGCGCTCACCACCGATGACGGGCTCGTGCTCTACGATTCGCCGGTGATCTGCGAGTATCTCGACACGCTGCACGGCGGGCCGAAGCTCTTCCCGGCCTCGGGCAAGCCGCGCTGGCTGGCGCTCAGGCAGCAGGCGCTGGGCGACGGCATCCTCGATGCCGCGATCCTCGGCCGCTACGAGATCGGGCGGCCCAAGGAGTATCAATGGCCGGACTGGATCGACGCGCAGCTGCGCAAGGTGCGCGGTGCGCTCGGCGCGCTCGAGATCGAGGTCGAGGCCGGCGAGCTCGGCGGCCCGCTCAGCATCGGCCAGATCACCGTCGCCTGCGCGCTGGGCTATCTCGACTTCCGCTATGCCAGCGAGGAGTGGCGCACCAAGCACCGGCGGCTCGCCGCGTGGTTCGACGAGTTCTCCAAGCGCAAGGCGATCGAGCTCACCAAGCCGAAAGACCCGGCGTGAGCCTGCCCGAGGCCGAGCAGGTCATTGCCCTGCTTGGCCTCGCACCGCATCCCGAGGGCGGCCACTGCGAGACCTTCCGCGACGCGGCGCAGGGCGGCGCCCGCGCCGCCTCGACCGCGATCTATTACCTGCTGCGCCGCGGCGAGCTGTCGCGCTGGCACCGCATCGATGCGGTGGAGATCTGGCATTGGTATGCCGGCGCGCCGCTGCTGTTGTCGCTCGCGGATGACGGGCAGGCGCCGCGCCGCGTGCGCCTCGGCAACGACCTCGCCGCGGGCGAGCGGCCGCAAGCGGCGGTGGCGGCGCGCGCCTGGCAAAGCGCGCAAAGCCTCGGCGCCTGGACGCTGGTAGGCTGCACCGTCGCGCCGGGCTTCGATTTCGCACGCTTCGAGCTGGCGCCGCTGGGGTGGGAGGCCGGCTGATGCGGGTGGCGTTGAAGCGTGTTTTCGCTGCATAGGCGCAGGTGCGTCCTTCGACAGGCGCGCTTCGCGCGCCAGCTCAGGATGAGGGATATTGTTGATGGCACAAAGAAATTCGCCTCATCCTGAGCGCGAGCGTAGCGAGCGGTCGAAGGACGCACCGACCCAATCCAGCGGAAACTCGCTCTAACCCACCACTCCATCGAGCCAGACGACGAGATCGCGCGTGACCTCGTCGCGGTTGAGCTCGTTGAAGAGCTCGTGACGCGCCTCGGGATAGAAGCGATGCGTGACGCGCTCGAGGCCGGCGGCGCGGTAGGCGGCGAGGAGCTGCTGCACGCTCTTGGTGTCGGCGCCGACGGCATCGCGGCTGCCGGAGATGATGCGGACGGGCAGCCGCTTCGGAATGCCCGCCTGGCGCCGGGCGCCGGTGACGTCGCCCAACGCGTCCAGCAGGTCGATCCAGAGCTGCACCGTGGCGCCAAAGCCGCACAAGGGATCGGCGATGTATTTGTCGACCTCGGCGGGATCGCGCGACAGCCAGTCGAACGGCGTGCGCGCCGGCGCGAACGGCTTGTTGAAGGCACCGAAGCTGAAGGCGTGGAGCAGCGCGCTCCTGCCGCGCGCGCCGAGCCTCAACCGCTCGATCCGCGCGATCAGCCGCCCCGCCGCCGCGAGCGCGTTGGGCTTGCCGCCCGAGCCCGACAGCACCGCGCCCGCGAGCTCGTCGCCGCGCTCGCTGATGACCTGCTGCGCCATGAACGAGCCCATGGAATGGCCGAGCAGCACGACAGGCCTGGCGGGATGATCGGCGGCGATGCGGCGATGGAGCGTGGCGAGATCGTCGACGCATCGACGCCAGCCGTCGCGCTCGGCGAAGAAGCCTAGATCCGCCGGCGTCGGCGCGGTGCGGCCATGGCCGCGATGATCCCCGGCATAGACGGCATAGCCCGCCTCGGTCAGCGCCTGGGCGAGCCGCGCATAGCGGCCGCCATGCTCGGCGAGGCCATGGACGATCTGCACCGCCGCCTTGACGGCGCTCTCCGGCCGCCAGGCATGGACGAAGAGCGTCGCGCCGTCCGATGCGGCGAGCGTGAAGGTGCTGCTGTGCACCGCTGATCCGCCGGCGCGGCCTAATACATGTGCTGGCCGCCATTGATCGAGAGCGTCGATCCCGTGATGAAGCCGCCCTGGTCGGAGACCAGGAACAGCACGCCGCGAGCGATCTCCTCGGCATGGCCGAGACGCCCCACCGGGATGCGCGCGACGATCTTGTCGAGCACGTTCTGCGGCACGGCGCGAACCATGTCGGTGTCGATATAGCCGGGCGCGATCGCGTTCACCGTGACGCCGCGGCCGGCGCCCTCCTGGGCAAGCGCCTTGGTGAAGCCGTGGATGCCGGATTTGGCGGCGGCGTAGTTCACCTGGCCGTACTGGCCGGCCTGGCCGTTGATCGAGCCGATATTGACGATGCGGCCGAAGCCGCGCTCGCGCATGCCCTCGATGACGAGGCGGCACATGTTGAAGCAGGAGGTGAGGTTGGTGGCGATCACCTGGCCCCACTGCTCCGGCGTCATCTTGTGCAGCACCGAGTCGCGGGTGATGCCGGCATTGTTGACCAGGATCTCGACCGGCCCGAGCTCCTGCTCGATGCGCTTGACGCCGGCCTCGCAGGATTTGAAATCGGAGACGTCGAATTTGTAGCAGGCGATCCCGCTCTCCTGCGTGCAGCGCCGCGCCGCATCGTCATTGCCGGCGTAGATGGCCGCCACCTTGCAGCCGGATTCCTTCAGCGCCACCGAGATTGCCAGCCCGATGCCGCGCGTTCCGCCCGTCACCACCGCTACCCGTGCCATGGTTCCTCCCTTGCCGTTGCCGGCGATTGCTGCGGATTGGCCCGTCGCCGCGCCTTCCGCAGGCCCGTTAACCTCCGCGATCGGCAGCGCCCGATGCGCTCAGCCCCGCTCGACGCACATTGCAATTCCCATGCCGCCGCCGATGCAGAGCGTCGCCAAGCCGCGCTTGCCGCCGCGCTTCTCCAGCTCGTGCAGCAGCGTCACCAGCACGCGCGTGCCGGAGGCGCCGATGGGATGGCCAAGCGCGATGGCGCCGCCGTTCACGTTCACCTTGTCGGGATCCCAGCCCATGTCCTTGTTGACCGCGCAGGCCTGCGCGGCGAAGGCCTCGTTGGCCTCGATGAGATCGAGATCTTCGGCCTTCCAGCCGGCGCGCTTCAGCGCCAGCCGGCTCGCCGGGATCGGCCCCGAGCCCATGATCGCGGGGTCGACGCCGGCCGTCGCCCAGGAGACGATGCGCGCCAGCGGCTTGGCGCCGCGGCGCTGCGCCTCCTCGGCGGTCATCAGCACCACCACCGCGGCGCCGTCATTGATGCCCGAGGCGTTGCCGGCGGTGACGGTGCCGTTCTTGTCGAAGGCGGGACGCAGCTTCGCCAGCACCTCGAGGGTGGTGCCGTGCTTGGGATACTCGTCGGCCTCGACCAGCACATCGCCTTTGCGCCCGGCGATCTTCACCGCCACGATCTCGTCCTTGAAGCGACCCGACTTCTGCGCCGCTTCGGCGCGCGCCTGCGAGCGCTGCGCGAGCTGGTCCTGCTGCTCGCGCGTGATCTGCCAGCGCTGCGCCACGTTCTCGGCGGTGTTGCCCATGTGATAGCCGTTGAAGGCGTCCCACAGCCCGTCCTTGATCATGGTATCGACGAGATCGGCATCGCCCATCTTGACGCCGTTACGCAGATGGATGCAGTGCGGCGCGCGGCTCATGCTCTCATGGCCGCCGGCGACGACGATGGCGCTGTCGCCGGTGCGGATCGCCTGGTAGCCGAGCGCCACGGTGCGCAAGCCGGAGCCGCAGACCTGGTTCACGCTATAGGCGGTGGCCTCGGCCGGGACGCCGGCGGCGATGGCGGCTTGGCGCGCCGGGTTCATGCCCTCCCCGGCGGAGAGGATCTGGCCCATGATGACCTCGTTGACCTCCTTGGCGTCGACATTGGCCCGGCGCATCGCCTCGGCGATCACCGTCTGCCCGAGATAATGCGCGGGGACGGAGCTCAGGCTGCCGTTGAAGGAGCCAATCGGGGTGCGCACAGCGCCGACAATGACGATTTCGCTCATCGGGGGATCCTTGTGCTGGGGGCTCGCTGACCTCTCTTAGATAGACCTCGGCGGCGGATTTGGAAACCCATACCGAAGGGTCCGCGCGGGTTTGGGCGCTAGACTAGCAACGTCGGGGTCGGGCGTCTTGATCTGGATCAAGCGCGCCGCCGCCTGCCGCGGCGCCGTGGCGGGGCGGCGGCATGGGTGTGGAGCCACGCAGCCAGCGGTCGCCACACCGCGCCCGGCGCCTCCCGCGCCACCATCATGCCGATATGGCCGAGCGGCGCGGTCAGCCGCTCCGCCGCCGGCAGCAGGTCCGCGAGCGCCTCGGCGGTCCGCGGCGGGACGATGCGGTCCTGCGCCGGGACGACGACCAGGCTCGGCCGCTCGACGCGCTGCGGCAGCACCGCCGTGCCGGCGACCCGCCAGCGCCCGCGCCCGGGGGTGTTGGCGCCATACCAGCCGGCGAGGCATTCCTGCGCCACCGGCAAGGCCAGCGGGACGCCGTCATTGAGCCAATCCTCGACCGCGACGAAATCGCGCTCCTCGGCGCTCCCCGGCGCCAGCCCGGCAAAGCGCTAGAATTTGCGCAGCGCCAGCAGCGGATCGAGGGCGGCGAACAGCAGCTGCAGCATGTCGACCGGCACCTCGCCGAGCGCTGCGAAGCAGCGCGCCAGCGGCGCCGCGATCTCGCCCAAGAGGCGCGCCTGGCCGGCGCGCTCGGCGTGGAAGTCCCAGGGGCTCGCCAGCAGCGCCAGGCAGGCGACCAGGCCCGGCCGGCGCTCGGCCAAGGCCAGCGCCAGCAGCCCGCCCATGCAATAGCCGAGCACGGCGAGCGGCGCGCCCGCCGCCGCCATCGCCGCCGCCGCCGCCCCCTCCAGCCGGCCGGCGATGTAGTCGGTGAGATCGAAGCCGCGCTCGACCGCGCCGGGCTTGCCCCAATCGACCAGCAGCGGCCGCAGCCCCTCGCCGGCGAGAAAGCGCAGCAGGCTCTTGCCCTCGGCGAGATCGAGGATATAGGCGCGGTTGATCAGCGAGGGCACCACCAGCACCGGCACCCCGCCGCCGGCGCCGTAATCGAGGAGCCGCGTCGATCCCTCCTGCCAGAGCGCCGGCGGGTCGTCGAGGGCGCGGCGGTAGGGGTGGTGGCGGTAGCGATCGAGCCCGCTCACGAAGCTGTCACCGCGGGCGCGCAGCTCGGCATCGACGGCAGCGGCGAACGCGTCAGCGGCGACGGGTTCGAGGCTTCGCCGCAGCGCGCTTGCCGCCGCCAGGAGCTCCGGTCTCCAAGGCAGCAAGCCGGCCCTCAACAGCGGCAAGGCGGCGCGCGAGCTCATCCAGAGCGTCGCCGCGCTGGCGAGATGCAGGGGCAGCGGCCGCGGCCCCAGGCGGGGAGCCGTCATAGGCGGGCGCCCCGAATGGCGGCGGCCAGCTCGCGGGTGCCAGCCCGGCGAGCAGCCGGGCAAGACCGTCGGCGAGGTCGGGGTCGGCCGCCATGGCGATCAGCTGCTCCTGCCACAGGTCTAGATACCTCTTGGCCAGGTTCGCGAGGTCCGGCGGTTCCGCCATGGGGTGGAGTATATCGGCGCGACGGGGTGAATTCCAGGGAGGGCGGCAACCATTCTGCGTTGCAGCATCGCGCCGAGAATGCTGCTATGCTGTGTTCTTCAGCCATAACCGCACCGGGCGGATGCGGAAAGGACGCAGGACATGGACGAGCAAGGTGGGGTGCAGACGCCCCCGGTGGTCATCAAGAAATACGCCAACCGCCGGCTCTACAACACGGCGACAAGCAGCTACGTGACGCTCGACGACCTCTCCCACATGGTCAAGGACGGCCGCGACTTCGTCGTCTACGACGCCAAGACCGGCGAAGAGATCACCCGCGCCGTGCTGACGCAGATCATCGTCGAGGA
>JBKQTR010000158.1:0-6050 GCA_052143095.1 Allostellaceae bacterium
GGCCTGCGGCCTCGGGCACCCTCCCCCTCAAGGGGGGAGGGGCATAGATGCGCGCCGCGGGCGGTCAAACCGGCCACGATTCCGCTTGCACGAAACATGCTCACCCCGTCAGCCCCAGCTTCTGCGCGGTCTTCCAGACGCGCCAGTGGTCATGCGGCATCGCGGTGTGGACCAGGCCGAGATGGGCGAAGGCGTCGTTGACCGCGTTGGAGATGGCCGAGACGCCGCCGACATTGGGCGATTCGCCGACACCCTTGGCGCCGATCGGATGATGCGGCGAGGGCGTGGTGGTGTAGTCGGTCTCCCACACCGGCGTCTCCACCGCCGTCGGCATGAAGAAATCGAGCAGGCTCGAGTTCTTCATGTTGCCGTATTCGTCATAGGCCATCTCCTGGCCCATGGCGATGGCCAGCGCCTCGGTCAGCCCGCCATGCACCTGGCCCTCGATGATCATCGGGTTGATGCGCGTGCCGCAATCGTCGAGCGCATAGAAGCGGCGGATGGCCGTGACCCCGGTATCGACGTCGATATCGGCGACGCAGATATAGGCGCCGAACGGATAGGTCATGTTCGGCGGATCGTAATAGCTCACCGCCTCGAGCCCCGGCTCCATTCCCGGCGGCACCTTGTTGTAGGCGGCAAAGGCGATCTCGGCCATGGTCTTGAAGCGCTCCGGCGCGCCTTTCACCGTGAAGCGGTCGACATCCCAGTCGAGGTCGTCGTCATGCACCTCGAGCAGGTAGGCGGCGATCATCTGCGCCTTGGCGCGGATCTTGCGCCCGGCCATGGCGGTGGCGGCGCCCGCCACCGGCGTCGAGCGCGAGCCGTAGGTGCCGAGCCCATAGGGCGCGGTGTCGGTATCGCCTTCCTCCACCGTGATGTTGGCGGCGGGAATGCCGATCTCCGTGGCGAGGATCTGCGCGAAGGTGGTGGCGTGGCCCTGGCCCTGGCTGATGGTGCCGAGGCGCGCGATGGCGCTGCCGGTGGGGTGGATGCGGATCTCGCAGCTGTCGAACATGCCGAGGCCCAATATGTCGCAATTCTTGATCGGGCCGGCGCCGACGATCTCGGTGAAGAAGCTGACGCCGATGCCCATCAGGCTCCGCGTCTCGCCGCGGCTGAAGGCCTCGCGGTTGCGCCGCTGCTCCTCGCGCAGGCCCGCGTAGTCGACCGCCTTCAGCGCCTTGTCGAGGGCGGTGTGGTAGTCGCCGCTGTCGTATTCCCAGCCCAGCGCCGAGGTGTAGGGGAACTGCTCCTTCTTGATCAGGTTGCGCCGGCGCAGCTCCGCCGGGTCGAGCGCGAGCTTCCTCGCCAGCACATCGATCATGCGCTCGATGAAATAGGACGCCTCGGTGACGCGGAACGAGCAGCGATAGGCGACGCCGCCCGGCGCCTTGTTGGTATAGACGCCGTCGACCGAGAGATGCGCCACCGGGATGTCGTAGGAGCCGGTGCAGATGCTGAAGAAGCCCGCGGGATACTTGGTCGGATCGGCGCAGGCGTCGAAGGCGCCGTGATCGGCCAGCACGTGGCAGCGCAGCGCGGTGATCCTGCCGTCCTGGGTCGCGGCGATCTCGCCGGTCATGTGGTAGTCGCGGGCGAACGCCGTCGCCACCAGATTCTCCATACGGTCCTCGATCCACTTCACCGGCACGCCGGTGACGATCGAGGCGACGATCGAGCAGATATAGCCGGGATAGACCCCGACCTTGTTGCCGAAGCCGCCGCCGATATCGGGCGAGATGATGCGGATCTTGTGCTCGGGGATGCCGGAGATCAGCGAGGCCACGGTGCGCACCGCATGCGGCGCCTGGAAGGTGCCCCACACGGTGAGATGGCCGTTGATCTTGTCCATCGAGGCGACGCAGCCGCAGGTCTCGATCGGGCAGGGATGGACGCGCTGATAGACGATGAGTTCCTTCGCCACCACCGGTGCCGCGGCCAGCGCCTTCGCGGTGCCGTCGGCATCGCCCACCTCCCAAGTGAAGATGTGGTTGTGGTGCCGGCGCTTGCCATGCGCGCCCTCGGTCTTGCCCTGGAGGTCGTCGCGCAGCACCGGCGCATCGGGCGCCATCGATTTGTTGGGATCGGTGATCGCCGGCAGCTCCTCGTACTCGACCTCGACAAGCTCGACCGCGTCGGCCGCGATGTAGCGGTCCTCGGCGACGACGAAGGCGATCTCCTGGCCCTGGAACAGCACCTTCTCGCCGGCCAGCACCGCCTGGACGTCGCCGGCCAGCGTCGGCATGTAGTCCAGCTTCAGCGGCTTCAGATCGGCGGCGGTGATCACCGCCTTGACCCCCGGCAGCGCCAGCGCCGCGTCCTTCTTGATCGATTTGATGCGGGCATGGCCGTATTGCGAGCGCACGAAGTCGCCGAACAGCATGCCCGGCAGCTTGATGTCGTCGACGTAATTGCCCTTGCCCTGGGTGAAGCGCACGTCCTCGACGCGCTTCCTCTTGGTGCCGAGGCCTTCGAGCTTCTGGGTGCGTGCTTCGGCGGTTTCGACGGCGGCGCTCATTCTGCGGCCTCCTTGGCAGTGCCCAGCTGGTCCGCGGCGGCGCGGATCGCCTTGACGATGTTTTGATAGCCGGTGCAGCGGCAGAGATTGCCGGCGATGCCGGCGCGGATCTCGGCGTCGGTCGGATCCGGGTTCTCCTGCAGCAGGCGATAGGCCCGGGTGATCATGCCGGGGGTACAGAAGCCGCATTGCAGCCCGTGATGCTCGCGGAACGCCGCCTGCAGCGGATGGAGCGTGCCGTCGGCGGCAGCCATGCCCTCGATCGTCTTGACCGTGCCGCCATTGGCCTGCGCCACGAAGATGGTGCAGGACTTCACCGATTTGCCGTTGAAGTCCACGGTGCAGGCGCCGCAATGGCTGGTGTCGCAGCCGATATGCGGTCCCGTAAGCCGCAGCTCCTCGCGCAGGAAATGGATCAGCAGCATCCGCGGTTCCGCCAGCGCCTCGGCGGCGCGGCCGTTGACCGTGAGCTTGATGCGCATCTTGTCGGACATGTCGTTCCTCCTCCCGGTCAGGCCGCGCGCTCTTTGGCGCGCTGGATCGCGCGGCGCACCATGACGCCGGCAAGATGGGTGCGGAAATCGGCGGGGCCGCGCTGGTCGGCGGCGGGCTGGGTGATGGCGGTGGCGTGCGTCACCGCCGCGGCGATGGCGGTGCCGTCGATCGTGGTGCCGACCAGCGCCTGCCCGGCATGGCTGGCGAAGAGCGGCGTGCCCGCGACGTTGGTGAGCGCGATCGCCGCCGCGCTGCAGCGGCCCTGCGACAGGGTGAGGATGACCGCGGCGGCGGCAGTGGCGTAGTCGCCGACCTTGCGCTTCTGCTTCTCATAGGCGTAGCCATGCCCGGCGGGCGGCGTCGGGATCCGGATCGAGGTCAGGATCTCGGCGGCGGCCAGCGCGGTGACGAAGGTGCCCTGGTAGAAGTCGCGCGCCGCGATATCGCGCTCGCCCTTGGGGCCCTTGGCGCGGTAGACGGCGCCCAGCGCCATCATCACCGCCGGCATGTCATTGCCGGGATCGCCATTGGCGACATTGCCGCCGATGGTGCCGACATAGCGCACCTGCGGGTCGGCGATCTGCAGCGAGGTCTCGCACAGGATCGGGCAGGCCTTCGCCAGCAGCTCCGAGCCGATCACCTCGGCCTGCGTCACCATGGCGCCGATGACCAGGCTCTGCCCGTCGCTGCGGATGGCGCGCAGCTCCGCGATGTCCTGGAGGTCGACCAGATGCTCCGGCGCTGCGAGCCGCAGCTTCATCATCGGGATCAGGCTGTGGCCGCCGGCGACCACGCGCGCGGCGTCGTCATAGGTCGCCAGCAGCGCGATCGCCTCGTCGAGGCTGCGCGGGCGATGATAGTCGAATCCTGCGGGAATCACTGTTTGTTCCTCCCTTGTCGCGTTGCGCCGCGCAGCTCTCCGGGACGGCGCCAACCGTCCCGATGCGCGACTGGTTTTGGCCGAAGGATGGCCCTGCCCGAGAGGAAGGGGTAGGCCAAATCAACTGTGCACTGGGCAAATGCACCAACGGCGGAATAGCTGCACGAATGACGGTGCCCGGCGGCGCGCCTAGAGTCCGAGGGCGCGCCGGACCTCGGCGATGTGGAAGCGGCTCACCGGCACCAGCGCCTCCTTGACGGCGGGGACGAGGAGATAGGCCTTGTCGTCCTTGCGCTGGAACGCCCTGGCATGGCGGATATTCACCAGGAAGCTGCGATGGGTGCGCAGGAAGGAGTGTCCCGCCACATGCGCCTCGACCTTGGAGATCGACCACGGGCAGAAATAGACCTCGGCGCCGTCATAGAGGCGGGTGTAGTGCCCTTCCGCCTTGATCGCGTGGATGCGCTCGGCATCGACGAAGTAGATGGCGTTGTGCTGCTCATAGGGCAGCCGCGGCCGCTCGCCCGCAGCGGCGGCGCCCGGCTCGCCGCCCTCGCCCTCACTCCGGCCCTCTCCGCCCAGGGGGGGGGAGAGGGAGGGGCCCCCGTAGCGGGGGGGTGAGGGGGGGACCCGCGTAGCGGGAGGGTGAGGTGGGGCCGCTCACGGACTCGCGATAGCCTGTACCAGCCTCCCCACCCTCGAGCGGCAGCGCCGTCAGCAGGAACAGGCCGCAGACCACGAAGGCGGCGACCGCGACGATGAGCGCGAGGTAGTCGGATTGGATGATCGGCGCCGCCGCCGGCTGCGCGTCGGCGAGCTCGGTGAAGCCGGTAAACGCCATGGCGGAATAATGCATGCCGGCAATGGTCACGCCCAGCACCACCGCGCCGAGCGACAGCTGCATCAGGGTGCGGCGCCCATAGGCGAGGCGCAGGGCGCAGATCGAGAACAGGATGGCGATGGCCGAGGACAGGAAGAAGCCGGTGGGCACATAGCTCACCGCGCAATAGCCCGAGACCGCCGCCATGCCGACATAATGCATGCTGACGATGCCGAGCCCGGTCAGCGCGCCGGCCTCGACGGTGCGCATCAGACTGCGCTCGCCGACGAACATCAGGGCAAGGCCGAGCCCGGTGATGAGGATCGAGATCAGCACCGAGCTCAAGGTGTGGAAGGCGTCGTAGCCCAGCGCGATCGGCAGGCGCATGGCGAGCATGGCGACGAAATGCATCGACCAGATGCCGGCACCCAATGCGAAAGCTGCTTTGGCGATCTGCAGCTTGCGCCGCCCCGGCGCCAACGCCCTGAGCCCGCTCGCCAGCCTGAGACCGGTGAACGAAGCCATGATCGCGATGACGACCGACGCCGCCACCATCCAGGGGTCGTAGGTCACGACGAGCATTGCACCGAACCTTAGCCGAGGTATTGCCCCGATGCCGAGGCGCTCGCACTGGCGTTTGGCCGCCGCAGTATAGCAAGATCGCCCGGCAGTTGTCCGCCAAAACGCGGCAGCGGCCACGGCCCCGGTCGGGCATCGGCGCGGCGCCGCGGCATTTTGGGTGCATCGCAAAAAACCGAGAGGCCGGTCGATTCCATGCCCAAAGCAAGCGCCGGCGTCCTGCTCTATCGCCGCGGCGAGACCGGGCTCGAGGTCTTCCTCGTCCATCCCGGCGGGCCCTTCTGGGCGAAGAAGGATGACGGCGCCTGGTCGATCCCCAAAGGCGAATTGGCCGAGGGCGAAGCGCCGCTCGACGCCGCCCGGCGCGAGTTCCACGAGGAGACCGGCTTTGCCGTCGACGGCACCTTTCGCGCGCTCCCGCCGGTGCGCCAGCCCGGTGGCAAGACGGTCCATGCCTGGGCGGTCGAAGGCGATTGCGACGCCGCGGCGATCGCGAGCAACCGCTTCAGCCTGGAATGGCCGCCGCGCTCCGGCCGACGGCAGGACTTTCCCGAGGTTGACCGCGCCGGCTGGTTCGATCTCGCCGCCGCGCGGCTGAAGCTCAACCGCGGCCAGCTCCCGCTGCTCGACGCGCT
Source organism: Allostellaceae bacterium (assembly GCA_052143095.1). GTDB lineage: Bacteria > Pseudomonadota > Alphaproteobacteria > ATCC43930 > CGMCC-115725 > DAHUYF01. The sequence continues at coordinate 5,931 of JBKQTR010000158.1, forward strand.
TGAGCGGCTGGCCGGCTGAGACTGGGACGTGGACACTCGAACCGAGGCACGCGACCCCTCAAACCGTCATGGCCGGGCCTGCCTGCGCGAAGCCGAAGCGGCTTCGCTTCGGCGAAGGCA
>JBKQTR010000159.1:0-6845 GCA_052143095.1 Allostellaceae bacterium
GCGGCGAGCGCAAAGCGGTGATGGCGGCGCTCGAGGAGCGGATCGAGACGGCGACCGAGCGGCTGGTGGCGGAGGCGGGCGGGGGAAAGATTCGCTAGCCCGCACGGCGCGGGCTCTCGCGCCCCGGCTCAAGTCCGGGGCGCTGCCGCCCGCCAGCGACGACGCTTTGCGTCGCGCTAGCCCTCAACCACTTCCTTGAAGCGTCGCAGGGTCTGGATCTGTTCGTCGAAGGTGGCGATCCGGTACATTGGATAGAGCATCACGATCCCGGCGCCAAGCCGGCGCCAAGCTTCCGCGGCGGCGGCCCAGCGCTGCGGGTCGGGCGCGTCCATGCGCAGCCACGCCTCCAAGCCAAAGGCGGCTGAGTCCCGCCCGAAGGTTTTGAGATGTCCGCGCAGCATCGCCAGCTTCGCGGCGGCCTGGTCGTCGGGCGCCATGATCGGCATCCAGCCGTCGCCAAGCCGCGCCGCGCGCTCCACCACCCCGTCCGACGAGCCGCCGAACCAGATCGGGATCGGCCGCTGGATCGGTGGCGGAACGATGCTGACCTCGCGCAGGTCGTGAAACCGGCCCGCGAAGGTGACGAGATCCTCGGTCCATAACCGGCGAAGCACGTGAACCTGCTCGGCCTGGCGCGCCCCTCGCGTCTTCCAGTCGGCGGCGAGAGACTGGTACTCGACGTGGTTCCAGCCGACGCCGATGCCCAGGCGCAACCGTCCGCCGCTGAGGATGTCGACCTCGGCGGCCTGCTTGGCGACCACGCCGGTCTGCCGCTGCGGCAGGATGAGGATGCCGCTCGACAGCTTGACGCTTTTGGTCGTGGCGGCGAGGAAGGCCAGCGTCGTCATGGTCTCGTGGAAGGGATCGATCTCGTTGTAGAGCGGCGTCCAGCCGTCGCGCGCAGCGGCGCCGAACACGTGGTCGGGGACCTCGATATAGGCGTAGCCAAGATCCTCCGCGGCCTGTGCCCAGTCCCGGATCTTGACGGGATCGCTGCCAATATCGCGTGTCGGGAAAAACGCACTGAGACGCATGGGAGGCTCCTGGTCTCGAATTGCGATGTCAGGCCCTGGTTCCTGTCCCCTTGACCTCGATGGTACCACCGGTAGACCGATGCATCATACCGCGCATGATGGCACAGGGCCAAAACCCGCGGCCACAGCCGGCACTTAATCCCGGGTGCGGCTCGCCTTGCCGGTTGCACCTGGCGCGTGGAACACTGCGCCAGCATCACGAGGGAGGAAACCATGCCCGAACGCCCGTTCACGCTCGCCGATCTCGAGACGCTGCGGCAATGGGACGTGCCGACCATCTGCAACGGGCTCGAGATCGTCATGCCCGAGCGCCGCGCCATCGGCTTCACGGTCGAGCCGATGATCGCCGTCGACCCGAAGCTGCCGCCGATCGTCGGCCTGGCGCGGACCGGCACCATCCGCGCCAAGGAGCCGCCGCGCGGACCCGTCGCCGACCGGCTCGACTGGTACGATTACGTCGCCGCCGCCGATCTGCCGACGGTCGTCGTGCTGCAGGATATCGACCATCCGCCGGGCTACGGCGCCTATTGGGGCGAGGTACAGTCGACCGTGCACAAAGCGCTGGGCGCGCAAGGCTGCGTCACCAACGGCTCGTTCCGCGACCTCACCGCCTGGGCGCCCGGTTTCCAGATGATCGGCGGCCGCGTCGGCCCGAGCCACGCGCATGTCCACATGGTAGATTTCGCCAAGCCGGTGATGGTCTTCGGCATGCAGGCGGCGCATGACGATGTGATCCACGCCGACTATCACGGCGCGGTGGTGATCCCCGCCGAGGCGGTGCGCAAGCTTCCCGCCGCCATCGACCTCGTCGCCCGGCGCGAGAAGGTGATCCTCGATATCTGCAAGAGCCCGGATTTCTCGCCCGCCCGGCTGCGGGACGCGATCAGGCGCGCGGGCGAGATTCATTAGGGCCGGTTTCCGCTGCATGGATTGAGTGCGTCCTTCGACATGCGCCCTTCGGGCGCAAGCTCAGGATGAGGAACGTTACTGATGGCACGAAGAAAATCACCTCATCCTGAGCGCGAGCGCAGCGAGCAGTCGAAGGACGCACGGAGTCGGTCCAGCGCATGTTTGCTTTAGCGCCGCGGAACCCAGATCTTATGGGATATAGGTCGAGAACACGTACTGGTGGTCCTTGCGCGGCGCGTGGCAGCCGAAGCATTGCGCCGATGCGTCGGTGACGATCGGCTTCTTGGGATCGCCGCCGGCCCAGACCTGAAAGCCCCAGCCGCCGGTCGCCGCATATTTCTTGCTGTTGCGCAGCATCACCGCGATCGCCTTGCGTGGGCCCTCGCTCGAGACGCCGTCGGCATCGACGACCTCGTGGATGTCGTCGACGAAGAGGCTGCCGTCGGGATAGGCGCCGCCGCTCTTCAGCGCGGCCAGCCCCTTGGCATTGATGGAGACGTTGTGCATGCCGCCCAGCATCGCGAAGAGCGGGCTCGCGGAGCTGACGATCATCGAATTCACCAGGAACCACTGCCGATAGCCTTTCGGAATGGTGAGGCCGGAATCGGCCTCGGCCGTGGCATCGAGGCTCAGCGCCGCCAGGATCAGCCCTACGGCAGCGAAAATGCGCATGCTGGTCGATCTCATCGCTCGGGTCCCCCCGTGATTGATGTCCATCGATAGTGCGGTGCGGCATGGAGAGTGATCAATTCACGCTTGCGAGAGGGCGCCCGGCGCAGCGCCCCTGTGCGCCATGGCACCCGCCGGCACGGTGCTCGAGCCCGAACGCCGCACCGCGCCTGCGGCAATCCCGACGAACCGCTCATCGCGCCTGTGGATAAGTTTGTGGGTAAACTTGTGCGCTTGTGGATCGTGGGGAGCATCCGGCAGTGAAAAGCGGGGAAAAAGCTTGATGTATCAAGCTTGATTAACCATTTGCAGGGTAAAGCTGGTGTGAACCCCGCGAGGACAAATCAGGAACAATTCCTGTTGTCGCCGCCGCCTGGCACTGCTAGGGGTAACGCACGTCCGCTATCAGCCGAGGATCGTCCAGATGGCAACCGTCGCCTCGATCTCGCAGCAGATCTGGGACATGAAGTACCGGCTCAAAGGGCCGGACGGGAACCCTGTGGACAGGACCATCGAGGATACCTGGCGGCGGGTGGCGAATGCGCTCGCCGAGCCCGAGGCGGACCAGGCGCTCTGGGCGGAGCGCTTCTACGAGGCCATGGCCGGGTTCAAGTTCCTGCCCGCCGGCCGGGTGGTCGCCGGCGCCGGCAGCGCGCGCAGCGTCACGCTCTTCAATTGCTTCGTCATGGGCACCATCCCGGACGACATGTCCGGCATCTTCGCCCATCTGCGCGAGGCGGCGCTCACCATGCAGCAGGGGGGCGGCATCGGCTACGATTTCTCCAGCCTGCGCCCCAAGGGCGCGCCGGTCAAAGGCGTCGGCGCCGACGCCTCGGGGCCGCTCTCGTTCATGGATGTCTGGGATGCCATGTGCCGCACCATCATGAGCGCCGGCTACCGCCGCGGCGCGATGATGGCGACCTTGCGCTGCGACCATCCCGATATCGAGGCCTTCATCGCCGCCAAGCGCGATGCCGGAAGGCTGCGCATGTTCAACCTCTCCGTCCTGGTCACCGACGCCTTCATGCAGGCGGTGAAGGAGGATGCGCCCTGGGAGCTCAAATTCTCCGGCACCACCTACAAGGTCATGCCGGCGCGCGCGCTGTGGGAAGAGATCATGCGCTCGACCTACGCCTATGCCGAGCCGGGCGTGATCTTCATCGACCGCATCAACCGTCGCAATAATTTATATTATTGCGAGACGATCAACGCGACGAACCCGTGCGGCGAGCAGCCGCTGCCGCCTTACGGCGCCTGCCTGCTGGGCTCGATCAACCTGGCGGCGCTGGTACGCGATCCCTTCACGCCGCAAGCCCGCCTCGACATGGCGGAGCTTGCCCGGCTCGTGCCGGTGGCGGTACGGCTCATGGACAATGTCGTCGACGTCTCGCGCTTCCCGCTGCTGGAGCAGACGCATGAGGCGAGAGCCAAGCGTCGCATCGGCCTCGGCGTCACCGGGCTCGCCGACGCGCTCATCCTGTGCGGCGCGCGCTACGGCTCGGCGGCGGCGGTCGATCTCACCGCGCTATGGCTGAAGGCGATCGAGCGCGCGGCCTATCTCGCCTCGGCGGAGCTTGCGGCGGAGAAAGGCGCCTTCCCGCTGTTCGATGCCGAAGCCTATCTCGCCGGCGAGACGGTGGCCGGGCTGGACGCGGATGTGCGCGCGGCGATCGCCGCGCATGGCGTCCGCAACGCGCTCCTCACCTCGGTGGCGCCCACCGGCACCATCTCGCTCTTCGCTGACAATGTCAGCTCCGGCCTCGAGCCGGTATTCAGCTTCAACTACACGCGCCGCGTGCTGATGCCCGACGGCACTCGCAAGGAGGAGGAGGTGAGCGACTACGCCTACCGCCTCTTCCGCCGCCTCAAGGGCGAGAACACGCCGCTGCCGGAGTATTTCGTCGACGCGCAGCAGCTGACCCCGGCCGATCACCTGGTCATGCAGGCCAGCGTGCAGAAATACGTCGACAGCTCGATCTCCAAGACCATCAACATCCCCGCCGACTTCCCCTTCGAGCGCTTCAAGGACGTCTATCTCCAGGCCTATGAGCTCGGCTGCAAGGGCTGCACCACCTACCGCCCGAACGAGGTGACGGGCGCGGTGCTCGAGGTCAGGAAGGAGACGGCCGAGGCAAAGCGCGAGCCGGAGCTGCCGCTGCCGGCGCCGCAGCGGCCGGCGAAGCCCGCCGATGTCTATGACAGCGGCGTCGTCTACATGACGCAGCCGCTGAGCCGGCCCGAGGAGCTGCCGGGCAAGACCTACAAGATCCGCTGGCCCGAGAACGAGCACGCGCTCTACATCACGCTCAACGACATCGTCCAGGACGGCCGCCGCCGGCCGTTCGAGATCTTCATCAACTCGAAGAACATGGAGCATTACGCCTGGACGGTGGGGCTGACGCGGATGATCAGCGCGGTGTTCCGCCGCGGCGGCGATGTCTCCTTCGTGGTCGAGGAGCTGAAGGCGGTGTTCGATCCGCGCGGCGGCGCCTGGATGGAGGGACGCTACGTGCCGTCGCTGCTGGCGGCGATCGGCGACGTGATCGAGCGCCACATGATCGATATCGGCTTCATGCCGGCCAAGCGCAGCGCCACGCCCGAGCTCGCCGAGCGCAAGGTGGTGAACCTCGCGCCCGCCGAGGGCGAGCGCCGCCCGCGGCTGGCGCAATGCCCGAAATGCGGCGAGGCGGCGCTGATCCGCGTCGAGGGCTGCGACCAGTGCACGAGCTGCGACTATTCGAAATGCGGCTAGCGCGAAGCCGGGACGCGTGCCGCTCGCGCCGCGGTTGCCTGCGCGGCTTCAACTCAATGCCTGCGTAAAAACCGATATCGCCGGGAGCGCCCGGCGTTTACCCGGCATGGAGTGTGAGCAAAGACAGCTCGCCGCGCCCGATACGGCAGTGTGGCGAGAGACGGCTCGGGCGCTGCGCGCGGCGGCGCAGCGCGAAGGCGATGCGGTGGCGCGGCAGACCTTGCTGACGCTTGCCGCGGATTGCGAGACGCTGGCCGCCGAGCGCGACGCAAGCCAGCAGCCGGGCAAGCCCAAGCCGCCAGGCAACCCGCCGCGGCCCACCGAAACGGAGCCGCCGCCGATCGAGGAGCCGCCCGGCCCGATCCCGACGCCGCAGCCGGATCCGCCGCCGGCACCGCTCTCGGCGCGCAAATAGCGAAGCCCCGCCCGGGCACGGGCGGGGCTTCGCGCATGTCGATGCGCAGAGGTTATGGAGCGAGCTTGTCCTTGACGTGCTGCTTGACGTCGTGCGCGGCGTCCTTCACCTCGCCCTTGGCCTTGTCGAGCTTGCCTTCGGCCTCGGTCGCCTTGTCGCCGGTGGCCTTGCCCACCGCTTCCTTGATCGTGCCTTTCACCTTGTCCGTCGTTCCGCTCATCTCATCTCCTGTGCGACAGTGGTCATAGGCAAAGGCTCGCCGGCGCCGGCTCGTTCCGGGCGAGCCAGAGGGTTGCTCAGGATGAAAGGTGGTTTGCGGCAAGCTAGGCGCGCTCCAAGGATGACTCAGCGTCTTGAGGATCCGGATGACACTGCGGCATTGGACCGCTCGCGCTCCAACTCCGCGAGGATGTCGCGCGTCTCTTTCGCGGCGGCGGCTCGCTGTGTGGAAGTGAGCCGCGCGGCCACGCGCGCGGCATCTCTGAGCGCCGCGGCGCGCAGCCTTTCGCCGGCCGGGGCTTCGCGCGCCGCCACGCTGGACCAGGCGCTCGCCTTGACGTCGTCTCGCTCGATGCCCTCGCCTCGCTCGTAGAGATCCGCCAGCGCGTAAGCGGCAAGGTCAGCGCCGGCGCGCGCACCTTGGCTGAACCATCGGAAGGCGGCGGCGCTGTCCTGGGGCTCGCCTTGGCCGGTGAGGAAGGCGAACCCGTGGCGGTATTCCGCAATTCCCGGTTCCCGAACAGCCGTCTTCGGCGACGCCGCGGGCCCGGCGAGCGCCGCGATTTTTCCCTTCGCAGCGGCGATGCCGTCCCGCTCTGCCGTGAGGAACCATTTGAGCGCTTCCCGGCGATCGGTGGGAACGGCGCCGCCCTCCTGATAGATGAGCCCGAGCGCATAGGCGGCCCGCCCGTCACCCTGCTCCGCCGCCCTTCGGTACCACATGACGGCGCTGGCGACGTCCTTCGCCACGCCGCGGCCGTTGTCGTACATGGCGCCCATATCGAACTGCGCGGCGCGGTTCCCGGCCTGCGCCGCCACGAGAAAGCACGCCGCCGCCACAGCGAAG
>JBKQTR010000160.1:0-23862 GCA_052143095.1 Allostellaceae bacterium
GGGGCAAAGACAATCGCGCCTGCCGAACTGCCGGTAGGAAAGAAAGATTGACCACGGAGACACTGAGAGCACGGAGAAGCGAAGAATGGCGCGCGTCGCCTGCCTTCGCCGAAGCGAAGCCGCTTCGGCTTCGCGTAGGCAGGCGCGCCTAACACCTCTTCTTCTCCGTGCCCTCCGTGTCTCCGTGGTGAACCCCCTATGTCCGACTCAGTACGTTAAGGCGTAACCGGCCTTGGTCAACATCCTGGTCTACGGCGCCGTCACCAGCGCGATCTACGCCATGCTGGCGGTGGGGTTCACCCTCATCTTCGGCGTGGCGCGGATCCTCAACCTCGCGCATGGCGCCTTCTACGGCCTCGGCGCCTACGCGGCCTATGTCCTCACCGGCCTGCTGCACTGGCCGCTGCCGCTCGCGGCGGTGGCGGCGGTGCTGTTCGTCGCGGCCTTCGGCGCCGGGATGGAGCGGCTGCTGGTGCGGCCGCTGCGCAGCTCCGCGCTCGCGGTGCTGATGATCACGCTCGCCGTGGCGCTGATCTTCGAGCAGGCGATGTTCATCCTCTTCGGCTCCGAGGCGCGCAACGTCCCGGCCTTTTCGACGGACACCTGGACCTATTCCGGCCTCGACATCAGCGGCCAGCGGCTGCTGACGCTGGGCGCCGGCATCGTCGTGCTCGGCGTGCTCTACCTCTTCATCCAGAAGACCCGGCTGGGCTCGGCCATCCTGGCGATCTCGCAGGATCCCGAAGGCGCGCAATACATGGGCATCCCCGCCAACCGCATGTACTCGGTGGTGATGGCGCTCTCGGCGGGGATCGCCGCCACCGCCGGCGTGCTGACCGCGCCCTTCCTCACGGTGCAGCCGACCATGGACCTGCTGCCCATGATCAAGGCGTTCGCCATCGTCATCGTCGGCGGGCTCGGCTCGATCCCCGGCAGCATTCTCGCGGCGCTGCTTTTGGGCTACAGCGAGACCATCGTCGCCTACACCGTCTCGCCCGCCTGGACCGAGATCGTGTCGCTGATCGCGGTGCTGCTCACCCTCATCCTGCGTCCCGCCGGATTGCTCGGCAAGCGCGCGGCGTTCTGATGCAAACAAACGCTGCAAGGCAATCGTGCGTCCTTCGACATGCGCCTACGGCGCAAGCTCAGGATGAGGAAAGTTGTTGATGGCACAAAGAAAGTTGATGGCATTAAGAAAATCGCCTCATCCTGAGCTGGCGCGCGTAGCGCGCCTGTCGAAGGACGCACTAAGTCGATCCAGCATTCCTCTGAGAATCGCGGCGTTCTGAGCGGCTCATGCGCTCTCGCAACAAGGATGCGATCGGCGCGGCGGCGGTGCTGGCGGCGCTGGCGCTGGCGCCGCTGCTCTTCCGGTCGGATTATTTCACCGGCATCCTCACGGTGAGCCTGATCTTCGGCATCTGGGCGGTGAGCTGGGCCTTCATGTCGGGGCTCACCGGCCGCGAGAATTTCGGCCATGCGCTGTTCATCGGCGCCGGCGCCTATACCGCGGCCTTCATCGACAGCAAGTTCGACCTGAGCCCGTGGTGGGGGCTGCCGGCGGGCGCGCTGGCCGCCATCGTCTTCAGCCTGATCGTGGGATTTCCGACCCTCCGGCTGCGCGGCCCCTATTTCGCGCTTGCCATGCTGGCGGCGGCAACGATCATGCAGCGCCTGACGCGCATCTTCTGGCAGTACACCGGCGGCGAGGAAGGCATCCCCGGCCTCGATCCGCTGTTCGACGATCCCTTTGCCACCTATTACTTCTGCCTCTTCGCGCTGGTGGTGGTGACGGCGGCGCTGCTGGCGCTGGCGCAGTCGAGCTGGGGCACCATCCTGCGCGCCATCCGCGGCGACGAGGCGGCCTGCCAGGCGGCGGGCATCAACATCACCTTCTACAAGATCGTCTCGCTGATGATCAGCGCCGCCTGCGCCGGCATCGGCGGCGCGCTCTATGCCGACTACCAGCAGGCGGTGACCCCCGACGTCTTCGCCGTGGCGCTCTCCATCACCCTCATCATCATGGTCTATGTCGGCGGCATGGGCTCGATCTACGGTCCCGTCGGCGGCGCCATCGTGCTGGCGATGCTGCCGGAGCTGCTGCGCGGCCTCGGCGAGTATCGCCTGTGGGTCTATAGCCTCATCCTCATGTTCATCCTGTTCTTCAGCCCGGGCGGGCTCATCGCGCCGCTGTGGCGCCGCGTGCGCGGGACGCCATGACCGCGCTGCTTAGGGTCGCGCATGTCACCAAGCGCTTCGGCGGCCTCGTCGCGGTGAAGGACGTCTCCTTCGAGCTCCAGCCGGGCGAGATCACCGGCATCCTCGGCCCCAACGGCGCCGGCAAGACGACGCTGTTCAACCTGCTGACCGGCTTCATCGCCTTGGATCTCGGCACCGTCGAGTTCGCGGGCGCCTCGCTCTCGGGCCTTGCGCCGCACAGCATCGTCAATCGCGGCCTCGCCCGCACCTTCCAGCTCTGCCGCCCGTTCCGCGGCATGAGCGTGCTCGAGAACGTCACCGTCGGCTGCCTTGCGCCGCGCGTGCGCCATGCCGGCGGCACCGAGGCGCGCGCGCGCCGCATCCTCGATCAGGTCGGGCTCGGCGCCAAGGCCGCTCTGCTGGTCGACGTGCTGCCTTACGGCGATCTGCGCCGGCTCGAGATCGCCCGCGCGCTCGCCACCAAGCCCACGCTGCTGCTGCTCGACGAGCCCTTCGCCGGCCTCGGCAGCACGGAGATCGAGCCGCTCTCGGCGCTGATCCGCAAGCTCCACGCCGAGGAGGGCCTCACCATCCTGATCATCGAGCACAAGCTGCGCGAGTTCATGCAGCTGGTGCGGCGCGTCATCGCCATGGATTTCGGCGAGATCATCGCCATCGGGCCGCCGGCGGAGATCGTGCGCCATCCGCGCGTCGTCGAGGCCTATATCGGCAGGACGGAGGCGCCGCTTGGCGTTGCTTGAGGTCACCGATCTCGTCGTGCATTACGCCAAGGCGCTGGCGCTGGAGGGCGTGAGCCTCAGCGTCGCGGCGGGCGAGCTGGTCGCCGTGCTCGGCCCCAACGGCGCCGGCAAGTCGACGCTGCTCAAGGCGATCTCGCGCGCCGTGCCGATGAGCCGCGGCCATATCGGCTTCGACGGGCAATCGCTCGATCCCTTGCCGGCGCACAAGGTGGTGGCGGCCGGCATCTGCCACTGCCCCGAAGGCCGCCGCCTCTTCCCCGAGCTGAGCGTGCTGAAGAACCTCCAGCTCGGGGCCTATCTGCGCAACGACAAACCCGGCATCGCCGCCGATCTCGAGCGCGTCTACGGCCTCTTCCCGGTGCTGCGCGAGCGCTCGCGCCAGCAGGTGAGCACCCTCTCCGGCGGCGAGCAGCAGATGGTGGCGATCGGCCGCGCGCTCATGGGCAAGCCCAAGCTGCTGCTGCTCGACGAGCCCTCGGTCGGCATCGCGCATCGCCTCAAGGTGCAGATCTTCGAATCGATCCGCGAGATCCAGCGCGACGGCACGGCGATCCTGCTGGTCGAGCAGGACGCGCTCTCCGCCCTCGGCATTGCCAGCCGCGTCTATCTCATGGAGCATGGCCGCGTCGCCCGCGAGGGCACCAGCGCCGATCTCGCGCATGACGACTATATCCGCCAGGTCTATCTTGGCGTTTGACGCTCAGAGCAAGTGCTGGATTGGCTCAGTGCGTCCTTCGACTGCTCGCTACGCTCGCGCTCAGGATGAGGCGATTTTCATTGTGCCATCAATAACTTTCCTCATCCTGGCCAACCCGGCCGACCGCTTCGCGGTCGGCCCCGGAGGGTTCGATCGCAGAGCGATCGAACGGGTTGGCGCGCGCAGCGCGCCTGTCGAAGGACGCACCGCTACCCATGCAGCGGAAACCTGCCCTAACCTCGCCCGCGCAGCGTCGCGCGGCGCTGCTGCAGGAAGCGGCGGACCGCGGGATCGGCCTCGAGGCCGATCGCGCGCTCATAGGCCTCCCCGGCCGCATCGACCGCGCCGGTCCGCGCCAGCAGGTCCGCGCGCGCCGCCCAATAGGGCTGATAATCAGCAAGCCGCGCATCCTGCGCCAGCGCGTCGAGCGCCGCGAGGCCGGCGGCGGGCCCGCGCGTCTCGGCAAGGGCGACCGCGCGGTTGATCGCGACCACCGGCGATCCCGTCATCGCCGCGAGCGCGTCATAGAGCCGCTCGATCGCCGCCCAGTCGGACCGGCCGGTGCGCCGGCGGACGACATGCGCCGACTGCACCGCAGCCTCGAGCTGATAGCGGCCGACCGCGCCCATCGCGCTGGCGCGGAACAGCAGCGCTTCGGCCTCCTCGATCAACGGCGCGTGCCAGGCTGCCGGATCCTGCTCCGCGAGCGGCACATAGTCGCCTTGCGCATTGCGCCGCGCGCCGCGCCGCGCCTCGGCATGGAGCATCAGCGCCAGCAATCCCAGCGCCTCGGGCTCGTCCGGCAGCAGCGAGGCCACGAGCCTGCCGAGCCAGATCCCTTCCGCCGCGAGGTTGCGCCGCCGCGTCTCGGTGCCGGCGGGGTCGGACCAGCCTTCGGCGAAGGCGGCGTAGATGGCGGCGAGCACGGCATCGAGACGCTCGCCGAGATCGGCGCGATCGGGCACCCGGAACGGAATGCCGGCCTCAGCGATCTTGCTCTTGGCGCGCACCAGGCGCTGGCTCATGGCGGCGGGCGCTACCAGGAAGGCCGACGCGATGGTGGCGGCGTCGAAGCCGAGGATGGTCTGCAGGATCAGCGGCGCGCGGATGCCGGGGTCGATCGCCGGATGCGCACACGCGAACATCAGGGCGAGGCGGTCGTCGGGAATCTGCGTCTCGCCGGCCGCCGCCAGCTCCTCGGCCATCAGCCGCAGATGATCGGCGGCGCCTTCGCCGCTGCGCCGCCGCCGGGCGGCATCGATCATCTTGCGCCGCGCCACGGCCACCAGCCAGGCCTCCGGGCTCGCGGGGAGGCCGCGCGCGGGCCAATCGACCAGCGCCGCCGCGAAGGCGTCGGACAAGGCGTCCTCGGCGCCGGCGACATCGCGCGTCCGCGCCGCGAGAAAGGCGACCAGCTTGCCGTAGCTCCGGCGCGCCACCGCCTCGGCGGTATCGCGGGCAGGCTCGTCGCCTTCTCGCGCCATCTTTTGCCGGTCTACATCGCCCAGATCGGACGCACCTCCACCACGCCAAAGCTGGCGCCGGGACAGCGCGCCGCCCAGGTCAGCGCGGCGTCGAGATCCGGCACGTCGATCAGGTAGAAGCCGCCAAGCTGCTCCTTGGTCTCGGCATAGGGTCCGTTGAGCACCTTGCTCTTGCCGTCGGCCACGCGCACGGTGGTCGCCGCGGAGGATGGCCGCAGCCGCTCGCCGCCGCGGATGATTCCGGCCTTCGTCATGGCTTCGGTATAGGCGCCATAGGCGGCGAGCATCTGCTCGACCTCCGCCTTGCCCGCGCTCTGCATGCCGGCTTCGTTGCCATAGATCAGTAAGGCGTATTGCATCGGGGTCTCCTTCTCCGGGTTTGGCCGGGCATCATGCTCCGCCATCTCCATGACGTTCGTGCCGGCCGGAATTCGACAGAGCGCGAAAAATAACTTTCAGGACCGGCCCCGGCCTCGGCAAGGGTGCAGTTTATACCGAACGGTTCCGAGAGATGCTGCCGGAACCGGGCAGGGCCTTTTCGCCGGCGGCCGGCGGGGGTAAGCTTCTCGGCATCGGGAGGCGCCCATGGTCGTGACCGAGAGCGAGCCGCTTTATGCCGTCGCCGAGCGCGAGATGGTGGCTGAGACGCCGGAGCTGCGCATGGTGGTGCTGACGCTCGCGCCCGGCCAGGAAGTGCCGTGGCACTGGCACAGCGCCGTCACCGATCACATGATCTGCCTCGAAGGCCCGATGGTGGTGGAGATGCGGGCGCCGCGCGAGCGCTTCGAGCTGCTGCCTGGCGGGCGCTGCACCGTCCCGGCGCGGCGCGCCCATCGCGTCAGCGGCAAGGCGGGCGGCGCCTGCAAATTCGCCATCCTGCAAGGCGTCGGCACCTACGATTTCAACCCCGTAGGCGGCTGATCGCGCGGCCTCGGCCCGGCCCGCCCGCGTCAAAGCGCCCTGAACCTTTCATTGATGTGAGTGGACAGGCCACCCCTCGCCGTACCAATGTGAGCCCAATTCATCAACCGAGCTGGTCAATGCGCATCATCAAAATCGCGGCTTCCGCCGCCCTCATCGCCCTCGCCCCCTTCGCCGCCACGGTCACCGCCGCCGACAAGACCGATGTCGGCGTCAACCTCTTCACCGAGGTGTTCGAGCAAGTCCGCAACAACTACGTCGAGCCGGTCACCGACAAGCAACTCGTCGAAGGCGCCATCAAAGGCATGCTCGGGTCGCTCGACCCGCATTCCAACTACATGGACGCCAAGGAATACCGCGAGATGCAGGTGCAGACCCGGGGCGAGTTCGCCGGGCTCGGCATGCAGGTGACGTTGGAGAACGGCCTGGTCAAGGTCATCTCGCCGATCGACGACACGCCGGCCGCCCGCGCCGGCCTCAAGCCCGGCGACCTGATCCTGGCGATCGACAAGGCGCCGGTCACGGACATGACGCTGTCGGACGCGGTCGACAAGCTGCGCGGCGCGGTCGGGACCCAGGTGACGCTCTCGGTGCGGCGCCAGGGCGTCGATCCCTTCGAGGTGACGCTGACCCGGGCCGAGATCCATGTCGAGCCGGTCAAATTCCATCTGTCCGGCAGCGATATCGGCTATATCCGCATCACCAGCTTCAGCGAGCGCACCGGCAGCGCGCTCGAGGCCGCGGTGAAGACGCTGAAGCAGCAGGCCGGCGACAAGCTCGCCGGCATCGTCCTCGACCTGCGCAACAATCCCGGCGGCTTGCTCGACCAGGCGGTGGCGGTGAGCAATGCCTTCCTCGACCAGGGCGAGATCGTCTCGATCCGCGGCCGGCGCACCCAGGACAGCCGTCGCTTCGAGGCGCAATCCGGGCGCGATCTCGTGCGCGGCCTGCCGATGGTGGTGCTGATCAATGGCGGCTCGGCCTCGGCCTCGGAGATCGTCGCCGGCGCGCTGCAGGATCACCACCGCGCCGTGCTGCTCGGCACCCGCTCCTTCGGCAAGGGCTCGGTCCAGACGGTGCTGCCGGTGAAGGAGAGCGGCGGCGCCATCCGGCTGACCACCGCGCTCTACTTCACCCCCTCGGGCCGGTCGATCCAGGCCACCGGCATCGAGCCCGACGTCGTCGTCGAGCCGGCGAAGATCGAGAAGGTCGCTTTGGCCGAGCGGTTGCACGAGGCCGATCTGCGCGGCGCGCTCAAGAACACCGACCAGGAGGCGCAGGACAAGGCCAAGAACCAGGCCGCCCCCGCGCCGAAGCCCGGCGCCGAGCGCAGCGACGCCGACGCCAAGGCGGCCGCCGCGGCGCCGGCGCCGGCGCCCAACGTGCCGCCCGGCACCACGCCGCTGGCAAGGCCCGACGCCGCGCTCGACGTCAATCTCATGGGCACCGATGAGGACTATCAGCTGGTGCGGGCGATCGACCTGCTGCGCGGGGTGACGCTGTTCAAGAAGCTGGCCGCGCAATAGCCCCGCGGCGAATGCGCAAGGCGCATTCGTCCGCGGCGGGCGCCAGCGGTTGCGCAAGCAACCGCGAAAGCCCGCACCGGGCAGGTGTCGCGGTGAATGCGCGAAGCGCATTCGTCCGCGGCGGGCGGACGAGCGCTGGCGCGCTCGCCTAGAGGCGGGTGATGACCGCCTTGGCGGCGTTGGTGATGCTGACATCGGTGGCGGTTGAGCTGATCGCCTCGCTGTACCACTGATCGACGGCCTGCATCAGCACCAGGCTGCCGCGCTTCCTGAGATCGGCGCCGACGATCGCCTCGAGCGAGCGCAGCCGGGCGAAGAACTTGCGCGTCGCCGCCCGGCGCTTCTCCTCGGCCGATGGCGCGCCGGGGCTGGTCGCGGGACGCGCCGGCGCCGCGGCCGGGCGCGCGGGCTGGGCGGGCGGCTTGGCGGCCGCGCCGCCGGACGGCAGCGGCGTTGCCAGCCGCGGCGCGGCAGGCGCTGGCTTTGCCGCGGCGACCGCGGCAGGTTTCTTGACCAGGACAGGCTTTTTGGCGCCAGGGCTGGCCTTCTTGGCCGGGGCGGGTTTCTTCTTCTTCGGCGCGGATTTCTTCGCGGCGGCCATCCGCTTGGGCGCGGCAGAGGCCATCGCCATGCGCGTGTTTCCGGCCTTTCCGCCGCGCTTGCCGGCCGCTTGCTTGCGACGTTTCATAAGCGTCCTCCAAGGCCCTGTCGGACCGCCATAAAATTGGAACCCGGCCCCCCTTTGAGCAAGTGAAAAGCGCATGGCAAGGGCGTGAAGCCGGAACGACCCTGGCATATTGCATTTTGTTCGCTTATTGTTCCCAAATTCGGCGGCATCGGCGGCGCACGACAAAAAATTGCGCACCGGTGCCCAGGCGCAGCCGCAGGGCGACTCCCGGCGGCGTCGTGGCCGCGGGTACGGATGGTGGTTTTTTCCCTCCGAGTCCCCTGGCGCTCGGCCGGCTAAGCCGCCGGACGGATGGCGGCGCCGGCAAACGAGCCGGACCCGGCTTCGGCCCAGAACTGGGCATAGCGCTCGGCCGTGCTGCCGCGCAGCAGCTCGCCGGCGCCGAGGCGAGGATAGAGCTCGGCAAAGCTCCTGACCTCGGTTGCCGAGATGCGCCGCAGGATATGCGCCGGGCGCAGCTCGCTCGGATGCGCAAGCCCGGCAGCGCCCACCAGCTCGCCCAGCGCCGTCAGCGTGCCGGCATGGAAATGACGCACGCGCTCGGCCTTGTCCGGCACCACCAGCCCGCGCTGGCGCTGCGGGTCTTGGGTCGCGACCCCGGTCGGGCAGCGGTCGGTATGGCAGGATTGCGACTGGATGCAGCCCAGCGCGAACATGAAGCCGCGCGCGGCGTTGCACCAATCGGCGCCCAGCGCGAGGATGCGGGCGATGTCGAAGCCGGTGACGATGCGGCCGGCGGCGCCGAGCCGCACGCTATCGCGCAGCCCGGCGCCGACCAGGCAGTTATGCGCGAAGACCAGGCCGTCGCGCAGCGGCGTCCCGACATGATCGACGAATTCCAGCGGCGCCGCGCCGGTGCCGCCTTCGGCGCCGTCGATGACGACGAAATCGGCGCGGATGCCGGTCTCGAGCATCGCCTTGCAGATCGCCATGAACTCCCAGGGATGGCCGATGCACAGCTTGAAGCCGACCGGCTTGCCGCCGGAGAGCTCGCGCAGCTCCGCGATGAACCGCATCATCTCGACCGGCGTCCGGAAGGCCGAATGGGACGCTGGCGAGACGCAGTCGACGCCCACCGGCACGCCGCGCGCGGCGGCGATCTCGGGGCTCACCTTGGGACCGGGCAGCACGCCGCCGTGGCCGGGCTTGGCGCCCTGCGACAGCTTGATCTCGATCATCTTCACTTGCGGCTCGGCCGCCTCGGCGGCAAAGCGCCGCGACGAGAACCTGCCGTCCTCGTCGCGGCAGCCGAAATAGCCGCTGCCGATCTCCCAGATGATGTCGCCGCCGAACTCCTTGTGATGGCGGCTCAAGCCGCCTTCGCCGGTGTCATGGGCGAAGCCGCCGAGCTTGGCGCCGCGGTTCAGCGCGCGGATCGCATTGGCGCTGAGCGCGCCGAAGCTCATGGCGGAAATATTGAAGAGCGACAGCGCGTAGGGATGGCGGCAGGCCTCGCCGCCGACGCGAACGCGAAAATCATGGCCCTCGACCCGCCGCGGCGCGATCGAGTGGTTGATCCATTCGAAGCTCGGGCCGTAGACATCGAGCTGGGTCCCGAACGGCCGCTTGTCGAGCGCCCCCTTGGCGCGCTGATAGACGACGGCGCGCTTGGAGCGGTTGAACGGCACGCCGTCGGTGTCGCTTTCGAGGAAATACTGGCGGATCTCGGGCCGCACGGTCTCGAGCGCAAAGCGCAGATTGGCGAGGATGGGATAGTTGCGGCGCAGGCTGTGGTGGGTCTGCAGCATGTCCCAGACGCCCAGAGCGGCAAGCCCGGCGCAGAGCAGCGCCGGCCACAGGAAGAGGCCGGACCAGGCGGTCGCCGCGGCGAAGACCAGCATGCCCGCAAGGCTCAGCCAGAGCGCCAGATACCGCATGTGTTCCCTCCCCCGGCCCGCAGCGGCAACCAGCCACAGAAATGTGACGGCCGATAGAACAGCAGGCGGCGGCCTAACCTGGGGGGTAATTGGCAATGGCGGCGGCAATCGCCATCTCTAGGCGGGGAGACGCCGGTAGACGGCCCCGTAACCAGGAAGCAAGCGAGGCCGGATGGACCGCATCACCAGCATGACCGCTTTCGTCACCGTCGTCGCCGCGGGCAGCTTTGCCGGCGCGGCGCAACGCCTCGAGATGTCGCCGGCGATGGTGACCAATCATGTCCGGGCGCTCGAGGAGCGGCTCGGCGCGCGGCTGCTCAACCGCACCACCCGTAAGGTCAGCCTGACCGAGGCGGGCCGCGACTATCACGAGCGCTGCATCCAGATCCTGGCGCAGATCGAGGATGCCGACAGCCGGGTCTCGGCCTTGACCTCGGCGCCGCGCGGCACGCTGCGGATCAACGCCTCGAACGTGCTCTGCCACGGGCTGGCGACGCTGATCGGCGATTTCGGCGCGACATACCCGGAGATCACCGTCGAGCTCACCGCCACCGACCGCATGGTCGACCCCGTCGAGGAGGGGTTCGACGTGGCAATCCGCTACAACGAGGCGCCGGACAGCAGCCTGATCGTGCGCCGCCTCGGCCAGTTCCGCATCGTCGCCTGCGCCGCCCCCGCCTATCTCGAGAAGCGCGGCGTGCCGCAGCAGCCCAGCGACCTGACCCAGCACACCTGCCTCTCCTACATGCATCCCGGCTTCACCAAGCTGACGCGGGAATGGACCCTCATCGGCCCCGAGGGCGAGGTGACGGTGCCGATCTCCGGCAGCTTCCACACCAACTCGCTGGAGGCGATCCGCCATGCCGTGGTCGAAGGCCGCGGCATCACCATGTCGCAGACCTATTATCTCGACGAGGCGCTGCGCTGCGGCGAGCTCGTGCAAGTGCTGCCGGACTACCATCTCGGCGAATTCCCGATCTTCGCCATCTATCCCCACCGCGAGCATATGCCGGCCAAGCTGCGCAGCTTCATCGACTTCGCGGTGAGGCATTTCGCCGAGCATCCGAAATGGCAGCTGCCGGAGCCGGCGCCGCCGCGCCGCCTAGTCCGCCGCGCCGGCTGAGACCCCCGGGCCGCACGGCGCGCATGATAATTGTCATATAGACCAGGTCTGTGAGATTTATCCCATAGCACCGGCGATATCTCTCTTGCATTCGGCCGAGATTTCCCAGACAATATTACGATTATAATATTGACACGGGACCGATGGCCTGGGCGAGAGATCATAAGGCGGCGACGCATCGGCGGATTGTCGAGACCGCCGCCGCCGCCTTGCGCAAGCGGGGGCTGAACGGCATCGGCATCGCCGAGCTCATGAAAGAGGCCGGGCTGACGCATGGCGGCTTCTACGCGCATTTCAAATCGAAGGACGCGCTGATCGCCGAGGTGCTGAGCCTCGCCGGCGGCAAGACACGCGCGTCGATGAGCGAGGCCGCCGCCGCGGCGCCGCCGGGTGAGGCGCTGATCGCGATCGCCGACAATTACCTCACCTCGCGCCACCGCGAGCATCCCGAGCGCGGCTGCGTCGTCGCCGCGCTGGGCAGCGAGCTCGCCCGCGAGGAGGGCGCGGCAAAGCAAAGGCTGAGCGCCGGGATCACCGCTGCGCTCGACCGCCTCGCCGAGGCGGCGCCGGAAGGCGATGACGTGAGCCGCCGGCGGCAGGCGACCGCCGCCTTTGCCGCCATGGTCGGCGGTCTCATCCTGGCGCGCGGCGTCGAGAGCCCGGACGAGGCGGACCGCATTCTCGCCGATGTCCGCGCCTTCCTGCGCGCGAGCCTGGGCACCAACACGGGAGATGAGCGATGAGCGATCGAGCAACCGCCCTGGTGGTGGGGGTCGGCGCGAGCCGCGGGCTGGGCGCCGCCGCGGCGCGGCGCTTTGCGCGCGAAGGATTGCATGTCGTGATCGCCGGCCGCACGCGCGAGAAGCTGGAGCAGGTCGCCGCCGAGATCGCGGCGACCGGCGGCTCGGTCGAGCCGGTCGTCGGCGATGCCAGCCTCGAGGCGGACGCCGCCCGCATCATCGCCGCCGCCGAGGCCAAGGGTCCGCTGGCCCTCGCCTTGCACAATGCCGGCACCAACCGCCGCGACAGCATCCTCGAGCTCGAGCGCGCGAATTTCGAGCAGCTCTGGCGCGAGCATTGCCTCGGCGGCTTCCTGATCGGCCGCGAGGCCGCGCGCCGCATGGTGCCGCGCGGCGCGGGCACGATCCTCTTCACCGGCGCCTCGGGCTCGCTGCGCGGCCGCGCCGGCTTCGCCGCCTTCGCCGCCGCCAAGGCGGGGTTGCGCGCGCTGTCGCAGAGCATGGCGCGCGAGCTCGGCGCCAAGGGCATCCATGTCGCGCATGTCGTGATCGACGGCGGTATCGACGGCGCGCGGCTGCTGGGCCGCATGCCGGAGCTGCGCGATCAGCGCGGCGCGGACGGTCTGCTCAGCATCGAGGCGATCGCCGACACCTATTGGCAGCTTCATCGCCAGCATCGCAGCGCCTGGACGCAGGAGCTCGATCTCAGGCCCTGGGCCGAGGCGTTCTAAGAGCGCGCGCGATGGAGGGATCGCCGATGGAGAAGCGCCGCACGGCGGAGGCGCGCCGGCAGCGTCTGCTGCAGGGCGCGATCGTGCCGACCCTGCTGGCGCTGGCGGCACCGACCATGATCGTGCTGGTGGTGCAGACGCTGGTCGGCGTCGCCGAGACGTATTTCGTGAGCTTCCTCGGCACCGATGCGCTGGCCGGCGTGGCGCTGGTCTTTCCCGTGCTGATGCTGATGCAGATGATGTCGAATGGCGGCATCGGCGGCGGCGTCGCCTCGGCGGTCGCGCGCGCGCTCGGCGCCGGACGCAAGGCGGATGCCGACGCGCTGGTGCTGCATGCCCTCGTCATCGCCGTGGCTTTCGGCCTCTGCTTCACCGCGGCGGAGTTTCTCGGCGGCAGCGCGCTCTATCGCGCGCTCGGCGGCGAGGATCGCGTGCTGGCGGCGGCGCTCGCCTATGCCGACGTGGTATTTACCGGCGCGGTCCTCGTCTGGATCGTGAGCCTCCTGGCGGCGGCGCTGCGCGGCGCCGGCAATGTCGTGGTGCCAGCGATCGTGACGCTCGCCGGCGCATTCGTGCTGGTGCCGCTGTCGCCGGCGCTGATCTTCGGCTGGGGGCCGGTGCCGCGGCTCGGCATCGCCGGCGCGGGCGTCGCTGTCGTCATTTATTACCTGGGCGCGGCGGTGGCACTCCTCTGGTATCTCAGCTCCGAACGCAGCGTGCTCCGCCTGACGCTGGATCCGCGGCGCATCGAAGGACGGCTGCTGGCCGACGTGCTCAAAGTCGGCGGGCTCTCGGCGCTCGGCACGGTCCAGGCGAACCTCACCGTCGTGCTGGTCACCGGCGCGGTCGGCCTCTTCAGCACCGATGCGATTGCCGGCTACGGCATCGCCTCGCGTCTCGACTACATGCTGATCCCGCTGCTCTTCGCGCTCGGCACGGCGGCGCTGACCATGGTCGGCACCAATATCGGCGCGGGACAGGCGGCGCGCGCGCGCCGCATCGCCTGGACCGGCGCGGCGATCGCCGCCGGCTTCACCGAGGCGATCGGGCTTGCCGCGGCGCTGTTCCCGACCGCCTGGATCGGCCTTTTCAGCAGCGAGCCGCAGGTGCTGGCGACGGGCGCGCTCTATCTGCGCACGGTGGGACCCGCCTATGGCGCCTTCGGGCTCGCCATGCTGCTCTATTTCTCGAGCCAAGGCGCCGGGCGCGTGCTGTGGCCGGTCATCGCCGGCACGGCGCGCCTCGTCATCGCCGCAGGATTCGGCTGGCTCATCGTCGCCCGCTTCGGCGGCGGTCTCGGCGCGCTCTTCCTCGCCGTCGCCGCCGCCTCGCTCGCCTACGGCGCGATCACCGCTGCCTCGCAGTGGCTCGGCGGCTGGGGACGCAGCCAAGCGGCGCCCACCCCCGCCCTCGCGCCCCTCAGCGCGACAGCACCGCCTCGATAAGCCGCGGGCCGCGCCCGGCCATGGCGGCGGCGAACTGGTCGGCGAATTCCTCGGCGGTGGCGGCACGCGAGGCCTCGACCCCCATGCCTTGGGCGAGGCTCACCCAATCGAGCACGGGATTGCTGAGATCGAGCATGGCGAGCGCCTTGGGCCCGCGCCCCGTGGCACCGACGCGCTTCAGCTCGACATTGAGAATGACATAGGAGCGGTTGGCGAAGATCACCGTGGTGACGTCGAGCCGCTCACGCGCCTGGGTCCAGAGCGCCTGCAGCGTGTACATGGCGCTGCCGTCGCCTTCGAGGCACACCACCTTGCGGTCGGGACAGGCCACCGCCGCGCCGGTCGCCACCGGCAGCCCCTGCCCGATCGCGCCGCCGGTCAGCGAGAGATAATCATGCGGCGCCGCCATCGCGGTGAAAGCGGCAACGCCGACCACCGAGGTGCCGGCCTCTTCCGAGACGATCGCATTGTCCGGCAGGCAGTGCCCGATCACCTGGCCGGCGCTCATCGCGGTAAGCGCGCCCTTGGGCAGATCCGGCCGCTTGAGCTCGGCGCGGCGGGCGGGATCGCGCGGCGCGCCGAGCGTCTCGGCCACCGCTTCGAGGGCTGCGACCCCATCCTCATGCGCCTCGGCCAAAGCGAGGATGCGGCAGGCCGCCGGCGTGCACCAGCTGGGCTTGCCGGGATAGGCGAAGAACGACACCGGCGGCTTGGTGCCGACAAGGATCAGCAGCTCCGTCTCCTTGAGGAACTCGACGATCTGCTCGGCAAAATAGGGCAGCCGCTCCAGCGCGACGCGGCCGGCGCCCCGTTCCAGTCGCGCGGTGAAGGTGTCGCAGGCGAGTCGCGCCCGGGTCTTGGCGGCAATCCGTCCCGCCGCCTCGAGGCCGCGCTGCCGCAGCGCGCCGCCGCCGAGCAGCAGCGTCGTCTTCTTGCCGGCGCGCAGCGCCTCAGCGACCTGATCGACCGCCACACTGCCCACCTGCGCCGGCGGCTCGACCGGCAGTGGCGGCGCCGGCCGGTCGGCGTCGAGCCAGGCGGTATCGGCAGGCAGAATGAGCGTCGCGATCTGGCCCGGCGGCCGGCGCGCCGCCTGCACCGCGCGGGCGCCGTCGGCAGCCACGGTCCGTGCGGCGGCTGAGCTCAGCACCCAGCCGGATACCGGCCGCGCGATGCCGACGACGTCGGAGGCCAGCGGCGCGTCGTATTGCGCATGATATGTCGCGTGGTCGCCGACGATGTTGACGATCGGCGTCAGCGCGCGGCGCGCATTGTGCAGATTGGCGAGACCATTGCCGAGCCCCGGTCCCAGATGCAGCAGCGTCGCCGCCGGCTTCCCGGCCATACGGCCATAGCCGTCGGCGGCGCCGGTCACCACCCCTTCGAAGAGGCCGAGAATGGGGCGCATCCCGTCGACCGCGTCCAGCGCCGCGACAAAGCTCATCTCCGACGTGCCGGGATTGGCGAAGCAAACGTCGACGCCGGAGGCGACCAGCGTCCGCACCAGGCTTTCCGCACCGTTCATCCTCACTCCTCCCTCCGGCGATGGCGCCGCCGCGCCAGCTTACGCGCTTCTCGGGCGCTGTGGGGCTCCGAGGCTGCGCGAAAAAACTCTGGACAGCGGCACGGTTTAAATATATAAAACGATCATTCGTTTTATATCGAGCAACCATGCCCAAGGTCAGCGAGGCGCATCGCGAAGCCCGCCGTCAGCAGGTGCTCGACGCGGCCATCGCCTGCTTTGCGCGCGACGGCTTCCATCAGACCTCGATGGCCGACATCCTGCGGCAATCCGGGCTCAGCGCCGGCGCCGTCTACAGCTATTTCTCCGGCAAGGACGAGATCATCGCGGCGGTTGCCGAGGACCGCCACCGCCAGGAAGCGGAGCTCAACGCCGCGGCGGCAGCGCAGTCCGATCCGGTCGAGGCGCTGCACGAGCTGGCGCGGGCCTATGCCGGCTGGATGTTCGATCCCGCGGCAGAGCTGCGCCGCCGGGTCGGCGTGCAGGGCTGGGCGGAAGCGCTGCACAGCCCCGAGATCCGCGCGCTGGTGCTGCGCGGGATGAGCGCCGCCAAAGAGACGCTCGGCGCGCTCATCCGGCGCGCGCAGGCCGAGGGCCGCATCGCCCCGGCCTTCGATGCCGAGGCGCTGGCGCGCGCGATGGTGGCGCTGTTCCAGGGCTTCGCGCTGCAGCTCGCCTGGGACGAAGAGGTCGATTGCGACGCGCATCTGGCGACGGTGGAGCGGCTGCTCGCGGCGATCACCAGCGATCCCTCGCGCGGCGCCAAGGCCGGGCATGCCGGCTGACATCGCCGAAGCGCCGGGCGAGGCCGCAACGCGGCGGCGCTGGGCGATCCTGGCGGTGGTGGCCGCCGCCGAATTCGTCTGCGTGCTCGACACGACGGTGGTCAGCATCGCGCTGCCGCGGCTGGCGAGCGATCTCAGCATCGATGCCGTCACCCTGCCCTGGATCTTCGATGCCTATACCGTGATCTTCGGCAGCCTGCTGCTGCTCGGCGGGCGCGCCGCCGATCTGCTCGGCCGAAGGCGCGTGTTTCTCTGCGGCATCGCGCTGTTCAGCTTGGCGTCGCTCGCCTGCGGCCTCGCGTCCAGCGGCGCGGCGCTGCTGGCGGCGCGCGTGGCGCAAGGCATCGGCGCGGCGCTGCTGTCGCCGGCCGCGCTGTCGATCGTCGCCACGACCTTTCCGAGCGGCCGCGAGCGGCACATCGCCATGGGCGTCTGGAGCGGCCTCGGCAGCCTCGGCGCCACCGTCGGGATCGCTTGCGGCGGGTTGATCGTCGACCTCTGGGGGTGGCCGTGGGTGTTCTACGTCAACCTGCCCATAGGAATCGCCGCCTTCATCGCCGGCTTCAGCCTGCTGCCGGCACAGGGCCGCGGCGGCACACCTTTCTCCTGGCGGCAGGCCGATCTGGCGGGCGCGCTTGCGGCGACCGGCGGGCTGTTGTTGACCGTCTACACCGTCATCGAGACCAGGGCCGAGGGCTGGACCTCCTGGCCGACGCTGGCCGGCGCCGGCGGCGCCTTGGGCCTGCTGGCGCTCTTCTGGCGCATCGAGCGGCGCGCGCCGGCGCCGCTGCTGCCGGCGCGGCTCGCGCTGCTGCCGTCGCTGCTCATGGGCGGCGCCGGCCAGTTCCTCACCGGCGCGGTGCAGCTCTCGGTGATGTTCCTGGTCAGCCTCGACGTGCAGCAGGTGCTCGGGCTCAACCCGTTCCAGGCGGGTCTGAGCTTCGTCCCCATCGGCGCGGTCGCGACGCTCGCCGCGGTGATGGGCGCGCCGGCGATCGACCGTTTCGGGGTGAGGACCGTCTACGGGCTGGGCGCCCTCCTCGGCCTTGCCGGCCTGCTCGCGCTCGCCTGGCAATGCGATCGCGGGCTGTCGCTCTGGGCGATCCTGGCGCCGATGCTGCTGATCGCGGTCTCGCTGCCGAGCACCAGCACCACCACCACCATCATCGGATTGTCGCGCGTGCCGCAGGATGATTCCGGTGTCGCCACTGGCCTGCTCAACGTCTATTTCGAGATCGGCGCGGCGCTCGGCGTCGCCGTCACCGCCGCTGCCGCGCTGGACGGATTGCTCTACGGCTATCTCGCCATCGCGGCGATGGCGCTGCTGAACCTCACCGCCGCCCTCCGGCTGATGCGCTCCGGGGCGCCGATGGCGTAGCGGACTCGCACGAGGGCGAGGAAACGCAAAGCGATACGCGACTCACTTCACGTGGTACGCGACCAGCTCATACTCGTAGTCGCTCTGCGAGGGGTTGACGGATTTGACGACCATGCCGAGCTTGGGCACGTACCAAGCGGTCGAATCGGCGACGCCGCGGAAGCCCATGGCTTGCCAATTGTCGGCGCATTCGATGCGATAAGCCTGGAACTCGCCGGCCGCCACCTTGATCGGCTCGAAGGACTTGGCTTGGCAGGAAACGGTGCTCTCCCAGCTGCCCGTTCCGTTCCGGTACCCGTCATATTTCCCGTCCCATTTCTTGCCGACCTCGAGCGGGAAGGACAGGTAGGGCGACCCCGGCTTGTACTCGACCAGCCGCTTGCCGTCGGCGGTGACGATCCTGGCCACCGTGGCGGTCGCGGCGTCGATATAGGCGAGGTTGTCGCCGCATTGGAGGAGGTTGTAGCCGTCCTTGCCGACCTCTTTCACCTCCCAGCGCTTGCAGTCGACGGTGACGAAGCGCTTCGCAAACTCGAAGACGTCGCCGACAGTCGGGGCGGGCTTATCAGCGGGAGGCGCGTCCTCGGCAAAGGCGGGGACCGCGATGGCGGCGACGGCGACGAGGCCGAACAAGCTGCGGCGCATGACGCTCTCCTCCTTGGTATCGCGTTTTTTTGACCTCGCTCTCGCGCGATGCTAAGGGGTGGAGCGTGGCGGCGTCAACGACGCGCAGGACATTGCGCGCCGTCGCCGCGAGGCCCAAAAACCCCGTCGGCCCGCCGATCATGCACCATCAGCCGCGCGATCGGGTCAGCAGGCCGAGCGCGAGTCCGACGCCGAGCGCGATCAGCACCGCCGCCAAAGGATTACGCTGGATACCGGCCTCGATGTCGCCGCTTGCCGTGCGAACACGGTGCTGCGCCTCGGCGGCCGTGGTTGCGATCTTGCTCTTGGCGTCACCGACGACGTCGGAGACGCGAAGGCCGGCGGCCTGCGTCTGGTGCTGCACCAGCTTGCTCATGGTTTCGGCCATATGCGCGACGTCCTGACGGAGGGCGGCCAAATCCACGGCGAAGTCTCCGGCAGCGCCTTCAGCGTTCTTGATCATTGAAATCTCCAACATGAAAAGGCCGGCGACAGCGAACGGGACGCCGCCGGCGCAGACTTGCCAAGGCCGATCCGGCGCGGCCTTCTCGTCCTGCTCGCAGCTATGGCCGTCATCGCCGGTTCAGCGGTGCACCTGGCCAATGCGATGATACAAGGCAGCGGTCGCGCAAAGACAGACTCGGAAAATACTCAGCCCCCTTCCGCTCGAAGGGTCTCGCGCTGGCGCGCCGACCGGCCTCGCTCTTTAGCAGAATTCCGAACGCCAGCGCGCAAAAGAAAGGTCCCGCACGGGTGGCACGGGACCAGGTAGGGGAGGAAAATCGCGCCGGGGAGGCACGATGGTCTTTCTATGCCATGATCCGCCGGGGCTCACCTTGACCGCCGTCAATACACATGCATTTTTCCGCCGCACGGGGATCGGTCGGGCATGCGCGGGCACTGCGGGGATCATCGGCGCGCTCCCGACCGCGCTCCGCCCTCGCCTGCCCACGCTCGGGGGCCCCGGCAGCAGCGGATCGCGCCGCTGGACGAGCGGCGGGCGCGAGCACGCGCCGTTCGGGTCTGGCGAGTTGTTCAGATGCTCCGCTATGCTCGACGCAACGCTTCCTACTTCCGGCACCACCCGGCCCATCGAGAAGGCAGCCCGCATCATGGCGATGACAGCGACGCTTCAGCGCACCGCGCTTCGGGTCGCGGCCGCCGGCCTGCTCACGCTCGGCGCCGCGGCGCTGGCGCCGTCGCAGGCCCAGACCTCGCCGGCGGCCGCGGAGCGCGCGGCGCTGCTGAGGGAGTGGAGCTATTCGCTCGCCTTGCAGGCGGCGACCTGGGGCGGTCCGCTGGTCACAATGTACCAGCTCCGCTACCACGATGCGGTGGGGCCGAAGGCCAAGGCGGCGCCCAATTCGGTCTGGCGCATGGTGGACATCTCGACGCCAGAGCTGTCGAAAGAAGCCGGCTATGTCACGCCGAACGTCAATGTGATCTACGGCTTCGGCTTTCTCGATCTGCGCCAGCAGCCGATCATCCTCGATGTGCCGGACAGCAACGAGCGCTACTACATGGTCGAGATCGTCGACATGTGGACCAATGCCTTTGCCTATGTCGGCGGCAACGCGACCGGCTACAAAGGCGGCAAGGTCGCGCTGGTCGGTCCCGGCTGGAAGGGGACGCTGCCGCCGGGCGTGCGGCGGATCGATTGTCTCACGCCCTGGGTGCTGATCCAGCCGCGCGTCCATCTCTATGTCGACGGCAAGGTCGACCTGCCCGGCGCAAGGAAGATCCTGGCGGCGATCACGCCGATCGGGCTCGCGCAATATCTGGGGAAGCCCGCGCCCGCCGCGCCGAGCTATGACTACGCGGCGCCCGATGCCGTCGACCCGAACCTGCCGGTCAGCGTGCTGAGCTTCAAAGACCCGCTGCAGTTCTGGGAGCTGCTGGCGGCGGCGATGACCGAGAACCCGCCGCCGAAGGACGAGATCGCGGCCCTGTTGCCGATGTTCAAGCCGCTCGGCATCGAGCTCGGCAAGCCCTGGGATCGCCGCAAACTGTCGCCGCCGGTGCTGGCGGCGATGTCAGAGGCGGCGACGCGGATCGGCCCGATGCTGGCGAAAATCCCGGCGGGGCGGCTCGACCATTTCGCGTTCATCCCGCCGCCCAGCATCGGCAATTTCGGCACCGACTATCTGACGCGCGCGGTGGTCGCCCGCACCGGCCTCACCGCCAACACGCCGGTCGAGGCGGTCTATTGGGGCTATGTGCTGGACGCCGAGGGCCATCCGCTCAGCGGCGACAGGAAATACACCCTCACCTTTGCCTCGGACATTCCCTACGACAAGCCGGGGTTCTGGTCGATCACGATGTATGATTCCGCCAACAACTACACCGTGGCCAATCCGATCAACCGCTACATGCTGGGCAGCGACAGCCGCGACATGAAGAAGAACCCCGACGGCTCCTTCACCATCTACATTCAGAAGGACGATCCCGGCGCGGACAAGAAAGGCAACTGGCTGCCGGCGCCGCCGGGTCCGTTCTATCTCATCCCGCGCGCCTATGTGCCGAAGCCGGCGGCGATGAACCTGCTCGCGGATCCCTCGGCGTGGCCGGTCCCGGCGGTGGTGCCGGTGCCGTAGCGGCGGCGGTCGCGAAGGGGCGTCGGCCGCGAAGACGAGCCCGGCACACCAGCCTCGAGACGATCATGGTCCCGGAACTCCCCATTGAAGGGTGCCGCAGCGGCGATAAGCGCTTTGTTAAGCGGTCGTGCCCAGAATTGTGAGCATGGACGGTGGGCGGGCGCCCGTGTCTCCTCGCTGACCGCGTGCCCGCGACACGGGCGCGGCCGAAGATCGGCCGCGTCCAAGAAACAGCCGTCGCCGTGAGGGGACACGATGATTCAGCGTTTCCGCAATCTGCCGCTGTCGCTCAAGCTCCAATCGCTCGTCGTCGTGGCGCTCCTGGCGCTCATCCTGGTCGTCGGCATCTCCGCTTGGCAGGAACGCGCGCGCATGATCGAGGATCGCATCACGGAAATCCGCGTCCTCACCGAGACCGGCGTGGGCCTTGCCAAGCAGTTCCAGCAGGAGGAGGAAGCGGGCAAGCTCACCCATGAGGAGGCTTGGCAGCGCTTCCACGACGCGGTCGGCGCGTTGCGCTATGACGGCGGCAATTATCTCTTCGTCTACTCGACGGACGGCACGCAACGCGTGATGCCGGCGCAGCCCGCCATCGAAGGTACGAATCGCATCGACCTTAGGGACCCGACCGGGCTCTACTTCGTCCGCGACATGATCTCGATCGCCGAGAAAGGCGGCGGCGTCGGTCGGCTGATGTATCCGCGCCCGGGAACGACGGTGCCGGTGGCGAAGGTCAACTACATCCTGCCTTTCGCGCCTTGGAACATCTTCATCGCGACCGGCCTCTTCGTCGACGACATCGACGCTACATTCCACGCCGCGCTGTGGCAGCTGAGCCTGGTCGCCGGCGCGATCGCGCTGGTGACGGGGCTGATCGCCTGGCTCCTGAGCCGGAGCATCGCCAGACCGCTCGGCGGCATCGAGCGGGCGATGACGGCGCTCGCCGCCGGCAATCTCGGCGTCGCCACGGAGGCGGGGGACCGGACGGACGAGATCGGCCGCATGGCGCGATCCCTAGAGGTCTTCCGGCAGAACGCCGTGGAGAAGCAGCGGCTCGAGCAGCAGCGGCTCGAGGCCGAGACCGCCAGCCGCGAAGAGCGGCAGCGCCTCATGCTCGACCTTGCCGACCGGCTCCAGCAAAAGATCGGCGGATTGGCGCAGACGCTCTCGACCGCGTCCGGCGGCCTGCGGACCACGGCGGAGACGATGAACTCCGCCACCGGGCAAAGCGAAAGTCGGTCGGCCGCGATCAGCACGGCGGTCGCCCAGACCTCGTCGAACGTGGAAACGGTCGCCTCGGCGGCCGAGGAATTGTCGGCCTCGATCCAGGAGATCGGCCGGCAGGTCGCGCAATCGACCGAGGTCGCCGCCAAAGCGGTCGCGGACACTGAACGCACCGATCAGCTGGTGCAGCGTCTGGCGACCTCGGCGCAAAAGATCGGCGACGTGGTGCGGCTGATCAACGAGATCGCCAGCCAGACCAATCTGCTCGCCTTGAATGCGACGATCGAGGCGGCGCGCGCCGGCGAGGCGGGCAAGGGCTTCGCCGTGGTCGCCTCGGAAGTGAAGGTGCTCGCCAACCAGACCGCCAAGGCCACCGAGGAGATCGGCGGACAGGTGGTGCAGATCCAGCACGCCACGACCGAAGCCGTCGGCGCCATCAACGGCATCGCCGCGACCATTCGCGAGGTGCGTGAGATCGTCACCGCGATCGCTGCGGCGATCACGCAGCAAGGCGCGGCGACCGACGAGATCAGCCGCAACGTGCAGCAGGCGGCGCGCGGCGCCCGCGAGGTGACCGAGAATGTCGCGGGTGTCCGCGATGCGGTGAACCGCGCCGGCAGCGCCGCCGGCGACGTGCTGAGCGCGGCCAACGACCTCGCCGGCCAGTCGCAGTCTCTCTCCCAGGAGATCACCCGCGCCATCGCCGACATCCGCGCGGCCTGAGAGGCGCCGAGGCGGGTCGGCGCTGTCGGGCTGAGGGTGCACCGCCACCAGGCGTTGCCCTCCGCCGTCGTCCGTGGCCTTTTCGTGACCTCCGGGAACCAGGCGTCGGCCGTGACGATCACGTACGTCGGCCCGCCATCGGGCGGCAGGGGGTATGCCGTGGCTGAATGGTCCGTGAAATATCTCGATCTCGAGACCAACCGAGAGGTGGGATCGCGCCCCTTGGACACGCGCGATCAGGCAATCGCCTTGGCGCTCAACCGCGAGCGCGACCGTTGCGTCATCCACTCGATCGTCGGGCCGTCCGGTGAGGAACCGTGGTTGCGGGTGAAGGAAGAGACATCTTAGCGAGCCCTCGATCAGGGCCGTCGGCTGCTTCCGGCCGTTAATGCAAATCCCGGCTAGGTAGACGCGCTCGCCCAGAGCCCTCTCCGCCCGCTCTTGCCCATCGCGTTCACACATCTCGTAGCCCCTCCCCCCTTGAGGGGGAGGATGCCCGAGGCCGAAGGCCTCGGGTAGGTGGGGGGTTGACGCGCGAAGCGCGTCAAGAATAGCCAGCAACACACTCTCGCTTTTGCCAAGCGTTTCGTTATTCGAGCAGCGGGCGGTCCGATAGAAGCGCGCTTCGAGCCAGCGCGCGCGGGTGGCATCGCTTGCGCTCTCCGCATGCTGCCCGCCGTCGGTTTCGACGATCAGTGTCGCGTCGGCGATGCTATTCGGCGATCTCGGCATGCCGCGGAGCCTGCGGCCACCCCCCACCCGGCAGCGCAGGCGACGAGCGCTCCGCGCTCGCGCGGGC
>JBKQTR010000161.1:0-2605 GCA_052143095.1 Allostellaceae bacterium
TGCGACCATTCAGCACAGCGGGGACATTTGGCTCTGTCCCCTTGACTTTGGTCAAGGCGAGCAAGGGTTCTTCTCGTGAGTGTTGCATCGACGCCGACCCGATCTCCCCGGCCCCCATCATCCGGAAGCAGGCGTTTGGCGCGACCCCAGCGGCGAAGGGCAAAGCATCATGAATCAGAAGACGCTTCAGGGCGGAGCCGAGACGATCTATTTGCTGAAGGGCCGGCCGACGGCCGGCCTCGTCATGGCGACCTGGGGCTTCTTCATCGGCTTTGCCGCGGTGTCGCTATACGGGCCCGCGGCCAAATACTTCCAGGAGCAAATGCACCTCGGCGGGCTCGCGTTGGGTCTTCTCGTTGCTGCGCCTCAACTCACGGGTTCGCTGCTGCGTATTCCTTTCGGCGCCTGGGTCGACCGCGTCGGCGGCCGCTTGCCCATGTTGACGCTGTTCGGCATGTCGCTCGTCGGCATGTGGGGCCTGGTGTTCATCCTTATGACCGCCAAGACGCTGACGGTGGCGGCCTATCCGATCATCGTGATCTTCGGTTTCCTCAGCGGCTGCGGCGTCGCCTCGTTCTCGGTCGGCATTCCGCAGGTGTCATACTGGTTTCCGCAATCACGGCAGGGAACGGCGCTTGGCGCGTACGGCGGCATCGGCAATCTCGCGCCGGGACTGTTCACGCTCATTCTGCCCTATGCGATCGCCGCCTGGGGCCTGGCCGGCTCGTATTTCGCCTGGTTCGGATTCTTGCTGCTCGGGTCGGTCGTCTACGCCTTGCTTGCGCGCGACGCCTTTTACTTCCAGCTCCGGCAGGAGGGACACGACCCGGACACGAGCCGCCGAATCGCCCGTGAGAACGGACAGGAACTGTTCCCCAACGAGCGAGTCTGGCAGGCGGTCATCACCGCGGCCGAGGACCCGCGCAGTTGGGGCCTCATAGCGCTCTATTTCGTCTCCTTCGGCGGCTTCCTCGCGCTCACCGCCTGGTTCCCGACCTACTGGATCAACCTCCACCACATGAGCGTGAAGTCGGCTGCGCTGCTCGGCGGCATGGGTTTCTCCCTGCTCGCGGCGATCATCCGAGTCTTCGGCGGAGTGCTATCCGAGCGCATCGGCGGCGAGCGCACGGCGATCCTCGCTTTCGTGGGCGTTCTCGCCGGCGCGCTCATCCTCACCTATGTCGATGACTTCAATTCCGCGCTCGCCGGGGAGCTGCTGATCGCGCTCGGCATGGGCGTCGGCAATGCCGCGGTGTTCAAGATGGTTCCGAAATATGTGCCCGAAGCTGTCGGCGGCGCGGCGGGCCTCGTCGGCGGCCTCGGCGCGCTCGGCGGCTTCGTCATTCCGCCGTTCCTCGGCGCGGTCGTCGACGCCATGGGCGTCCAGGGCTACTCCGGAGGGTTCTTCGCTTATGTCGTGCTCGCGGCCGTAGCGGTCGTGATCTCGATCTACTTCTGGCGCCTCGATCACCACGCCAAACAGAAGGCTGGCGTCTCCGCCGCGAGCGCCGCGCGCTAAGGGCGGGCCGATAGTTCCAACGGTCTCAAGGACGGTCCGCAATGTCGCATTTTCTCGATCGTCTGACCTTCTTCCGCAGGAAGGCGGAGCCGTTCTCCGGCGGCCACGGAATTCTCACCGACGAGGACCGGAGCTGGGAGGACGGCTACCGCAAGCGCTGGAGCCACGACAAGATCGTGCGCTCCACGCACGGCGTGAACTGCACTGGCTCCTGCTCGTGGAAGATCTACGTCAAGAACGGCATTGTCACCTGGGAGACGCAGCAGACCGATTATCCGCGCACGCGGCCGGATCTGCCCAACCACGAACCGCGCGGCTGCGCGCGCGGCGCGTCTTACAGCTGGTATCTCTATTCCGGCGCGCGGGTGAAATACCCGATGATCCGCGGCCGCCTCTTGAGATTGTGGCGCGCGGCGCGCGCAAAAGCCTCACCGGTCGCGGCTTGGGCGTCGATCGTCGAGGATGCGGAAAAGCGCAAGTCCTACGTCTCCGTTCGCGGACACGGCGGCTTCGTGCGCGCGACCTGGGACGAGGTCAACGAGATCATCGCCGCCGCCAACGCCTATACGGTCAGGACCTACGGCCCCGATCGAGTCGTCGGCTTCTCGCCAATCCCGGCGATGTCGATGGTTTCCTATGCCGCGGGCTCCCGCTACCTCTCGTTGATCGGCGGCGTCTGCTTGTCGTTCTACGACTGGTACTGCGACCTGCCGCCGGCCTCGCCGCAGACCTGGGGTGAGCAAACCGACGTGCCCGAGAGCGCCGACTGGTACAATGCCGGCTTCCTCATCCTCTGGGGCTCGAACGTTCCGCAGACGCGCACGCCCGACGCTCATTTCTACACCGAGGCGCGCTATCGCGGGACGAAGAGCGCGGTCGTCAGCCCCGACTATGCGGAAGCGACCAAGTTCGCGGACATCTGGCTGAACCCCAAGCAGGGCACGGACTCGGCGCTCGCAATGGCGATGGGGCATGTCATCCTGCGCGAGTTTCATCTCGACCGTGCTGTCCCCTATTTCGATGATTACGTGCGTCGCTACACCGACATGCCGATGCTGGTGCGGCTGGTCGAGCGGAACGGGCGGT
>JBKQTR010000162.1:0-21477 GCA_052143095.1 Allostellaceae bacterium
ATGCAGATCGACTGGTACACCGATAATCTCCTCTGCAAAGCGTATGAAAGATATAGCTTCGGCTATTACAACCCCCGATGCGTCTGGGGGACACTGCCGACGAGTTAGGCAGCTTTCAGCCGTCAGCTATCAGCTATCAGCCAGACAATCAGGGAGGCGCGTTGGTCGGAGGTCATCTGCCGTCAGGACGAGAAAGTTCTCGCTGACGGCTGATGGCTGACGGCCGACGGCTCCCGAACCAAGGAATCCTTCGCATGGCACTCGAAGCCACGAGCGGTCCCGAGCTCGTCTGGGGGCAGCTTCCCCCGACCGTCGCCGGCAACCCGCCGCCAGACTACAACCCCGACCGCGCGCCGTCGGGCGGCGATCTCGGCTGGGGCGTGATCGATCCGCGCTACGGCTACAAGATCGGCGGCTGGATGAATCCGTCCGGCCAGATCGGCGGCGCACAGGCGAATCCGCTGGCGATCCTCTTCCTCTCGGCGTCCGAGATGGTGGGGGTCGACGCCGCGCCGTCGGCGGTGTCGACGAGCAACATCGCCGCGGCGCAGAACGCGACCTCCGGCACGCCGATGACGCTGGTGTCGAGCTCAGGCGCTGGCATCACCGTCATGGCCTCAGCTCTCACCATCCCGCAGACCGGGCTGGTGGTGCCGTCGGGCAACCTCGCGATCGACGGGCTGCCGGGCTTGGTGCCGTTCGGGCAAAGTGGCGCCGTGGCGCTCGTCGACCCCACCAAGAATATCGCGCGGGCGGTCTCCGTCACCGGCACCACCGGCGCCGCGGGCGGCCAATTCAATGTCGTCGGCTTCGACCTCTACGGTCAGCCGCAGACCGAGAACATCACCGCCAGCGCGGGTGCCACCACCACCAACGGCAGGAAGGGGTGGAAATTCATCACCTCGGTGACGCCGCAATTCACCGACGCGCACAATTACTCGATCGGCGATGCCGACATCTATGAGTTCCCGATCGCCGTCTCGGAGTTTCCGATGGCGACGGTGGGCTGGGCGAACGCCATCATCGCCGCCTCGACCGGCTTCACCGCGGCCGATCCGACGAGCCCCGCCACCTCGATCACCGGCAGCGTGCGCGGCACCTATGCGACGCAATCCGCGTCGAACGGAACGACCAAGCTGCAAATGTTCGTCAGCCCGCAGGTGGCGTCGCTCGCCGCGATCACCTCGACGAGCTTTGCGGGTCTCTTCGGCGTGACGCCCGCGTGACCCCGTCAGCCATCAGCTGTCAGCGATCAGCCTAGGAGGGCGGCATGCGACCGGTCGTGCTCACCAAGACGCTCGCGGCGGCGAGCGTCAACACTATCGCGCAATCACAGAGCCTTGGCGCCGCCGGCAATCTCACGCTCAACGGCGCGGCGGCGTCGGGCGGCGTCGCGACGCTCGACGCGCAGCGCCGGGTGCTCATCACCAGCACCGGCAATGACAGCGGCATCACCTTTACCGTCCTCGGCACGACGCAGAGCGGCACGGCGATCCAGGAGACGGTGACCGGCGCCAATGCCGGTGCGGTCGCAACCAACCAGGACTTCCTCACGGTCACCAAGGTGTCGAGCTCCGGCGCCACGGCGTCCACCGTGCAGATCGGCACGAACAGCGTCGGCTCGACCCCTTGGCTGCTGCTCGACCAGCATGTGACGCCGGGCAATGTCTCGCTCGGCGCGCTCATCGCTTCGGGCTCCGTCACGTACACGGCCGAATACACCTATGACGATTTCCTCAATCTTGCGGCGGGAGCCTATCCGACGCCGCGGACGGTGGTCGGACTGACGAACCAGTCGACGAGCACCGACGCGCAGCTTGCTTTCCCGGTCAAGGGCGCGCGGCTTACCATCACTTCCGGCACCGGCACGGTGACGCTGACCGTGATCCAGGCGGGCATCCGGCAATGAGCGCGGCGGCGGCGACCTGGTGTAGGAGCGGTTGACGTGAAGCTGTCGTACCGCCGCTTCGCGCTTGCGGCCCTCCTTGCGCTTGGAATCCTCCTCCCGGCCAGCGCGCAGATCCCAGGCACGCTCGGGACGTCGACGCTCATCTCCTACGAGTTCACGGCGAGCGGCACGGTCATTGTGCCGCCGAACAAGCATCTCGCCATCGTCAACGCGGTGTCGGGCGGGGGCGGCGGCGGTAATTCTTGCGGCGGGTCGTCCTGCGGCGGCGGCGGCGGCGGCGCAGCGGCAGGGCTTCTAAATTGCCCAATCCCGGTGACGCCTGGCGAAACGCTGACTGTCACCATCGGCGCGGCAGGCGCCGCATCGGGGGGAACCGGCGGCGTCACCAGCATCTCGGGCACTGACCTTCCCTTCCCGACCATCCCCGCCGGCGTCGGGGGATCGGCGGGGAGCTCGAACGTCGGTGGGGCCGGGGGCGCCGGTGGGTTGCCGGGGACGGCAGGCGGCGCCACCGTAACTGCCGGCGCCAATCTCGCATCAACGAACACCCTGGGCTGCCTCGTCGGCGGCTCCGGCGGCGGCGGCGGCGGGTCGAACCCGACGGGCGTCGGCGGTGCCGGCGGCAACAACAGCATCTACCCGGGAGGCGCTTCGACTGGGCTGAATGACAGCAGCGGCGGCGGCGGCGCGAGCCCCTTCGGACCCGGTGGAGCGGCGGTCCCGTCGACCGGGCCGGGCCTAACGCCCGGAGGCTTCGGCGGCGGCGGCTCCGGGGCGGCCGGATCGGGCGGTCAGGTGGGCGCTCCTGGCGCGCCGGGCTTCCTCTCGATCACCTTCCCGTAGGCCGGCGCCCGATCCTCGTTGCAACCGCCGCGCCGAGCAGCCCGATATCCCGAAAAAGCACCTTCGCCCGGCCCTTGACACCTTCCGGGCCGGCCGCGACGTGTTCGACCATGGCGGGATCGACGCGGTCCACCTCATACGCATGGGTGAGAGGCGTGTAGCCTGCCGGCACGCGGCCGCGCTCGCAGTAGACCAGCATGTTCTGGCGATACCACCAGTTCACGGCAGTGTTGCCGTAGAGCGCCGGACGAAGGCAATCGATGCAGAGATAGCCGCGCCGGGCAAAACGCGCCTGCCAGTAGGACTGCCACTGCTCATTCACATGACCATCGCCGCCCTGCCGCGGAACGGCCGCAGAGAACGCGACGACGGGCGCAGCGCTGACTAGGAAATCGACGAAGGTGTCGGCGCTATCCGCGGGAAGATGCTCGGCCACCTCGAGCGAGCAGGCGAGGTCGAAGCGGCGCTCGAGCCTCGGCGGCTGCTTCAGGTCGGTCACGCGGAAGCGATCGGCCGGGATGCGCAGCAAGTCGCGCGGGACATAGTCGCCGTCGAGCCCGAGATAATCGGCGATGCCGAGACGCGCGAAAGCCTCGAGCCAGAGGCCGTTGGCGCAACCGACGTCCACGACCGAGGCAACGGGGAAAAGCGACAGCAGCAGCGGCACGACCACATCCGCCGATGCAGCGGCGCGGGCTTCGCGTCCGACGAAGAACTGGCGGCCGTATATGTCGGTGGGCAAGTCGCTCGTCGACGGCATCAGGCGCTCCCTGAAAATGCCCCGAACTATTACCAGAGATCGGTGGCCACAACCATAGGTGCAGGCGTCGTGACCTTGCCCTGACATCATCCCCCGCCGGACGCGCGACCCGGCTTCCGTCAACCCGATCGCAGGAGTACGCATCATGAGCAAGGCAGGACGCACCGCGCCCAAGGCGAGAAAGGCCAAGGGCGGCAAGGTCGAGCAGGATTTCTATGATGGCGAGCACGCACCGGCGCGCAAGGAAGCCGAGAGCGACAAGGAAAGCTTCGCTCGCGGCGGAAGCAACGCCCGTCTCAAGCCGGGCAAGCGCAAGCGCGGCGGCAGGGCCGCCGGCAAGCGGCCGCGTGTGCGCGCCGACAGGCCGCGCCGCGCCGGCGGCGGCCGCGCGGAGCATTCGCCGCTGACCATGGCTGCGGAGGTCGAGGGTCGGCCCGGCGGCCATTACGACGGCAAGCCGTCAAACCGGGAGGACGACTGAGGCTGCTGCGCGCGCCAACCGCGCACAGCGCGCAACGGTCCGCGTCCCCGCGACCGTTGCCGGCGGCCGGCCCGGACAGCCTCCCCTCCGGCGCCGGCCGCTCCTTTTCTTGAAGCCTCGACACGCTCGGAATGATCGCGCCCCATGACCACCAGCGGCACCACCGCCTTCGCGCTCTCCGGCGCCGACCTCGTGCTCGAGGCGTTCGACCGGCTGCAGATCCGCCCGTCGGAGATCACCGCCGACCACATGGTGAGCGCCCGGCGTTCGCTCAACCTGGTCCAGGCGCGCTGGGCCAATCGCGGCACCAACCTCTGGAAGGTCGATGCGGCGCAATCGCCAGTGACGATCGCGCTCGTGGAAGGCGTCGCCACCTACGACCTCGATCCCGGCACAATCATGCTGCTGGATTGCTATCTGCGCGTGTTCCCGATGGCGGCGGCGGTGAGCCTGACGCCGGCCTTCGCGACGAATACGGGCTCGGCCGCCGTGCTGGTCACCGAGGCCGATCATGGCCTCGCGGTCGGCGCCTGGTTCAACGTCATCGTGCCGGTGGCGGTGGGCGGCTTGGTGCTGCAGGGTTTCTACCAGGCGAGCTCGGTGATCTCCGCCAGCCAGTTCACGCTGACCGCAGCGGCGACCGCTTCGTCAATGGCGTCCGGCGGCGCGGTGCCGTCCTTCACCACGACCGCGGGCTCGACCGCCGTCGCGGTGGCGCTCGCGGCGCACGGGCTCGCGGCCGGCGACGTCTTCACGGTCGAGGTGCCGACGGTGGTCGGAGGCCTTACGCTTACGGGCGCCTACCCCATCGCGAGCGTCACCAACGCCGGCGCCTTCGTCATCACCGCGCCGGTGGCAGCGGGTGCGAGCGGCGCCGCAGCGGAGAATGGCGGCCTCGCGCAGGTGGCGTCCCAAGCGATCGACGTCGATCCGCTCGACCGGCTGCTGACGCCGATCTCGCGCAGCGACTACGCGGCGATCCCCGACAAGGCCCAGCAGGCGCCACCCACGGTCTACTACCTCGATCGCCAATCCGCCCAGCCGACGGTAACACTATGGCAGGTGCCGGATAGCAACGGGCCTTATGAGTTCATCGCCTACACGCTGCGCCAGCTTCAGGACGCCAATGTGTGGGCGGCGCAAGGCCCGGACGTGCCCTACCGCTTCCTCGAGGCGCTTTGCGCCGATTTGACGCTGGCCTTGGCGCGCAAATACCCACCGAACCCTGCGAGCGGCGTCACCATCGCCGACCTCACGCTCGCAGCATCCGAGGCCTGGCAAGAGGCGGCGCAGGAGGACCGCGAGCGGGTGTCGATGTACTGCGTGCCGGATCTCTCGAGCTATTTCCGCTGAGCCATGCGCCCGCACGGCCGCGCCCGCGTCGACCCGCAGAACCCGCAGGCTTTCGCCGTCTGCGACCGTTGCCGCATGCTCTACAACCATACGGACCTGCGCTGGCAGTATCAGTATCGCGGCAACAGCCTGATGAATATCCGGCTGCTGGTCTGCGAGCGCTGCCTCGACAAACCGCACGAATTCACGCGGCCGGTGATCCTGCCGCCGGACCCGGTGCCGATCCCGTATCCGCGGCCGGACAACTACGCCTCGGCCGAGGGACCGCCGCCGCACAACGTCTATGTGCAGCAGCTCGTCGACGAGGACGAGCCGCCGCTGCCGATGCCGCCGGTGGGGCTACCGCCGCGCGGGCCGTTCTCGAACCCGGCGCCGGGGGCGGCCATGGCGACCTGGCCGCTCGACGGCGCGCCGGGCTCGGTCGCTGCGTTGGGCCTTAGGCGGTTGCTGACGAGCTGGACGGGGCCGGCGCTGAACCTCCGGCGAGCATCCGACGGCGCGCGCCAGGACATTCTCTTTACGCCGTCGGGCGATCTCGATGCCTTCGGCGTGCAGGCGTTTCTGGGCTCGAGCACGGGCTGGATCGCCGCCTGGTACGATCAGAGCGGACATCGTAACCACGCGGTCCAGGCGACGAATGCGCAGCAGCCACAGCTCGTACTCAATGCGACGCCCACCGGGCGCGCGGCAATCCTGTGGACCGGCAGCCTTGGCGGCCAGAACTTGCAGATCGCGTCCTCGGCGTCGATCGACGACTGGTTCGACGGCGGCGGCTACGTCGCGCTGACGTCGCGCGTCAACTCCGGCGGCCCGAACGGCTTCGGCCGGATCTTCTCCAAGGGAGAGCTCACCGTAGTCGAGAATTTCGGCGCCGGGGTCGTCGATTACGTGCTCGATAAAAGCTTTTCCGGCACCGCCGGCCAGTGGTATGCGGAGCAGGATACGCCATACGGCTACGGCGAGTGGTACACATTTGCCGCCTGGTACAACGACAGCGTGATCACGGCGCCTGCACTGCGGCTTTACGGCGCCGGCACGGGCACGTTCTTCGCCCCCGCGACGCCCTCGGGAACGCGCAATAGCGATGCCGGGCAAGCGCTCACCATTGGC
This sequence comes from Allostellaceae bacterium, assembly GCA_052143095.1. Lineage (GTDB taxonomy): Bacteria > Pseudomonadota > Alphaproteobacteria > ATCC43930 > CGMCC-115725 > DAHUYF01. Next base: position 6,457 of record JBKQTR010000162.1, read on the forward strand.
AACCGCGCGGCGCTCGACCGCTCCTGGGACGGCGATTTCACGGAGATGGTCATTTGGCGCGGCAGCTCGCCAGCGCCCTCGGCCGCGGCGCCGTCGATCGAGTCGTCGATGCGGGGCTACTACGGGACCAACTGAGCCATGCAGTATTCGGATCTCACGACGGCGCTCGGCGCGATCTTCGAGATCCCGATCACCAGCGCCGGCTCGGCCTCGCCCTCGAGCGATCCCAATTTCAACGCCATCCTGCCGCGCGCCATCGACCAGTCGGAGCAGCGGCTCTACCGCGAGCTCGATCTGATCACGACGCAGACCTCGCAGACGGCGACGCTCTCCGCCAACAGCCGCAACCTCGCGATCCCCGGCGGCATCCTCATCGTGCACGACCTCAACGTGATCACGCCGGCCGCCGCCGCGCCCGATGCCGGCACGCGCAATCCCCTGCAGCGGGTCAGCCTCAGCTTCCTCAACGCGGCGGCGCCGGTGGCCGCGGCGACGCTGGGTTCGCCCTCGGTGCCGAAATACTACGCGCTCTTGGACGATGTCGACGTGCGGGTCGGGCCCGCGCCCGATGCGGGCTACGAGGCCGAGTTCATCGGCATCGTCCGGCCGGCGCCGATGTCCTCGACGAATCCCGCGACCTGGCTCGGCACCAATTTGCCGGACCTCTTCCTTGCCGGGGTCGCCGTATTCATGGCGGGCTACCAACGGGATTTCGGGGCGCAATCCGACGATCCGCGCCTTGCCGTCTCCTGGGAGGCAACGTTCCAGGAGCTCAAGAAATCGGCGACGACGGAGGAGCAGCGACGCAAGGCGCAAAGCGTCGCGTGGCAGCCTTATTCGCCGGCGCCGCTGGCGGCGCCGCCCAGGCAGTAGTCGCCAGTCATCAGTCGTCAATCGTGAGCGGTTGACAAACGAAAACTGAAAACTGAGGACTTTTCAATGACCTCGAGCTATACCGCCAATCTCGGCCTGCAGCAGCCGGCGACCGGCGACCAGACGAATTCCTGGGGCACGACGGTCAACACCGACTGGGGGATCGTCGACAACGCCGTCGCCGGCCTCGCCTCGATCAACCTGCCGGCGCAAAGCGGCTATCCCACGGTCGTGCTGACCTTCACACAGGGCAGCTCGTCGCAGGAGCTGCCGAACCGGCGGCTCGATCTCGTCGGCGCGCTTACCGCCAACACCCTTGTGCTGTTCCCGCAAGGGCGCAACTTCGAGATGGCGGTGACGAACGGCACCAGCGGCGCCTTCAGCCTGACGCTCGGCGTCAACAACGGTTCCGGCGGCGCGCTCGGCGCAACGGTGGTCGTGAGCCAGGGCGCGACGATGGAGCTCTTTAGCGACGGCACGAACACCGCGACGCGCGCGGTGACCGGGCCGAGCACGGTGGTGGCGGGCAATCTGGCGGCGTTCTCCGATTTCACCGGCGGCGTGCTCCAGGACAGCGGCGTCGCGCCGGCGTCGCTGGTGCCGGCAGGCACGATCCTGGAGTTCGCGGGGTCGACGGCGCCGAGCGGCTATCTGCTGGCCAATGGGCAGGCCGTCTCGCGGACGACCTATGCGACGCTGTTCGGCGTCTGCGGCACCGCCTACGGCGCGGGCGACGGCTCGACCACCTTCAACGTGCCGGATAAGCGCGGCCGCGTGGGCGCCGGCTATGATCCCGGCAACGCCACCGGGCGCCTCACCGCCATCACGAGCCAGGGCGTCTCAGCCGCCTCGCTCGGCGATGCCGGCGGCGAGCAGGCGCACACGCAGACGAATGCGGAGCTGGTAGGACATTCGCATTCGGCGACCAGCAGCAGCACCAGCACCAGCACCAGCAGCGTCACCGATCCAGGACACGCGCACGCCTACTACTCGAACAATTCCGGGCAGGCCGGTACAAACAATCCGCCGTTGTCCTCCGCGTCTGGCGCCGAAAATCAGGCCTTTTCGACAACTCCAAGCACGACGAGCATATCGGTCTCTACCTCTACCACTACGACGACTTCCACCGCGATCGGCGCCGATGGTGGCGGCAACGCGTTCAACGTCGTACAGCCGACCATCATCCTCAACTACATCATCAAGACATAGGTGCCAGTCGCCGGCGCTTTAGTGGACGGTGTACCAAATTTGTACGGCGACGCGATGCTTGCGGCCGCCGCAGCTCGCGTGAACATCGAGATAATCACCCTCAGCGAAAACGGGCGCCGCGTCGCCGGAATAAGAAATGCCGATCGAGCCCGCTCCGACCAGGAAGGGGCTGACGTGGTCGCCGTTAGGGCCGGAGTGCCCGACGACCGCGTAAGAATAGGCATCGGCGTGGTCGATCCAATGCGTGACGTTCACATGTCGAATCACGAAGGGGGCTGTCGGAAAGACCCCGCTGCCCGGGGACGCCTCGCCAGGAGCCATCCTCCATCGGCCCGCACGATCCATCGGCACGAGCGTGTCTACCCCCGTACAGGGGATTACCGGCGATAGATAGGAAAAGCTCAAAAGAGGTTTTTCGCTCTGCGCCGGAGCTGATGAGCAGACCAGGGCCGACATGAGAGGAATAGCCGTCAAAAGTGCTTTGAGCGTTGTTGGGCTCGACATACCTGCCTGACGGCGCCGCGGCCGTCCTCCCCCTAAAGGTTATATTTATCTGAAACCATACCTCCTCTGGTTGATAAGCACAATCATGCCCTTCGTCCCGCTCAAGATCCGCCCGGACGTCAACACCCAGTTCACCGGGACGCTGCTCGAGACCGGGCGGGTCGTTGCTGCCGCGTCGGAACATAAGAGCGCCTGTTCAGGACCGGCGCACCGCCGATAGCGTCGCAGCCGACGATCATCTCGGCCTCTAGCATCGAGACCTAGCGGCGCCGGGAGAACACATACTCATCGCAACCGACGCCGAGCAACCCGATCCGGGTGTTGCAGGGAAAAAAACGCTCGGATGCAAAGCCGAGCTTGCCGAGAGCGCCATCGATGTCGGAAGGAGCGGCTGATTCGTAGGGATAGCCGCCGAGCCAGTCACGCAGGTCGGTGAGAAATGTCATGCCACGCGCCGCCGGATAGGTGCGGATATAACGAACCGGATTACGCCCGGTCACCGTCAGAGCGGCGACGATGAGACCGGCGAGCGCCGTATCGGCGATCGCTTTGAGCCAGCCCGGACTTCGCGAATAGAGGCGCTTCTCCGCGCGCCAGAATTGGCACATGGGCGTCTTTCGGTAGATCGCGATGACGAGGCGGCCGCCCGGCCGCACCAACGCAGCCGCGCGGTCGATGGCGCGGCGCATGTCGCCGGTATGATGGAGAACGCCCCAGGAATAGACGATATCGTAGCCTTCCTTGTCCGGCGCGAGGTCGAAGATACTGCGGGTATCGACCGTCCAAGCTTGGCCGGCGGCATGGCGCGACAGCAGCGCACGGGCGGTCTCGACCGAACGTGGGTCGATATCGATCGCCGTGACCGACGCGGCCCCGAGCTTCAACGCGGCGAGCGAGTGCAAGCCGGAGCCGCAACCGATGTCCAGGAGCGATCTTCCGGCGATAGTGTCGCCGAGCAGCCTGGTGAGGCTGCCGGCAGCGCGCGAAATTTGAGCGTCATCTAGTCCGGCGACAAAGCGCGCCCAGTTTTCGCCGAAGGCGTAATGGGTGCGCTGGTCGGTGAGGTCAGCCATGCCGCTCCTTTCCGGCCAGGGACGGGATGCGAGACAGATTCGCCTCCCGGCGCTCCTGATGAGCGCCCCTAACCGCGCCACATCATAAACTACGTCGGGTAGCAAAGGCATGCCCCTCGTCCCTCTCAAGATCCGCCCCGGCGTCAATACCCAGTTCACCGGGACCCTGCTTGAGGCCGGTTGGCTCGCCTCGCAACTCATCCGCTTCCGCGACGGGCTGCTGCAGAAAATCGGCGGCTGGGCCAAGGCGATCCAGACGGCGTTCACCGGGGTCTGCCGGGGTCTCCATTCCTGGACGCAGATCGACGGGCTGCTCGATCTCGGCATCGGCACCAACCTGAAACTGTTCCTCTACCAGCTCGGTTCGTTCTACGATTTGACGCCGGTGCAGAACAGCGGCACGAGCTCGACCGCCTTCTACGCGACGACGAACGGCTCGTCGGTTGTGACCGTCGCGATCACCACGCATGGCGCGTCGACCGGCGATTACTACGAGGCGCTGACCTCGGCGACGGGTGGCGGGGTCACGATCGCCGGCGAGTACACCGTCACCGTCACCGACGCCAACCACTTCACGATCACCGCCGGGAACAATGCCAGCTCCGGCACCAGCTTCGGCACTGGCGTGAGCTGGGAGCTGCTGTTGTCGGTCGGCGAGCAGAACACGGTGCTGGAGATCGGCTACGGCACCGGGCCCTATGGCGGCGGCCCCTACGGCGAAACCACAAGCAGCGGCTATGCCGTACTCTGCCGCCTCTGGTTCATCGACAATTGGGGCGAATTCATGCTCGCCTGCCCGCAGGATGGCGGCATCTACCAGTGGGAGCCGTCGAGCGGCACCAGCACCAGGGCATCGGCGCTCGCGAACGCACCCACAGAGAATGGCGGGATCCTGGTGGCGCTGCCACAGCAGCAGGTCGTCGCCTTCGGCACCAACCAGGGAGTGAGCGAGCAGGACCCGATGCTGGTGGCGTGGTCCGATGTCGGCGACAACACCGACTGGACGGCGTCCACGACCAACCAGGCCGGGACCTACTGGCTGCCGCGCGGGTCCTACATCGTCGGTGCGCTGGGGGCGCCGCTGGTGGTGTTGCTGTGGACGAATGAAGGCCTCTGGCTCATGCAGTATGTGGGGCTGCCCTTCGTCTACAGCTTCACCCAGGTGGGCTTCGGCTGCGGCCTCATCGCGCCGAAGGCGGCGGCGACGACGCCCTTCGGCGTCTTCTGGATGGAGAGCACGGGAAATTTCTACAGTTACAACGGCAGCGTGGCGCCGGTCGAATGCCTGGTGCGCGACCAGGTGTTCGGCAACATCAACACGCTCCAGGCGAACAAGATCTTCGCCGCGGTCAATACCGCCTGGAACGAGGTCTTCTGGTTCTACCCGTCGCTCAACAGCATCGAGATCGACAGCTACGTCAAATACAACTACGCCGAGCAGGTCTGGGATTACGGCCTCTTGGCGCGGACGGCGTGGGAGGACCATACGAACTTCCCGACGCCGATGGCGACGGACCTCAACAACTATCTCTACGCCCATGAGACCGGCACCGACGCCGACGGCATGCCGATGGATGCGTGGGGCGAGACCGGCTACATCATGCTCGCCGAGGGCGACAGTCTCGCCTTCATGGAACGCGTGCTGCCGGACTTCGCCAGCTTCACCGGACCGATTGCGATCTCGGCCTTTGCCATCGACTATTCCAACGGCGACACGCCGGTCGAGAGCGGCCCCTTCACCGTGATGCCGGGGGTTACGCCCTATGTCATCGTTCGCGCGCGCGGCCGCGGGGTCGCGCTCAAGATCGAGAGCAACGTGCTGGGCGGAAATTTCCGGCTCGGCAATCTCCGGGCGAAGATCACGGCGGCGGGGAAGAGGTAAGAGCACCTCACCCTCCCCGTGCTGCGCACGGGTCCCCTCCCTCTCCCCGCTGCGCGCGGAGAGGGACAAGCGCGGAGCGTATGAATGCCTATCTCGTTGCCGCGGTGGAGCGGGGCGGATAATCCACCGGGGATCCGCGCCTGGGTCGATCGATTCGCCGGCTCGCTCGAGCGGATCTTCACCGGCGGCGCGCAGCTCGGAGCGAACGCGGCGCCGAACGGGCCAGCCTCCGGCGCGCTCGCCGGGACGTATCCGGGGCCGAGCCTGCTCACCTTGCGGTCGGCGATGTCGGTGACGACCGGGAGCGGAACGCGGCTCTCGGCGACGGCGCTTACCGGCGGCATCATTCTGCGCTCGGGTCCGATCTCTGCCTTTACCGACACGACGGACACGGCTTCGAACATCCTCACCGGATTGGCGGCGGCGCAGCGGGTGGTGGGGCAGTCCTTCGAGACGATGGTCGCCAATACCACGATGTCGGCCATGAGCATCGCGGCCGGCAGCGGGGTGAGCCTCGCCGGCAACCTGTCGAGCGGCGATTTCGCAATCGCCGCGGGGGCGACGCGCATCCTGCGCGCCATCGTCACGGCGACAGGGACGCCAGCGGTTACGATCTACGGATAGCGGGCTTATTTCTGCACGGTGCGGGCGCGCGACAACGCTTCGCGTCGCGGTAAGGAGATCTCATGGCGAAGACCCCCGACGCGGTGGCACAACCGCTCGACTATGTTCGCTCGCAGGCGCAAGCGGCCGACCGCCCGCCGCTGCAGCATATCCGGCAGCAGCGCTTCGTGCCGCAGGCCTTCGCCGGCGAGCCGCCGGATGCGCCCCACAATGCCGTCATCACCGTCGATCTCGGCGGCGAGCGCATGCGCTGCATCGTGCGCAAGGCGGTCGACGAGGATACCGTCATCCTCGAGATCACCGGCGTGCCGATGGCGCGCAACCACACGCACAAGCAGGGCGACTTCGTCGGCGCGCGCCGCCAACGCGGCCTGCACGGGGGCGATGAGTGGAAGGCGGTCAACGAGCGGGTCGTCAACGAGATCGAGCAGCGCGGCCTCGTCGAGGAGCGTCAGGCGCGGCTCGAGGCCAAGAGCCCCGCGGCAAAGCCGGTAACCCGCCGGGGAGGGAGGTGAGCCATGCCGCTCGTGCGATCCGCGGCGTCCCATGCGGTGGGCGAGAATATCGGCCGAGAGCAGGCGGCCGGGAAGCCGCCGCGCCAGGCGCTCGCCATCGCGCTCGACACGCAGCGGCGCGCCCTTGCCCAAGGCGGCGGCGTGCTGCGCTTTGACGATGGCGGCGGGGTTAATCCACCTGCCAACATGGACGGCAACCCGCAGCTGCAGCAGCTCTACCAGCGCTATGCCAGCCTGCCGATGGCGCAGCTGCAGCAGCTCGCGGTGCGAACGCCGCAGACGAGCCCGCAGGGCCAGCTGATCCAGCGCGCGCTGAAGGCCAAGCAGATGAACCCGGCCGCGTCAGGCGCCTTCCCGACCCCGGCGCCGGCGGCCGGCGCACAGGCTCCGACGCAAGTCGCCACCGGCATGGTACCGCCGCCGAATGCGCGGGGCGGCGTCGTCCGACGCTATGACGGCGGCGGCGGCGTGGCGTCGGGCTTCAACAATGGCGACGGTTTCCAGTGGCTGGAGAGCCCGACCGCGCCACAGAGCGGCGGTGGCTTCCCGACGACCGGAAGCAGCGGCGGTTTCCCGCCGGCGCCGACCGGCTGGAGCGGCCGTGGCGGCGCGGGACGGAGCGGAGCGCCGAGCGGCTTCCCGATGCCGAGCCGCTATGGCAGTCAGGGCTTCCGGTCGATGAACCCGGCAACGGCGCCGGCGAGCAGCGGCGCCGCCACCTCGGGCGGCACGAGCTATCAGCGCGCGCCGGCCTATGGCGCGGCCATGCCGATGATGTCGTTCTCCGCCGGGCAGCCCGGCGAGGTCGGGCCGACCTGGTCGCCAGGGCACGCGCTGCTCAGCCCCTCGAGCGCTATCACCACGGCACCATCGGGCTTTGGCGGCACGCCGGCGGCGGCGCCGCTGTTGACGCAGGCGCCGAGCGGCGCGCCGGTGACGCAAGCGCCAGCGGCGGCGCCCGCTCCGGCGCCGCAGCTGATCCCGCTCACCGGGATCGGCGCCTGGGCGCGCGGCGGCACCATCCCGCCTGCCTTCGCTGAAGCGAAGCCGCTTCGGCTTCGCGCAAGCAGGCATCTTGCCATGGGCGGTCTCGGCGTGGCGCCGACGCCGGAGCAGATGGGGATGTATGCGTCGCGGCGCGGCATGGGCGAGCTCTATCACCCTGGAGGCTTCCTGAACTCCCCGGTCGCCGGCCGCACCGACCACTTGCCGCTGGCGGTGCCGGCGGAAAGCCACGTGATCCCGGCGGACGTCGTCTCCGGCATCGGTCAGGGCAACAGCCTCAACGGTGCTTCGCAACTCGACCAGATGTTCCATAGCGGGCCCTGGGGGGTTAATGCGCTGACCTCGAAGGCGCCGAGCCTGACGCCGAAAGCGCCGCGGCCGGCGACGCATCTGGCGGCGGGCGGCCCTCCCTTCGCCAACCTGCCTGCGCGAAGCCGAAGCGACTTCGCTTCGGCGAAGGCACGGGCGTCGGGAGGCACGCATGAGCGCACCACCTCGATCCTGGCGGCGGGCGGCGAGTACGTCGTGCGGCCGGAGGCGGTGGCGGAGATGGGCCGCCGCGCCAAGCGGCTGCGCCCGCAGCTCCGCCACAAGAGCGATCTCGCGGCGGGCCACGACGCGATCGACGATTTCATCCTGCGCGCCAGGAAGCGCACGGTGGCCGTCACGCGCAAGCTCCCGGGCCCGGTGAGAGGCTGATATGAGCGAGACCAGCTTCGCCGGCGTGCGCCTGGCGCGGCCGGAGGACGAGGATTCCGTCTTTCGGTTGCTGCTCGAGCTCAATGCCGAGAACGCCCTGCTGCCGATGAGCGAGAAAAAGGCGCGGGACGCCATCGCCCGCGGCACGCGCGGCGAGGGTGGCATTGTCGGCGTCATCGACGGTCCCCAGGGCATCGAGGCGTCGATCGGCATGGCCCTTTCACAGTTCTGGTATACCGAGGCCTGGCATTTGAACGAGCTCTGGTGCTTCGTCCATCCCGACCATCGTAAATCCACCCATGCGCGCCGGCTCATCGAGTTCGGCAAATGGTGCGCCGACCGCTTGAGCGGCGGGAGCGTGCGCGTGCCGTTGCTGCTCGGCATCGTCACCCGCCACCGCTTGCTGCCGAAGCTCCGGCTCTTCCAGCGCCAAGCACCGCAGGTCGGCGCGCTCTTCCTACACGGGATCGAGATCTCCGACACCTTCAGCCAGCGCCGGCTCGCGCCGGCGCGGGAGCATTAGCCCATGGGATGCGGCAGCAGCAGCGGACCCGGCAGCACGACGCAGGCGACGTCAACGACAACGACGCCGCCGCAGCAGGTGCTCGACGCCTATCAGGGGCTGATCAACCAGGGCACGCAGGTAGCGCAGCAGCCGCTGCAGCAGTATCAGGGCCCGGTCGTCGCCGGATTCAACCCGACGCAGCAGACTGCGTTCTCCGAGGTCAATCAGGCCCAGGGCGCGGCGCTGCCTTATCTCAACGCGGCGCAAACCTATCTCGGCACCGGCGCTACGCCGGTGATGAACAGTGTGCAGTCCTTCAGCCCGCAGGCATTGGCGCAGTACGAGAACCCCTATACCGCGCAGGTCACGCAGTCGACGCAGAACCTGCTCAACAACCAGAACGCGCAGCAGTTCAACCAGGCGAACGCCGCGGCCGCGTCCGCCGGGGCGTTCGGCGGTGACCGGGAATCGGTACTCGAGGCGCAGATGGCGCAGCAGCAGCAGCTTGCTGAAGCGCCGACCCTCGCCAACATCCAAAACCAGGGCTTCACCGGCGCCGAGCAGCAGCTGAACACGCAGCAGAACCTGCAGCTCCAGGGAGCGTCGGCTTCCGACTGGTTGGCGCAGAACGCGGCCGGCCTCGAGAGCGAGCTCGGCACGACGGCGCAGAACTCGTTGCTGTCGGGCGCCAATGCGGAGCTGGGGGCAGGCAACCTGCAGCAGTCGCTCGAGCAAACCGAGCTCAACGTGCCGATCGAGCAGTTCCAGCAGCAGCAGGCCTTCCCTTACGCCACGACGAACTTCCTCGCAGGGCTGGTCGAGGGCGCGGGGCCGGGCGAGGGCGGCACGGCAACGACGACGACGCCCGGGCCGAACGCGCTCGGCGAGCTCGGCGGGATCGCGCTGACGGGGGCGAGCGCGCTGGAAAATTCCGGTCTTTTCGGAAGCAACGGCGGCATCGGCGGCTACAACGGCTCCGGCCTCAGCGCCTCCTATCTCGGCAGTCTTCAGAACCAGGCCGCCAGCAACATCGCCGCCGGCGCAGCGGGGATCGCGACCGGCGGCCGTATCACCAACTCCACGGCCATCATGCGGCGCCGCGATAGCGGCGGCCTCGTGCCGGGAGGGAGTAGCATGGGCTTCCCCAGCATGAGCGGTGACGACGCCGCCGAGGTCAACCAGGCGCTGTCGCTTCTGGGCGCCTCGCCGATCTCGATGCCACCCAACGACGGCAAGAACCTCAGCGTGCCGACGCCGCCGAACCCCAACGGCGGCAACAGCAACGGCGCCTCGTCCTCGAACTCGTCGCTACTCGGGAGCGCCGCTGCGCTTGCGCCGCTCGCCATCGCCCTGCTGGCGCGCGGCGGGGCCTCGCGCGGCTTTCCGCAGGCGTTCGGCGCTGGTGGCGCGCCCCCGCCGATCGACCCGGCACAGGATTTCGATGAGGGCGATGAGGAGGCGCCAGCACCGCTGCCGGGACCGCCGCCGCCCAAGCCGCCCGTCCCGGGCATCGACACGGGCGCGGCAGGGCCGGCGCCGCACTGGGCAACGTCGGTGTCGGTGCCCCCATCCAAGCGGGAGCTCCTGCCGTTTCGCGACGTGCCGCCGGACGCTGCTCGAGCGGCGACCACATTCCCGAGCGCCGCCGTTGCAGGATCGCAAGGATTTCCGCGGCTTGTCCAAGGGCCGCAGGCGGTGGCACCTGAAGAGCCGCGCGGCATCGCCGGCTGGCTCAACAACCCGCTGACGCAGATCGGCATCGGCATGATGACGTCGCGCAGCCCCACCCTGCTGGGCAGTATCGGCGAGGGGCTGCAGGCGGGCGCGCGCAGCGCCAACCAGCAGCAGGGGGCGCTGGCGTGGCGGAAAGCGTTGCAGCCGCATGTCGACAGCAGCGGCAACACGATGAAGCTTATCTATCCCGACGGCAGCATCCTCGATACTGGCCTCGGTACACGCTAGGCGGAGAGGCGGACGAAGACGCAGCGGCACACTGCGGCCGACGAAGCGTTGCGGCGCCAGCAGCGCGAGCACCGCGCTAAATGGCAAGGCGCTACCTCATCTCTCTGACCAAGCCGCCTCCGGGCGGCTTTTCATTTACCGGAGCTGCGCATGGAAGAAAAACCTCCCGGCCTTTTGTGCCGCATGGGACAGAGCGATCTCATCGCCGGCGTGTCGCGCGGCGTCGTCATCACGATCTCAGTCCTGGGGCCGATCATTGGCGCGATGATCCTGTGGTGGGTCAGCGATCTCGGATCGAAGCTCGACCATATCGATGGCCGGATTGCCAACCTGTTCGAAAAAGTCGGCGCGATCGAAACCGCCGGCGCCGGCGCCGCGGTGACGGCGCAGTCGCAAGGGGTGCGCGTCGACAAGCTCGAGCAGGAGAGCCAGGACCATGACCTGCGCATCACCCGGCTCGAGGCCGTGCGGGGCGCGCCGTGAGCGACCTCGTCAAAGCGCCGACGCGCGGTGAGAAAAACGTCAACCCCGGCAATATCCGTTTCGACCTTCTCACTCAATGGGTGGGGCAGACGGGGCGTGACGATTCGGGGTTCTGCCTCTTCGACAGGGCGGAACATGGCATCCGGGCCCTCTGCCGGGTGCTGCTTAACTATCAACGGCTCGACGGTTGTCGCACGCTCGAAGACGTGGTCCGCCGCTATGCGCCCAGGACCGAGAACGATACCGGCGCTTACTTGGCCGATGTCCTTGCGCGAACCGGGATCGGCGCCAGTCAGCCGCTCGATCTCGAGCACCCTGGCGAGCTCGCCAACGTCGCGCGTGCGATCATTTTTCACGAGAACGGCCGCTGCATCTATGACGCGGCCACCATCGCCAAGGCGGTCGCCTTGGCCTTGCAAAGTTAGGAGCATGTCATGAGCCAAGACGACATTCTCGCCATCCTCCGTCACGTCTTGACCACGGCGGGCGGTGCCCTCGTCACCGACGGCGTCCTCAGCTCCTCGCAACTGCAGGACGGCGTCGGCGCGGTCATCGTCATTGCCGGTATCGCCTGGTCGCTGGCCAACAAATACCAGCATCGGCGGGCGCTCGCCGCCGCGAAGTCCGCCTGATCAACCCCCATACATCAAGGAGAGCAATATGGCTGATACGAGCATCGGTTCGGTCCTGAGCAGCATTCTCCAGGTGGTGAAGGACAACAGCCTCGCCGCCGCCCTCGGCCCGGTCAATGCGCTGCTGACGAGCGTGCAGCAGAACGCCGATCCCGTGAACCTCGCGGCGCAGGCGGCCGCGTTCCAGGTCAACCTGCTGGCGGTCGTGCCCAACCTGGAGCAGGCGACGGTGAAAGACGTGGCCGCAATCGTGCAGCAGGAGGTGAACGCGCTGGCGGCGTCGCTCGCGGCGGCGAAGCCGGCAGCGGCACCAGCCTCCTGACGGTCGTGATCTCCGACATCGACTGCGTCCAGGCCTGCGCCGACCTTTACCAGGGCGGCGCAGGCTTCGACGCGCTCATCGAGCCCGATGCCGACGATGGCGTCTGCGTCGGGCTGCGGCGGCGAGGTGATGATGACCTCGTCATCTTCCGCGGCTCAACGACCGTCGAGGATTGGGCGCGCGACTTCCTCACCATCCCGCATGCCAGCACGAGGCACCCGCAGCTGGGCGACGTCCATGCCGGCTTCATGCTCGGCATGGACGATGCCTTCGCGACGCTCTCGCCGTTGCTCCGGCCAAGCGTCTACGTCACCGGCCACAGCCTGGGCGCCGCGCGCGCGACGCTGTTCTGCGGGTTGCTGGTGGTGGCAGGGCGCCCGCCGGCGACGCGGGTGGTGTTCGGCGAGCCTCGGTCTGGGTGCGGGAGTCTGACCACGATACTCGCCGGCGTGCCCGGGCGTTCCTATCGCAACGCGGGCGCGGGGCGGCACGATCTCGTCACGGACGTGCCGACCGAGCCGCCTTTCGGCCGCGTCACGCCGCTGACGGACGTCTTCGCGCCGCCGCTTCCGGGCGATCCCTGGGGCATTTTCGCCTATCACCATATCCAGCTGTACCAAGCGGCGCTGGTGCGGGCTGGCGTGGGAGTAGCTGCATGATCGCCCGGATATGGCTCGCGATCGCCGGGGTTCTCGTGCTGCTGCTGATCGGGGCACTCTGCCATGCGCGGCCGCCGGAGAACGCGGATCCCGCGCTCGCGCCGTGGTTCCAATCCCTGAAGGCGCCGAACGGCGGCGGTTGCTGCTCCCAGGCGGATTGCAGGCCGGTCGAGTACCGCATCGCCAGCGACCATTACGAGGTGCTGATCGGCAAACAGTACGGCGACGACGTGGAGCCGCATTGGGAAGAGGTCCCGGCCGAAAGCGTCCTCAGCAAATCCGACAATCCCACGGGCCGGGCCATCGCCTGTTGGCTGCCCTATGCGAATCCAAAGGTGCTTTGCTTCGTGCGGCCGGCAGAGACGTAAGCGGCGGGCCCCGCATCGATAGGGGGAGGCATGGAAGCATGACGACCGATACCGATCCGCGGGAGCAAGAGCGCAGCCACGACCTCGATCCCCACCCATCCCAGGCCACGATCGACGAGAAACGAAGAGCGCACGTTCTCGAGTGCATAGGGGCTGCGGCATCGGAGATGGATACGCAGACGCTCTGCCAGATGGTCATCGATCTCGCGGAGATGCTGCGGACAGGCGCAGTGCCGAGCAAGGCACGGAGGTTGCGCCCGGTCCCGTAAGCGGCAGCACGCGAAGGGGTGGAGCGCAGTCTCGGCAGAGATGCGCTCGCCATCGCCCTCGCTCGCCTCCACAAGTCAACTGTGGCAGAATAACCGCCATGCAACGGCGAACGACATCGACGCGCGAGCGCCAAGAAGAGGCCGACCGGTTTACGGCCAGCCTCGCCGGCTTCGCTGTGGCGCTGCTGCTGGGATTGGTCGGGCTCTGGGTTGCCGATGGATTGGCCCAGGTCTCGAAGCTTGAGGACTGCCTGCTCCAAGGTCGCATGAATTGCGAGCGCATCGAATTATCGCCTGCGCCGTGAGCATCCCGGCCGGTGACGTCAAGACGGCGGGAAAAGGCGAATCGTGACGACGATGCTGATCTCGTCCGGGTAATCGGCGGGCAGCGGCGGGAAGGGCAGGCTGCTGCGGATCATGCTCTCGACGGCCTGGTCGATCCCGGCGACGCCCGAGGAATGGTCGAGCTGCATGCCGATGATCCGGCCGGAGCGGTCGACGGCGACGTCATAGACCGCCGTACCTTCCGCCGGCAAACCGAACGGCCCCACCACGCGCGGATAAATGCGATGCCGCTCGATCAGCGCGTGGAGTTGATTGAGATAGGGATCGCCGCTTTCAAAGCGCTCACCCGGCTCAACGTCGAGATGTCTCGGCGGCGCGGGACGCAGCGCCCGCATCGTCTCCGCCTCCTTCTTGGGCGGCTCGAGTCGCGCCACGTCCTTATGCGGCGATGGCTTGGCGCTCTCCTGTGGTTGCTTCTCCAGCGCCGGCGCGGGCTTTTCTGGCGGCGGCGGGGGCGTCTCCTTTTCCGATGGCGCCGGCTCCAATGCCGGGGGCGGAGGAGTCGCCGGTTCCGGTGCCGGCATTTCGGCGGGAGGTGGTGCGGTCGTGTGCTGATCCGGTCCGGATTCGCGATAGGCGAGAGGAGCGGCGGGCTTTGGCGCAGGCGGAGCAGCCGGTGGGGTTGGCGGCGGGGGCGGGGGTGCGAAGACGACTTGCACGGGGATGACGGCGGGCTCGCTCGGCAGCACGGCCGGATGTGACCAGTTGATGATAAGCGAGAGCAGCACCAAGGCATGCATCAGCGCTGCCGCGACTATCGCCAGCCAGGGCAGCCTCTGTCGATCGTTGCCAGGCTCGACACTGCGGGTGAGCAAGTCGGCCGGCAGAGCCAGCGGCGGCCCGCCCGTCTCGCCCTCGCTCACCTCACGCTCCTGACCTTCATCATCGCCCGTGATACGGTGGGCCCGCTCCAGCCCATCCCTGCGCGCAACTCGGCCATTATAGCGCTTGCTCGACGGCCGGGCCGGCTAGGTCGTGTGGACATTTGCGCGACGGCCCATGGGTCGACCAGGCTGGTGCGGTTGGCGGGTGCGACAGATTGACTCGGCAGGGCGATTTGGGATTCCCCTCGCATTGAAAGCGTGATTCTGA
>JBKQTR010000163.1:0-6803 GCA_052143095.1 Allostellaceae bacterium
TCAGAATCACGCTTTCAATGCGAGGGGAATCCCAAATCGCCCTGCCGAGTCAATCTGTCGCACCCGCCAACCGCACCAGCCTGGTCGACCCATGGGCCGTCGCGCAAATGTCCACACGACCTAGCCGAAGCTCTCACTGTTCCCCGCTGGTTCCGAAATCGCGCGGCCAACGTCGAAGTCACAGTTGGAGCCAGCTCAGGGCACGCCGTAAGCAAGTTCCGCGCGAGATGACATTCCGCCGCTTGGGGCAGTAAGAGTGTTTATAATATCGGCTCACGGCGCTGACGCTTTGATCTATATCAACCAACACGTCCGGGCGCCTTCCACGATCAGTGCACGCCGCTCAGCCGCAGGACCGACGTCGTGGAAAATGCGCACCGCTCCAAGCCGGGTGTTAGGTCGACGCTATCGGCTCGGCGCCAACCATAAAAATCTCCCTGTCACCAAGGCGCGTTGCCTCGTGACTCCCCCTGCGATGGCGCGATGCGCTTCGAGCCGATGGCCTAGGCCAGGGTTGTCGTCGCCTCATCGACCGCGGCGCGATCGTAGCCCCACGTCAAAACTTGATTCTGTTGGCGCCGGTTCGAGCCGCCGGGAATGTCCGGTTCTGGCGCGAAGCCGCGGCGCCAAGTGCCCGTGCGTCCTTCCGGAGTTGGGGGTGAACCTGCCGCGCCATGCCGCATTTCGCACGTGTGCTCATGACCCACTGCTGACGTGTCGTCGTCCGGTGATGCGCAGCGCTTTACCTACGGCGCGATCCAAGCATCATCTTGACCCCAGGCTATGCGGTAGACGGCACCGTAACGGCAACGTTGACTTCGGCGCATCCCCGCAGCGATGGATGGTCTTGCAGTGAGCTTGCGTTCGCGTAACGAGGTCCGTGGTGTCAACGCGGAGGATGGTGTACCCTTCAGCTGTGTGGTCTATTGCAACCGCACTATCGCAGCAGCCGGACCCACCGGTGAAGGAGGCTTCCGTGTACGCCGCCATTCGTCAGGCCAAGGCGAAGACTGGCATGGCCGAAGAGTTGTCGCGCAGGATCAAAGACGGCGCCATTCCGATCATCAGTGATGTCCCGGGGTTCAAGGCGTACTATGTGGTTTATGCGCCGGACGACACCGTGACAGCGATCAGTATCTTCAACGATTACGCAGGAGCCGAGGAGTCAAACAGACGCGCGCTCACGTGGATCGAGCAGAATCTTGCGCCCTTGCTTGCCGGTCCAGCCACGGCGTTGGCCGGGCCGGTAATCGTGCACACCTTGGCATAGCGAGCTGTGAATTGGCGAAGTGTACGTTTCAGGAGACGGTAGCGAGCGTGCGCGCCGGAACCAGCTCCGGGTGGAAGAGCGGCGCTCTTGCTCGACATCTCTTCGACGATCAGCGCCGCTCCGAGCGCGGTCGCGGCGCTTAACAGCATGGCCTCGAAACTGCCGACCACATCTGCCGAAGCATCGAGAGATGTCCCATTTGTGGATCATGGGATCGACCCTAAGCGTCGACGCCATCACGATTGGAAGCGAATTAGCAGGGTTGCCCCAATCTAGATATGCATCGGATGGCCCAAAGCCTTGAGGGCCGCCTCCAGAAGACTTTCGCTCTGGGTCGGGTGGGCATGGATCGTTGCGGCGACGTCCTCGAGTCGCGCGCCCATTTCGAGCGCCAAACTGAAGCCGGCCGACAATTCCGCAATCCCGGCTCCCACTCCCTGAATGCCGAGCAGAAGATGATTGTCGGCCCTGGCGACGACGCGGATGAAGCCGGCTTCTTTCTCGAGCGTCATGGCGCGGCCGTTCGCCTGGAAAGGAAAGAGCCCGGTCTTGATCTCGATGCCGGCCGCCTTAGCCTCTTCGGGCGACAGTCCGGCGGTGACAATCTCAGGATCGGTGAAGCAAACTGCGGGGATGCAAACCTTGTCCCAGGAGCGTTTTTCGCCGGCGACGATCCCGGCCACCATCTCACCTTGCGCCGTGGCCCGGTGTGCCAGCATCGGCTCGCCCGTCACGTCTCCGATGGCGTAGACGCCGCGCATCGAGGTGCGGCACTTGTCATCGATGCGAATGAACGGGCCATCCATATCGAGGTCGATCGCATCGAGGTCCCAGCCGTTGGTCGCCGGCTTGCGGCCGACCGTAACGAGTATCTTGTCGACCACGAGCGTCACCACCTTCCCATCTGCCGCCTCGATGGAGAGGGCACCGTCTTTGGACGCGAGCCCTTTCGCCTTGGCACCGGTCAGCACGTCGATGTCGAGTTCTCGCAGACGCTTGGCGACCGGCCGCGTCAGCTCGGCGTCGTATTGAGGTAGGATGCGGGACTGAGCTTCAACGACGGTCACCGCAGCGCCCACTTTGGAAAATGCGGTCCCCAGCTCCAGCCCGATATAGCCAGCGCCCACGACGACAAGCTTACTCGGCACTTCGGTCAGCGCTAGAGCCCCTGTCGACGAGATCACCTTGCCGCCGAAGGGGAGGAACGGAAGTTCGATAGCGTCGGAACCCGTCGCGATCACCACCTGTTCCGCGCGGATCACCTGCAGGCCGATTTCCGTCTCCACCTCGACCGTCTTTCCGTCGCGAAATCGCGCCCAGCCCTCGACGACCTTCACTCCCGCCCTCTTCAACAGTCCCGAAACTCCATTGTTGAGGCGACCGACGATGCCCTCCTTCCAGAGCACGGTCTTCGAGAGATCGAGCGCGGGCTTGCCGGCGGAAATGCCGAGCGGGCTCACGCCGCTCGCGATCCGCGCGATCTTCTCGAACTCTTCAGCCGCGTGGATCAGGGCCTTGGAAGGAATGCAGCCGACATTGAGGCAGGTTCCTCCGACCTTCTTCGCCTCGACCACTACGGTGTCGATACCACGCTGGCCTGCGCGAATCGCACAGACATAGCCGCCTGGGCCCGCACCGATCACCAAGAGCTTGCAGGAGATGTCTTTCACGGCCTCAGCCTTCCATAAAGATCAGCGCTGGGGTCTCAAGTAGCGTCTTGATGCGTTGCACGAAGAGCGCGGCGTCAAAGCCATCCACCACGCGGTGATCGAAGCTTGACGAAAGGTTCATCATCTTGCGGGGAACGAATGCCGACCCGTCCCAGACGGGTCGCACCATCATCTTGTTGACGCCGATAATCGCGACCTCGGGATGGTTGATGATGGGCGTCGTCACCACGCCGCCCATGGCGCCGAGCGACGTTATGGTGATGGTGGAGCCGCTCAGTTCGTCGCGGGTGGCGGTGCCGTTCTTCGCCGCTTCGGCAAGCCGGTTCACCTCCGCCCCACAGCCCCAGAGATCGAGCGCCTCTGCGTGCCTGACCACCGGCACCATGAGGCCAGCGGACGTCTGCGCCGCGACGCCGATGTGCACGGCGGCATGCTGGTGGACGACGCCTGCCTCGTCGTCGAACAGCGCATTCAGATTGGGCTGCTCGGCGATGGCCCGCACCATGGCGCGCATCAGGAAGGGCAAGAGCGTCAGCTTCGGCTGGTCGTGCCGTTTCCGGTTGTTTAGCGTTGCCCGAAGCTCCTCGAGCCCGGTGACATCGACCTCCTCGACATAAGTGATGTGGGGAATGCGCGCGTTGGAAATCGACATTTTCTCGGCGATCCTGCGGCGCAGGCCGACCACCTTGATGTCTTCCACCGCAGTTCTCGGCTGAAGGCCTGGCGCTCTTGCCATTCCCGGTCCCTGAGCGAAGAAAGCGTCCAGATCCTCATGCGTAATGCGGCCGGCAGGACCCGTGCCGCGTACCTGTCGCAGGTCTACTCCGGCCTCTCGAGCTCGCAGACGAACCGCTGGTGCGGCCAGGGGCTTTTCGCCTTCGGGACGCGGAGCACCGCCGGCGAATTGTCGGAACGGAGCGGTTCGGCTCGGCCGGCCTCTTGCGGATCCCGGCAGGGCGGTCGCGGACGGGGCGTGCCCGAGTGAATTGCCGATGGGACGCTTTGCCGACGAAGCGGAATCCGCCGTTTCGGCGGCGGTAGCCTTGGCTCTCGGCACCACCTGCGCGACCTTGAGAGCGGAGCTGTTATCTTCGCCTCGGACCTTCAGACGGACAAGGTCGGCACCGACGGCGACCATGTCGCCGACCTTGGCGCCGAGCCAAACAATCTCGCCGTCGATCGGCGAAGGGATCTCCACCGTCGCCTTTTCCGTCATGACCGCTCCAAGGATCGCATCCTCCCGGACAAGATCGCCGATCTTGACGTGCCACTCGACGAGCTCGGCCTCGGCGACGCCTTCGCCGACATCGGGCAGTCTGATCACGTGCTCGGCCATCTCACTGCTCCATCGTTTCGAGCAGCGCGCGGCCGACACGAGCGGGACCAGGGAAGTAGTCCCACTCCTGCGCATGCGGATAGGGCGTATCCCAGCCCGTGACGCGCCTGACGGGCGCCTCCAGGTGATAGAAGCATGTTTCCTGCACCAGCGCGGAAAGCTCCGCGCCGAATCCCGATGTCCGCGTCGCCTCATGGATGATCACGCATCTGCCCGTCTTCCGGACCGATGCTTCGATCGTCTCCAGATCGAGCGGCAACAGCGTGCGCAGGTCGATGATTTCAGCATCGACGCCGGTTTCGACAGCGGCCGCCATGCCGACATAGACCATTGTCCCGTAGGCGAGCACGGTCAGGGCCGCGCCTTGGCGCCGGACGGCGGCCTTCCCTAGAGGCACCGCATAGTGACCGTCCGGAACCTCGCCGAGCTCGTGCTTCGACCAAGGTGTGACGGGCCGGTCGTGATGACCGTCGAAGGGGCCGTTGTAGAGCCGCTTCGGCTCCAGGAAGATCACCGGATCGGGATCCTCGATCGCCGCAATCAGCAGTCCTTTGGCGTCCTTCGGGTTCGACGGCACGACCGTCTTCAGGCCCGATACATGGGTGAACAGGGCCTCCGGACTCTGGCTGTGGGTCTGTCCGCCGGAGATTCCGCCGCCGGTCGGCATTCTCACCACGAGCGGACAGGTAAATTGGCCATTCGAGCGATAGCGCAGTCGCGCGGCCTCTGAAACGATCTGGTCGTAGGCCGGATACATGTAGTCGGCGAACTGGATCTCGACGCAGGGGCGAAGCCCATAGGCAGCCATACCGACCGCAGCGCCCACGATCCCCGACTCATTGATCGGGGTATCGAAACAACGGCTCTTACCGTATTTCGCCTGTAGCCCCTGCGTGCCGCGAAAGACGCCGCCGAAGAAACCCACATCCTCGCCGAACACGACAACATTGTCGTCGCGGCCCATCATCACGTCCATAGCGTCGCGGATAGCTTCGATCATGGTCTTGCGGGGCATGGTTCAGACTCCCGCTTGCTGGCGTTGCCAACGCAAATGGGGCGGCATTTCCGCGTAGACATCCTCGAACATGTCACGCACCGACGGCTGGCCGCCGGTATGCAGCGTGCCGTGGCTTTCGGCCTCTTTCTGCGCGGTGATCACGGCATCCAGAACTTCGGCTTCCGCTTGCTTATGGCGTTCGTCCGACCAGGCGCCGCGTGTAATCAAGTGATTTTTGAGCCGGATCACCGGGTCGCCGAGCGGCCAAGCGTCGGACTCGGTCTTTGGCCGGTAGGCAGAGGGATCGTCGGAAGTGGAATGAGCGCCGACGCGATAGGTGACATACTCGATGAGCGTGGGACCGAGATTGCGGCGTGCCCGCTCGGCTGCCCATTTCGCCACGGAATGCACGGCAAGATAGTCGTTGCCGTCGACCCTGAGCGCGGGGATGCCGAAGCCGAGACCGCGCGCGGCGAAGGTGCCGGAGCCGCCGCGGGCGATGCCCTGGAAGGTCGAAATCGCCCACTGATTGTTGACGATGTTTAGCACCACCGGTGCCTTGTAGGTGGAGGCGAAAACCAAGGCGGCGTGGAAGTCCGATTCGGCGGTCGCGCCATCGCCGATCCACGCGGCGGCGATCTTCGTGTCGTTCTTGATCGCGGATGCCATGGCCCAGCCTACGGCCTGTATATATTGGGTTGCCAGATTTCCAGAAAGCGAGAAGAAGCCGTCCTCCTTCGACGAATAGAGAACTGGCATCTGGCGGCCTTTCAGCGGATCCCGCTCGTTGGAGTAAATCTGGCACATCATATCACCCAGCGAATGGCCGGCGGCGATCAGCAGTCCTGCTTGACGATAGGTCGGAAAATTCATGTCGCCCGACAGCAGTGCCTTGCGAAAAGCGCAGCTGACCGCCTCTTCGCCCATGTGCTGCATATAGAAGGACGTTTTGCCCTGCCGCTGCGCCATCAGCATCCGCGCGTCGAACGTGCGCAAAATCATCATGTGGCGCAGACCCTCGAGCAATTCTCCGTCGCTCAAGAGCCCGCCCCAAGGACCGACCGCCTTACCGTCGCGGTTAAGAACGCGGATGATTGAATAGGCGAGGTCGCGGATCGATTCCGGATCGGCGTTCACCTCCGGCCGCGCCACCGATCCCGCTCTTGGAACCCGGACACTCGAAAAATCGGGGGTGCCACCAGGCCGAACCGCCGGTTCGGGCACATGGAGGGTCAGCGGGCCATAGTCAGTCATGTCGTTACGTCTCCCATTGACGTCCTATCGCTACCGAATTTTCCACCCGTCCAGAGACGGACTGGTCGCGTTGCGGGTCCTACCACAAATCCTAGGCAAAGTTTGATACCCTGCGGTCCGGGCGCCAAGGGTCGACTCGGCCCAAGCGGCAAACCAAGCGGTTGCAGAGGCATGGATTACCAAATTGGCGATTGGCATATCGGCACATCGGTGCCTGGGTGGACTGCAGGGCTATCGCATATGCGCATATGGGGTTCACCACGGAGACACGGAGGG
>JBKQTR010000164.1:0-5308 GCA_052143095.1 Allostellaceae bacterium
GCGGTCGATCTTCTGGTCAAGCACGGCGGCACCGGCGTCTTGGCCGAGACGCCGGAAATTTACGGCGCCGAGCATCTGCTCACGCGCCGGGCGGTGAATGCAAAAGTCGGCGAAAAGCTGGTCGAGCGCATCCGCTGGTGGGAGGACTACACCGCCAAGACCGGCGGCGAGATGAACATCAACCCCTCGCCCGGCAACAAGGCAGGCGGCCTCACCACCATCCTGGAGAAATCGCTGGGCGCGGTGGCCAAGGGCGGCACCACCGACCTCGTCCAGGTCTATCGCTACGCCGAGGAGATCACCGCCAAGGGCTTCGTGTTCATGGACACGCCCGGCTACGACCCGGTCTCGGCGACCGGCCAAGTCGCCGGCGGCGCCAATCTCATCTGCTTCACCACGGGGCGCGGCTCGGTCTTCGGCTGCAAGCCGGCGCCGAGCCTGAAGCTCGCCACCAACACGCCGCTCTACCGCCGCATGACCGACGATATGGACATCAATTGCGGCGGGATCGCCGAGGGCGAGGCCTCGGTGCAGGAGATCGGCCGCGCGATCTTCGAGCTCGTGCTGGCCACCGCCTCGGGCCAGCGCACCAAGAGCGAGGAACTCGGCATCGGAGAGGAGGAGTTCACCCCCTGGCAGCTCGGCGCGGTGATGTAGCGGCAAACTCGCGCAGCGAGTTTGTCCGCGGCGGCGTCAGCGGTTGCGCAGCAACCGCGAGAGCCGCTCGGCCCGGGCTAGCGTCCGCCGGCGAGCGCCGCTGATGCACCTCACAGTATTGCGCCACTGTGACAAAGCAAGATTCGCCTAGCTGATCGGCAAAAGGCTGCGTAGTGTTCCTACCATCCCTGCTAGAAAGTCGGGGAAAAAAGGAGGAGGAACATGGACAGACGTGCCTTTCTGACCGCATCTGCAGCCGCTGCATCGGCCGTCACCCTGAAGGTCGCGGTCGCTGCCACCGAAGGCCCCTTCGGCGCAACCGCAGCCCCGCTCGCGGTCCCGCGGGCCGAAAAGCTGCCGCTCGGCCCGCTCCCCAACTCGCGCTATCCCGACACCCACATCGAGGCCCTCGACAAGCGCTTCAAGGGCAGCGTCGGCACCGGCGCCGTCGAGCGCATCGCCACCGGCCTGCGCTGGGCGGAGGGGCCCGCCTATTTCCGCGCCGGCCGCTACTTCATCTGTAGCGACATCCCCAACAACCGTATGGTGCGCTTGCTGGAGGAGGACGATCACCTCAGCGTCTACCGCTCGCCCTCGCTCAACTCGAACGGCAACACCGTCGATCGCCAGGGACGCCTGGTCAGCTGCGAGCATGGCGGCCGGCGCGTGACGCGCACCGAGCTCGACGGCACCATCACCGCGCTCGCCGACAGCTACAACGGCAAGCGGCTCAATTCGCCGAACGACGTCGTCGTCGCCTCCAACGGCTCGGTCTGGTTCACCGACCCGACCTACGGCATCGGCGGCAACTACGAGGGGTTGAGAGCCGAGCCCGAGCAGGAGAAGCACAACGTCTATCGCGTCGATCCGCAGAGCGGCAACGTCACCGTCGTGGTCGACGACTTCGTGCAGCCCAACGGCATCTGCTTCTCGCCGGACGAGAAGAAGCTCTACATCATCGACAGCGGCATCACCCATGGCGGCCCCGCCCATATCCGCGTCTTCGATGTCGATATCGACCAGGGCAAGGTGAGCAACAGCAAGGTGTTCGCCGAGAATTTCGCGCCGGGGCTGACCGACGGCATGCGCTGCGACGTCGAAGGCAATGTCTGGTGCAGCATGGGGTGGGCCGACCCGAAGGAGGACGGCGTGCGCTGCTACAGCCCCGCCGGCGAGCTGCTCGGCAAGATCCACCTGCCGGAGACCTGCGCCAACCTGGTGTTCGGCGGACCGCTGCGCAACCGGCTCTATATTTGCGCCAGCACCTCGGTCTATGGGTGCTACGTGAACACGCAGGGCGCGCTGCTGCCGTGACCTGACGGGGCGTGGCCGCTTCGGGCTTCAGCCCGCAGCGGCGAGCGTCGCCAGGTAGGCGCGGATGCGCGCCGCGTTCTTGCCGAGATCGGAGATGCCGACGCGGCTCGCCGAGCGCATATCGACGCGCGTGCCGGCGGCGGCCGGCGTCAGCCGGATGACGATGTCGTCGACGAAGC
Organism: Allostellaceae bacterium; assembly: GCA_052143095.1. Classification (GTDB taxonomy): domain Bacteria; phylum Pseudomonadota; class Alphaproteobacteria; order ATCC43930; family CGMCC-115725; genus DAHUYF01. The sequence continues at coordinate 2,151 of JBKQTR010000164.1, forward strand.
CGAACCACCGCGTCTTGTCGGTGGCCTCGATGCGACCGCGCGCGGCATCAGCGGCCACGATGGTCCAGCCCATCGCCTTGGCGGCGTCGAGCGCGCGGGTGAAGGCCTCGCCGGGCGCGGCCGCGAGCGTGCGCGGCAGGAGATCGGGATATGTGCGCTGCTGCAGCGCCGCCAGCCTGGCGCGGTCATAGTTGCCGGTGGCATCGGGCACCTCGGCCCGGCGCAGCGGCAGCACCGCGTCGAGCAGCGGCGCGTTGGCGGTGTCGGTGCTGACGTCGTTGAACGGCGTCCTCTCCGCCAGCCGCTTGACGCGCAGCGGCAGCGCGATGGCGGCGGCGCCGATGACGATGGTGGCGAGCAGCATGATCGTGGTGCCGGGCCCGACCTGCCAGCCGCCCGCGGCGAGCGAGACGGCCGCCAGCAGCGCCGCCAGCGCGCCCGCGACAAGGCCCAGCGCCACCACCTTGGTCAGCGCGGTGATCGCCGACCAGAGATGGAGGCGAAAGCCCAGCGGCGCCGCCAGCATCAGCGCCGCGGTCAAGAGAATGAGCGCCGCCGCCAGATGCGCGCTGAGCTGGGCGAGCATGCGCGCTATCCGAGGCTCGGCTTCAGCGCCGCGAGATAGGAGCGGATGCGCTCGGCATTGACGCCGAAATCGCTGATTCCCTGCCGGCTTTCCGAGCGCATGTCGATGCGGCTGCCGGCGCCGTCGGCGCTGACCCGGATGACGAAATCATCGGTGAAGCCCATGAAGAGCGTGCGCTGGCTGCCCTCGATCGTGCCCGAGGCGGGATCGCTCTTGACGATGGTCCAGCCGGGCATGGCTACCGCCGCCGCCAGCGCGCGCTTGAACGCCTCTGCCGGCGGCAGCGCCGTCTGCAGCGGCGCGATGTCGGGATATCCGGCCTGCTGCTGCCGGGCGAGGTCGGGTCCGGCATAGGCGGTCGAATTGCCGGCCTCGGCGGCGCGCGCCACCAGCGTCGCGGCGAAGACCGGCGGGTTCGCCGCATCGGTGGTGATGTCGTGGATGCGCGGCAGGGGCGTGTTGTGGAGCAGCGGCAGCGGCGCGATCCGGGCGTAGAACTGCACGGGGTAATAGATGAAGAGGGCGCCGCCGACGAGGCCGAGCAGCGCCAGCACGCGGCCGCCGCCGGACATGCCGCCCCACCAGGCGAGCGCGATCAGCGACACGACGAACCCCGCCGCGCCGACGAAGACGGCAGGCTCCATCAGGTACCAGAAGGAGGTGCGGAAGTGCCACAGCCCCAGGCGCCAGCCGATCGGCGCCAGCGCCAGCAGCACCGCCGACAGCACCACCAGCGCGAAGCCGAGGCGCGGTACGTAGTGAGCGAGCCGGCTGGCGCCGGCGCTCATCGTCAACTCAGCCATGTCACCCTCCGGGCTCGCTTAGAACGGGCCGTTTGCTCGGCCACTGCTCCTAATTCTAGCAGCGGTTCTAGCCGGCGGCCACCAGCGCCTTCTGCGCCGGCAGATCGTCCTCGACAAAGGCCTGGACGATCTCGTCGATGCCGGCATCGGCCTGGATGCCGAGGCTCTCGGCGCGTTTGGCGACGATGGCGCGCGGCCAGCCATCGACGATCTTCTGGATGACGGCGTCGGGCTCCCATCGGATGCGGTCGACCGCCGCGGCGCCGCCGGCGCGGCGCAGCGCCTCGATCATCTCCGCCACCGTCGCCGAGATGCCCGGCAGCAGCACGGTGCGGCTGAAGCCGAAGCGCTCGCCGGGCAGATCGTGGACGCGCTCGATCGCCGCCACCAGCCGGCGCGGCGAGAGACACGCCATCACGGAGTCGCGGGACACCGGACACACCACCTCGACGCCGCTCAGCGGCTCGCGGAACAGCGAGGAGACCCAGGTCGAGGCGGCTCGGTTGGGGCGGCCCGGCCGCACCACGATGGTCGGCAGGCGCAGCGCGCGGCCGTCGATATAGCCCTTGCGGCTGTAGTCGTTGACCAGCAGCTCGCCGATCGCCTTCTGCGAGCCGTAGGAGGTTTGCGGCGTCAGCGGCGTTTCATCGGTGATCGCCTCCGGCATGTCGCCGCCATAGACGGCGAGCGAGCTGGCAAAGACCAGGCGCGGCCGCGTGCCGAGCGCGCGGCAGGCCTCGAGCACGGCGCGGGTGCCGTCGAGATTGACGCGGTAGCCGATATCGGTATCGGCCTCGGCCTGGCCGCTGACCACCGCGGCGAGGTGGAAGACGGTGCCGGTGGTGCGGTCGATGAGCTGGCGCACCGTGGCGGGATCGGCGATGTCGCCGGTGACGATCTTCAGGCGGTTGTTGGGCGGGATCGGCGGCACAGGTGCCGCGACGTCGAACAGCACCACCTCCTCGATGGTCGTCTCGCGCCCGTCGGGCCCGGCGATGGCGCCGCGCTGCAGCAGGCGCTGCGCCAGGCGCCGTCCGATGAAGCCGGTGCCGCCGGTGATGACGACCTTCATAATGCTCCTCCTCTATGGCTGGACCTGCCGCGGCCAATGCCGCTAGTCTTTCTTCGATCACCGACGGAAACAAGAGGGGGATGCCGCTCGGCAGGGAAGCGGGCGCCTGCCGTTCACAAGGAGCCTAACCAAGGTCGCGATGCCGTGTCCCATGAGCGATGAAGCCGAGAAACCCGTGGCGCCGCCGGTCGGCGGGCGGCGCGACGCGCCGGCGCCGCTGAGTGCGCTCACCACGCGTCCGCTGCGGAAAGCCGCGCTCGCCGCCTCGCTGGGGCTGCATGGCGGGGTGCTGCTGGCGCTGGTGCTGCTCGCGCTTTGGGGTCTGACCCCGCCGCAAGAGGCGCCGGTCCTCAAGGTGACGCTGCTGAGCGAGGGACCGGGCGCGGCCGGCGCCACGGGGGGCAGCGAGGGCGGCAGTCCCGACGCGGCGGGCAGCGCGCCGGCCGTCGCGAGCAGCGAGCCGGCACCGGCGACCGCGCCGAGCCCGGCGCCCAGCCCCAGCGCCGCTGCGCCGGAACAGGTGGCGGCAGCACCGGAGCCGCCGGCGGCCGCGCCGGAGCCGGCAACCGCGCCGTTGCCGACGCCGCCCCGGCGCAAGCCCACACCGCCGCATCCGGCGCCGGCCGAGGCCGCGTCGCCCCCGCCGCCCGCGCCCGAGCAGCTTGCCGCCGCGGCGCCGGCGCCGGGCGCTCCCGGC
>JBKQTR010000165.1:0-106419 GCA_052143095.1 Allostellaceae bacterium
TCATCATTTCCTCATCCTGAGGAGCGCGCGAAGCGCGCGTCTCGAAGGACGCACGGGCGCCCCTGCCGCCGAAACACGCGCTAGAGTCCGAACGCATCAAACCGCAGGCTACCGCTCCGTGCGATGGGTCGCGAGCCGCTCCTCGGCGAGCGCCAGGCCTTGGGGCGTGCCGATGTGGTACCACTCGCCGTCATGGATGATGGCGGCGAGCCGGCCTGCGGCGATGGCGCGGTCGTAGAGCGGGTTGAGCGAGAACTTGCCGGGCGCGCAGCCGGCGAAGAGCCGCTTCGACAACAGCTGCACGCCGGCGAAGAGATGCGGCGCGACCTCGCGCTCGCCGCGCCGGCGCACGCCGCCCAGGGGATCGACGATGAAATCGCCGGGACCGTCATAACCCAAGGCCGACGTCGTGCGCTGCACCAGCAGCAGCGCGTCCAGGCGCGCGTCATCGAAGGCGCGCGCCAGCCGCAGCAGCGCCGGCGTCTTGCCGTCGAGCCAGAAGATGTCGGAATTGACCACGTAGAAGACATCGTCGAGCAGCGGTAGCGCCGCGAGCACGCCGCCGCCGGTCTCGAGCAGCGCCGGCTCGCGCAGCAGCGTGATCGCCGGCGTCTGCCGCGCCGCGAGATGCTGCTCGATCATCTCGGCCTTGTAATGCGCGTTGACGATTACGCGCTCGACGCCGACGGCATCGAGGCGGTCGATGGCGTGATCGAGCAGCGTGCGGCCGCCCAGCGTCACCAGCGGCTTGGGCAGGCGCTCGGTGATCGGCCGCAGGCGCAGGCCGAGCCCCGCCGCCAGCACCATGCCGGATGTGGGCGCGGGGCTCATGCGGCCGACGCGCCCGTCGGGATGCCGCGCTGGCCCGGCGGCACATGGCGGTTGAGCCAGGCGGCCACCGGCGCCAGCGCGGGATGGCGCAGATCCTGCTCGATCAAGCGCCAGACGCGCGGAATGAAGGAGAGATAGCCGGGCTTGCCGTCGCGCACGCGGAGCCTGGTGAAGATGCCGACGATCTTGCAGTTGCGCTGCGCGCCGAGCACGGCGTAGGACGCGGCGAAACCGGCGGGATCGAAATCGGGAAAGCTCGCGAGATAGCGCCGGCGCATCGCGTCGGCGAGATCCGGCGGCACGTCGCGGCGCGCATCCTCGAGCAGCGAGACGAGATCGTAGGTGACGGGGCCGATAACCGCGTCCTGGAAATCGAGCACGCCGCAGGCAGCGACGCCGTCGCGCCCATCGAGCAGCATGAGATTGTCGACATGGTAGTCGCGCAGCACCAGGCTCGCCGGCACCGCGCGCGCCAGCGGCAGCAACCCGCGCCAGAGCGCGAGATACTCCTCGCGCAAGCCCGCCTCGGTGGGCTTGCCGGTCACCGCCGGCAGATACCAGTCGACGAGCAACCCCGCCTCGGTCAGCAGGCGCTGATCGTCATAAGCCGGGAGATCCGGCGCCGACGCGGGATCGAAGCCGCGATGCAGCGCGATCAGGAGATCGACCGCCAAAGCGTAAAGCGGCTCCTCCGCCGCGCCCTGCGCCAGGAGGCGGGTATAGGTCGCGTCGCCGAAATCCTCTAGCAGCAGCAATCCTGCGGCGATGTCTTCGGCGAGAATGCCCGGCGCGCTGAAGCCCAAGCCGTGCAGCAGCCGCGCGATCGTCAGGAACGGCCGCACATCCTCCTGCGGCGGCGGCGCGTCCATCAGCACGGCGCGGAAGGGCGGCGCCTCGAGCCGGTCGTAGCGGCGGAAGGAGGCGTCGCCGGCGAGCCGGCGGCGCGACGCCGCGCCCCCGCCGGCGGCGGCGAGAAACCTGCCGATGCGCGCGGCGCGGTCAGGCATCGGCGATGCCGTCGAGCCGCGCCGCCCAGGCGGGGGTGGCGGCAAGCCGCGCCAGCCTTGCGCCGGCATCGGCGCCCTCGGCCAGCGCCAACAGCAGATGCTCCGCCGGCAGCAACCGGCCCAGCCGCTCCGGCCATTCGATCAGGCTGATGCCCTCGCTCCAGGCCTCCTCGATGCCGAGCTCCCACGCCTCTTCCGGCGCGCCGAGGCGGTAGAGGTCGAAATGCCACACCGGCGGCTTGCCGGCAAAGGCATAGATCTCAACCAGCGTGAAGGTCGGGCTCGGCACCTCCTCCGCGCCGCCGCCCAGCGCGCGGATGAAGGCGCGGGCGAAGCTGGTCTTGCCGCTCCCCAGCGGACCCTGGAGCCCGATGACGTCGCCTTGCCGGGCGCGCCCTGCCAGCCGCGCGGCGAGGCCGGCGGTGGCGGCCTCATCCGGCAGATCGACAAGCACATCGCGAACGGCATCCACGGCGCCCGTTGTATCCCGTTCCGCCAAGCCGCCGCAACCGCCGCGGCGCGCGCGGCCGGTCGCCGATGTGCGCGTGGCATCGATGTGAGCGCGCCGTCGCTGTGAGAGAAGTCACAACCGGCGCCTGCCCGCTTGTGCCACTCTTGATGGTGCGGGGATCGATCGGCGAGCGGCGCAAGGCGCCGTGGAGCGCGAGAGCGAAGCCCGAGCTTCAAACCCGTTTAGACCCCGCCGCATCGGATCGGGCTGCCGGCGATCATCCGACCGGCTGAAACGCCCGCGGCACGTCCCAGGCTTCGCCAGGGCTCGCAACGCCGCCATCGGCGCAAGGAACAGGGTCGTCCCCGGCCAGTGCCCGGCGGAGCGAGTCGTACCCTCGTTTTTTGAAGAGGAGCATCGAGCCATGGCAAGACACCCTCTGAAAGGCAGTGAGAGAGCCCCGTTGCAGGGAGCGCGGTCGATCGGCAAGGCCGATCCGGCGGAGCGCTTCGAGGTCAGCGTGGTGGTCCGGCAACAGGCCGGCGACGCCTTGAAGACGAGGGTCGGCAGGCTGGCCTCCGGCCAGCCGGCCGGCCACGTCAAGCGCGAGGATTTCGCCCGGCAGTTCGGCGCCGCCCCTGCCGATCTCGCCGCGATTCGGAAATTCGCCGGTGCGCATAAGCTGGCGGTCGTCCAGGAGGATGCGGCGCGGCGCACGGTCGTGCTCTCGGGCACGGTCGCCCAGTTCAACGCCGCCTTCGCCGTCGATCTGCAGAAATTCGAGCACCCGGACGGCTCCTATCGCGGCCGGGTCGGCGCGATCCAGCTGCCCGACGAGCTCAAGGGGGTCGTCGAAGCCGTGCTCGGCCTCGACAACCGGCCGCAGGCGAGGCCGCATTTCCGGACACGGGGTCCGCGCGCCAAGGGATCCCGCCCTTCCGCCACGGCGGCGCCGGTTTCCTACACGCCGCTTGACATCGCCGCGCTCTACGGCTTTCCCGGCGGGACCGGGAACGGCGAATGCATTGGCATCATCGAGCTCGGCGGCGGCTACCGCCCGGCCGATCTCGCGACCTATTTCCAGTCCCTCAACCTGACGGCGCCGGCGGTCGCCGCGGTTTCGGTGGATCACGGCAGCAACCAGCCGACCGGCGATCCCAACGGACCCGACGGCGAGGTGATGCTCGACATCGAAGTCGCCGGCGCGGTCGCGCCGGACGCCGGGATCGCCGTCTATTTCGCGCCGAACACCGATGCCGGCTTCCATGACGCGGTGACGACCGCGATTCACGACACGACCAACAAGCCCTCGGTCATCTCGATCAGCTGGGGCGGGCCGGAATCGACCTGGACGCAACAGGCGATGACCGCGCTCGACCAGGCCTTCCAGGCGGCCGCGGCGATGGGGATCACGGTTTGCGTCGCCGCAGGCGACGGCGGGTCAAGCGACGGCGTCTCCGACGGCGCCGACCATGTCGACTTCCCGGCCTCAAGCCCTTATGCGCTTGCCTGCGGCGGCACCAGCCTGCGCGCCTCGGGCGGCCACATCGCCAGCGAGACGGTGTGGAATGACGGCGCCAATGGCGGCGCCGGCGGCGGCGGGGTCAGCACCGTCTTCCCGCTCCCCGCCTGGCAGGACGGGCTTGACGTCACCAAGACCGCGGGTGGCCGCAGCGAGCTGCAGCAGCGCGGTGTGCCCGATGTCGCGGGCGATGCCGATCCCGAGACCGGCTACGACGTCCGGGTCGATGGCAGCAATACGGTGATCGGCGGCACCAGCGCGGTGGCGCCGCTCTGGGCCGGGCTGATCACCCGCATCAACTCCTCGACGGGCGGCTCGGTCGGCTACATCAATCCGCAGATCTACAAGAGCGCCAGCGCCCTCAACGACATCACGAAGGGCAATAATGGCGACTTCCGGGCCACTGCGGGATGGGATGCCTGCACCGGTATGGGCTCGCCCAACGGCACGGCCTTGCTCTCGGCGCTGCCGGCGGCCACCGCCTGACAGTACGCGCGCGTCGGCGGTTAACGCCGCAACCGCCGACGCGGCGCCGCGCGCTTGCCGGATGCGGCGGTGACGAGATGGGCGCCGGCGCGGCGTCTCACGGCGGGCGGCAATGGAATGCTTTTGCCCGAGCGCAGGCTGGCGAAGACCGCGGTGCAGTCGCAGGTGGCGACCAGCCGGTCATTGGCGCGGTCGTGCATCTGATGCAGGAAGCGGATGTATTTGACGCCGACGGCGAGAAAGCCGCTGCGCACCGTCACCAGCTCGCCGCCGCGCAGCTCGCGCAGGAACTGATAGCTCTCGCGGATGATGGCGACGCGGCGGCGCTGCCGCTTCATCCCGGCCGGCGTCACGCCCACGGCATGCAGCAGGAACCAGGTCGCCTGGTCGAAGCGCGAGACATAGATATGCGAGTTCATCGACGCCTCGGCATCGTATTCCGACGCCAGCACCGCGCCCTTGAAGGTCTCCTCCCAGACGGCCGGCGCCGGGCGCGCGCGCGGCGCTCTCATGACGCCGCCTCGACCGGCTCGACATTGCCGCTGACGGCGGAGCGGAAGATCGCCTCGAGCGCAGCGATGGTGGCGATCATCTCGGCCTGCGGCACGGGATAGGGCGCACGGCCCTCGGCGGCATCGGCAAAGGCCTCGAGATTGGCGCGCACCGCCGCCGCCGCGGGATAGTCGGCGACCACCGGCGCGCCGCCGCGGCGGCAGGTGGTGAGCACCCAGCCTTCCGGCGCCTCGGGATGCGCCTTGTCGCGGATCTCGGCCCAGCCCTGATTGCCGTAGACCGCAAAGCGCCCGGCAAAGGGCGTCGCCAGGATCGCCGAGAGCAGCAGGTTGGCGCCGCTCCTGAACGTCACCAGCGCGCCCAGCGTGTCGCCATTGGCGAGATCGCTGCCGAGCCGGCGCACGCTGGCAAAGGCGCGCTCGGCCGGGCCGAGCAGGCCCACGGCAAGGTCGAGCTGGTGGATGCCGGTGGCGGTCATCGGCCCCGCCGGCGCCTCGGTGGCGCTGAGCCGCCAATTGGCCGGCGGCAGCGTCAGGAACTTGTCCTGGCTGAACGCCGCCTCGATCTGCAGCAGCGTGCCGAGCGCGCCGCTCTCGGCAAGCCGCTTCACCTCTTGCATCGGCGGCTCGAAGCGCCGCTCATGGCCGACGGCGAGCACCACGCCGGCGGCGTTGCACAGCCGCACCGAGGCTTCGACGTCGCTCCGCCGCAAGCCGAGCGGCTTCTCGCAGAAGACGTGCTTGCCCGCCGCCGCCGCGGCGGCGATCTGCTGCGTGTGCAGCGTGTGCGGCGTCGCCAGCACGACGCCCTTGATGGCGGGGTCGGCGAGTGCCTCGGCGAGCGCGGCGGAAGCAGCAATGCCGCGCTGCCGCGCCCATTCGGCCGCCTCGGGATCGGGATCGACGGCGCGGCGGACGCGCAGCTTCGCGCTTTCCGCCAGCGTCGCGGTGATGATCCTGCCCCACCAGCCGAGCCCCACGACCGCAACCTCCAGCATCGCCGCCTCCCCGCTTGGTTTTTTCCGCGCCACGGGCTTAGCAGATGGCAATTGCGCCGCGCCAGCGACGCCGCCATGGTAGCGCCGATTGCGGCGCGGGGGAGAGGCGATGGCGGGCGAGGTGCAGCGGGGCGAGGTGGCAATCATCGGCGCGGGGCCGGTGGGGCTTTTCGCCGTGTTCGAATGCGGCATGCTCAAGATGCGCTGCCATGTCGTCGACGCGCTCGACCTGCTGGGCGGGCAATGCGCCGCGCTCTATCCGGAAAAGCCGATCTATGACATCCCCGGCCATCCGCGCATCGATGCGGCGGCGCTGATCGACCGCCTCGCCGAGCAGGCGGCGCCGTTCCATCCCGTCTATCACCTGGCGCAGCAGGTCGAGCGGCTGGCGGCGCGGCCGCAAGGCGGCTTCCGCCTCGAGACCTCGCTCGGCACCGTCATCGAGGCGCGCGCGGTGATCATCGCCGCCGGGGTCGGCGCCTTCGGGCCCAACCGGCCGCCGCTGCCGGGCATCGAGGCGTTCGAGGGCAAGAGCGTCTTCTACCTGGTGAAGCGGCGCGAAGATTTCCGCGGCAAGCGCGTGGTCATCGCCGGCGGCGGCGACAGCGCGGTCGATTGGGCGCTGTCGCTGGCCGAGGTGGCGGAGGAGGTGATGGTAGTGCATCGCCGCGCCAAGTTCCGCGCCGCGCCGGAGTCCGCGGCAAAGCTCGAGCAGCTGGCGCGCGCGGGCGAGATCGAGCTCGTCATCCCTTATCAGCTGCACGCGCTCGAGGGCAGCGGCGCCGCGCTCGACGCGGTGATCGTCGCCGATCTCGAGGGCAGGACGCGGCGGCTCGAGGCCGATGCGCTGCTGGCCTTTTTCGGCCTCTCGATGAATCTCGGGCCGATTGCCGAATGGGGCCTGGCGCTCGAGCGCCACCACGTCGCGATCGATCCCGCCACCAGCCAAAGCTCCGTGCCCGGCATCTTCGCCATCGGCGACATCGCCGCATATCCCGGCAAGCTCAAGCTCATCCTCTCCGGCTTCGCCGAGGCGGCGCAAGCGGCGCACGCCATCTTCCCGCTGGTCCATCCCGGCGAGGCGCTGCATTTCGAATACTCGACGACCAAGGGCGTGCCGGGGCGGTAGTCCGCACCCATCGCGCAACACAAGGAGGAGCAGAGATCATGGCCCCGCAGCAACCGGTATCGACCGCCCGCGACAAGGTCCGCACCATCGCCCCGAAGCTGATCGAGCTCACCGAGAAGGTGCTGTTCGGCGACGTCTGGGAGCGTCCGGGCCTCGGCAAGCGCGATCGCAGCCTGATCACCGTCGCGGCGCTCGTCGCCCTCAACCGCAGCGAGCAGCTGCGCGGCCATCTCGAGCGCGCGCTCGACAACGGCGTCACCCGGGACGAGATCGTCGAGCTCATCACCCATCTCGCCTTCTATGGCGGCTGGCCCAACGCCATGACCTCGGCGCTGGTGGCGAAAGAGGTATTCGAGCAGCGGCGCTAGCGTAAATTTCCGCTGGATCGACTGAGTGCGTCCTTCGAGACGCGCCCTGCGGGCGCTCCTCTGGATGAGGCTATTTTCTTTGTGCCATCAATACCCTTCCTCGTCCTGAGGAGCGGCGCATAGCGCCGCGTCTCGAAGGACGCACCGGCGCCCGTGCAGCGGCAACATGCTATAGCGCCGGCAACCGGCGGAGGACGGCGACGGCGTCGCCATGCTATCCTGCCGATGCAAAGAAACTTATCGGGGGAGACGCGGTCATGACACTCGAACTCAAGCTGCTGCTGTGGTCCGTCGTGCTGGCCTTCGTGCAGATGCTCGTCGCGGCGACGGGCGCCAACGGCCAGCTCGGCCTGGCGACGCTCGCCGGCAATCGCGAAGGCCTGCCGGAGCTTACCGGCTGGGCCGGGCGGGCGCGGCGCGCGCAGCTCAACATGCTGGAGAATTTGCCGCTGTTCATCGCGCTGGTGCTCATCGCCCAGATCGCCGGCCGCACCAATGCGATGACGGCGCTGGGCGCTCAGCTGTTCTTCTGGGGACGGTTGGCGCATGCGATCATCTATGTCGCCGGAGTGCCCTGGCTGCGCACGCTGATTTGGGCGGTGTCGGTGATCGGCCTCATCCTGATCTTCCTGCAGCTGCTGTAGCGGAAAGCCCGCGCAACCGCTCGGCGGTTGCGGCGTCGGCGGGGAAGAACGCCTCGAGCGCCAGCTCCGACAGCGTGATGTCGACGGGCGTGCCGAACACCGTCGTGCCCATTCGCGCAGGAGATCGCCCACCGGTCGCACCGTGCTCAGCATGGCGCGAGGCTACGCCCGACGCGAGCGCGCGCCAATTACCCCGGAGGTAGTCGACCGCGGCCGGGCGCGCGCGCGATCATGCGCCCTGGCAACGCGAACGGCCGAGAGCGCCGCCGCGGGATGCCGCATCCTGAAGGAGTGCGACATGACCGACGTGACCCATCTCATCGACGGCTACATCGCGATGTGGAACGAGACCGATGGCGGGCGCCGCCGCGCGCTCATCGCCCGCATCTGGACCGAGAGCGCCAGCTATCTCGACCCGGTGATGCAGGGCGACGGCCGCTCCGGCATCGACGCAATGGTCGAGGGCGTGCAGCAGCGCTTCCCCGGCCATCGCTTCCGCCGCACCAGCGCGGTCGACGCGCATCACGACCGGCTGCGCTTCTGCTGGGAGCTGGCGCCTGAAAGCGGCCCGGCGCTGATCAAAGGCACCGATATCGGCGTGGTCGCGGGCGACCGCCTCGCCGCCGTCACCGGCTTTTTCGACCAGGTGCCGGCGCAAGGTTAGAGCGTGTTTCCGCTGGATCGACTCAGTGCGTCCTTCGACTGCTCGCTACGCTCGCGCTCAGGATGAGGTGATTTTCTTTGCGCCATCAACAATATACCTCATCCTGAGCTGGCGCGCGCAGCGCGCCTGTCGAAGGACGCACCGCGCTCGTGCAGCGGAAACACGGCTGAGCTCGCCTTCCGCTCAATCCCCGGCCGAGCGCCGCGCCGCGGGCTCGGGCTCGGCCGCGGGTGCGGCAAGGGGCGCGGCGTTCAGGTAGCAGGTGACGGTGGTGCCGGTGCCGGGGCGCGAATCCATCTCGACCGTGCCGCCATGCAGCTCGATGAAGCTCTTGACCAGCGACAGGCCGAGGCCGGGGCCGGACTGGCGTGCATTGGGGCTGCCGCGCTCGAATTTCTCGAAGATGCGCGCCTGATCCTCGCGCGGCACGCCGACGCCGGTATCGGCGACGATCAGCGCGATGCGGTCGGCGGCGCGCCGGGCGGCGAGCGTCACCGTGCCGCCGGGCGGGGTGAATTTGAGCGCGTTGGAGATCAGGTTGAACAGCGCCTGCTTGAGGCGGCGCTCGTCGGCGACCAGCGCGCCGATATCGGTCGGGCAATCGAACTCGAGCTTGAGGCTCTGCTTCCTCGCGCGCTCGCGGGTCAGCGACAGCACGCTCGACATCAGCGTGTGGATGTCGACCTCCTGCGTCTCGAGCGTCATGTAGCCGGCCTCGATGGTGGCGAGGTCGAGGATGTCGTTGATCAGCGACAGCAGCCGGTGCGAGCTGTCGAGGATGCCGCGGCTGTAGTCGAGCTGGCGCGGGCTGAGCTCGCCGAAATACTGGTTGGTGAGGATCTCGGCAAAGCCGATGATGGCGTTGAGCGGCGTGCGCAGCTCGTAGGAGACGTTGGCGATGAACTCGCTCTTGAGCCGGCCGGCGGTCTCCAGCGCCTCGTTGCGCTCGCGCAGCGCGTGCTCGACCCGCGTCGAATCCGTGACGTCGAGATAGCTCAGCAGGATGTTGCCGTCGGGCAGCGGCACCGTCACCGCCTGCAGCATCGAGCCGTCGCGCCGCGCCAGCCGCGTGCTCTCGGCGCTGTGCGCCGTCAGCCGAGCGATGATGCGCCGCTTCATCGCCGGCCAGTCGCCGCCGTCGTCGTAGAAGGCGCGCTGCTTCTCGATGATCTCGCTGACATGCGGCTCGCCCCTGAGATCGGCCGGCGCCAGCTGCCACATCTGCGCATAGGCCGGGTTCGACAGCTTGAGCCTGCCGTCGCTGCCGTAGACGGCGACGGCTTCATAGAGATTGTCGAGTGTCTCGCGCTGCACCTCGATCATCGTGTTGTAGGAGCGCTCGAGCGCGAGCTTGTCGGTCACCTCCTCATAGACGAAGGCGAGGCCGCCGAAGGGATGCGGCGAGACGACGAGGCGCAAGGTGCGTTCGTCCGGCAGATGCAGCAGCTCCTCCTGCGGCTCGATCAGCGAGGTGAACATGGCCAGCTGCTGGCGCTTGAAGGCGCGGAAATCGGCGTGCTCGGGGATGCGCCGGCGCTCGCGCAGCCGCTCCAGCACCTCGTCGAGCGTCGGCTCGGTGACGAGCCAGTCCTCTTCGAGCCGCCAGAGATTGGCAAAGGAGGTGTTGTGGAAGGTGAGCCGCGTGTCGGGCCCGTAGATGGCGATGGCGACGGCGACGTTCTCCAGCACATCGGCATGGGCAGCGATGTGGCGCGCGAGCTCGGCCTGGATGTTTTCGAGATCGGTATAGTCCTGGGCGTAGCCGAGCAGCTCGCCATCGCCGTTGAGCGGCGCCTCGGTGAACTCGATCAGCCGGCGCGAGCCGGCGACGACGATGTGGTGGCTCTCCGATTGCGCCACCGCCGAACTGCGCGCGCGCGCGGCCAGCGCGCGGCCGTTGTCGCCGATGACGCCGGCGGCGATCTCGCGGCTCTCGGCCAGCACCTTCGACGCCGGCGCGTCGAGCGCCGCGGCATAGGCGCGATTGCAGTCGACGAGCTTGAGATCGCCGTCCCGGCGCCAGACCGGCAGCGGCAACGCGTCGAGCATGGCGCGCAGCCGGTCGCGCTGCTGCTGCAGCGCGCTGCGCTCGGCGGCGGCGGCAACCCGGCTGGAGCCGTCGAGGAAGGCGACGATATCGGCGCCCGCGACGCGGCGGCCGACCGCGTCGAGCTGGGTGCGGCCGTCGGCGAAGCGCAGGCTGTGCTGGAAGGCGGTGCCGTCGGCGCGCAGCCGTTGCAGCGCGGTCTCGAAGAACGCCGCATCCTGGCGCTCGGCGCGCCCCAGGAGATCGGCGAGGCTCGGCGCCGGCAGGTTGCCCAGCACCTTGAGCGAGCCCGCGGTGAAGCTCGCCTCCGCCTCGCCGGCGCGCGCGCGCCACAGCGCCACGGGCAAGGCGCCCAGCGCCGCCTCCGCCTCGCCCAACGCTTGCGCGAGCCGGTCGCGCTCGGCGGCGAGCGCCCGCGCCCGCGCCCGCGCGCGAACCAGCAGGATGCCCGCCGCCAGGAGGGCGACGAGAGCACTGACGCCGAGCCCGATCAGCGGCGCGGCGTCGGCGTCCGCAGAAGCGGCAAAGGCGGTCGCCGGCGACAGCGCCACCGTCCCGGCGAGGCCGCGCCAAGCCATCAGCCGCACCGCGTAACCTCTTGACCTACCAAACATTTCCCCACGACCGGGGACCCCCGCAGGGTCCGCCGACGCGCCGATTATGACGCGATCCCGAGAATTTAGCAGGCGAAAAAAAATCGCCGCTCAGTAACGGTAATGTTCGGGCTTGTAGGGTCCGCTCGCACCGGTGCCGATATAGGCCGCCTGCTCCGGCGTCAATTTGGTGAGTTTGACGCCGAGCTTGTCGAGATGCAGCGCCGCGACCTTCTCGTCGAGATGCTTGGGCAGCACGTAGACCTTGTTCTCGTACTTGCCGCGGTTGGCGAAGAGCTCGATCTGCGCCAGCACCTGGTTGGTGAAGGAAGCGCTCATGACGAAGCTGGGATGGCCGGTGGCGCAGCCGAGATTGACCAGCCGCCCCTTGGCGAGAACGATGAGCCGCTTGCCGTCGGGGAAGACGACCTCGTCGACCTGCGGCTTCACTTCTTCCCAGGCGTAGTTCCTGAGCGCCGCGATCTGGATCTCGCTGTCGAAATGGCCGATGTTGCAGACGATGGCGCGATCCTTCATCTGCCGCATATGGTCGAGCGTGATGACGTCGATGTTGCCGGTGGCGGTGACGAAGATGTCGCCCTCGGCGGCGGCCTCGTCCATGGTGACCACCTGATAGCCTTCCATCGCCGCCTGCAACGCGCAGATCGGATCGATCTCGGTGACCATGACGCGCGCGCCCTGGCCCCGGAGGCTCGCGGCCGAGCCCTTGCCGACATCGCCGTAGCCGGCGACGACGGCGATCTTGCCGGCGAGCATCACGTCGGTGGCGCGCTTGATGCCGTCGACGAGGCTCTCGCGCACGCCGTAGAGGTTGTCGAATTTCGACTTGGTGACGCTGTCATTGACGTTGATCGCCGGCACCTTGAGCTTGCCCGCCTTCATCATCTCGTAGAGCCGGTGCACGCCGGTGGTGGTCTCCTCGGAAATGCCGCGGACCTCCTTGAGCAGGTCGGGATATTTGTCATGCAGCACCTTGGTGGCGTCACCGCCGTCGTCGAGCACCATGTTGGGCGCCCAGCCGCCGGGGCCGCGCAGCGTCTGCTCGATGCACCACTCGTATTCCTCCTCGCTCTCGCCCTTCCAGGCGAAGACCGGGACGCCGCGCGCGGCGATGGCGGCGGCGGCGTGATCCTGCGTCGAGAAGATGTTGCAGGAGCTCCAGCGCACGCTGGCGCCGAGCGCCATCAAGGTCTCGATCAGCACCGCCGTCTGGATGGTCATGTGCAGGCAGCCGGTGATGCGCGCGCCCTTCAGCGGCTGCGTCCGGCCGAACTCCGTGCGCAACGCCATCAGCCCCGGCATCTCGGTCTCGGCGATGGCGATCTCACGCCTGCCCCAGCCGGCAAGCGCGATATCGGCGACCTTGTAGTCGGCGGCAGCGGCCATCCTCATGCTCCTTGGAAGCGCCAGAAGAAATCCAGCGCCCGCATATAGCAGCGCATCAAGGCGACGGCAAGAGCGGTGAAGTTAAGATGTCGCGGCCGCAAGGTTGCGCAAGAAAGCCGTGATCGATTGCCGGGGCATGAGCGGGCGCGGAGAAAGGTAAACATCGCGTGGGCGGCGTCCCACCAGCGGGTTGCATTGCCGCCGACGCCTGAAGCATTGCCGCGGCCGCCTCAGAGCCTGTTTCGGAACTGGGACGGGCCTGCGACATCGTCATTTGGCGTCGGGCTAGGAGCGAGGAGCGCGGCGATGCCATCGGCATCGTAAGCGACGAGCGACGAGCGACCCGTCCGACCGCTACGGGGTCGGACCCTCCGGGTTCGATCGCAAAGCGATCGAACGGAGTCGCTCCCGGCGGCAAATGACGATGTCCCTCCGGGTTGCACGAGGACCCATCCCAGTTCCGAAACAGGCTCTCAGTCAAGCGCGTTGAAGTCGTCGAGCAGGCTCGCGATGCGGGCGTCGTCGAGTTGATCCATGATGGCGCGGGCGCGGCGGCCGGCGGCGACGAGGTCGAGCGCGCGCACGCGCTGCTTGACGCGGCCGATGTTGCTCGGCGCCATCGAGAGGTCGCGGATGCCGAGGCCGAGCAGCAGCGCGGTGTAGCGGGGATCGCCGGCCATCTCGCCGCAGAGGCTGACGCCGATGCGCGCGCGCAGCGCCGCCTCGACGGCGAACTGGATGAGGCGCAGCACCGCGGGGTGCAGCGGATTGTAGAGGTCCGCCACCTGCTCGTCGGTGCGGTCGATTGCGAGGGTGTACTGGATGAGGTCGTTGGTGCCGATGGCGAAGAAATCGCTCTCGGCGGCGAGCGCGTCGGCGGCGAGCGCGGCGCCGGGAATCTCGATCATGACGCCGAGCGGCGGCGGCGGATCGGCGATCTTGACCCCGCGGCGCTTCAGCCGCCGCACCACCTGGCCCAGCGCGTCCCGCACCGCGCGGATCTCGCCGACGGAGCAGATCATCGGCAACAGGATGCGCACCGGCCCCTCGGCGCCGGCGCGCAGCATGGCGCCGAGCTGGGTGTCGAGCAGGCGGCGGTCCCTGAGCGACAGGCGGATGGCGCGCAAGCCCAGCGCGGGATTGGCGCCCTCGCCGCCGCTGGTCGCGGCGAGCGGTGCTGCGAGCTTGTCGCCGCCGACATCGAGCGTGCGGATGGTGACGGGCCGCCCGGCCATGCCGCGCACCAGCCCGCGATAGGCCTCGAACTGCTCGTCCTCGTCGGGCAGGTCCTCGCGGTTCATGTAGAGGAACTCGCTGCGCACCAGCCCCAGCCCCTGCGCGCCGGCGGCGAGCGCCTGCTCGAGCTCGCGCGGCAGCTCGAGATTGGCCTGCAGCGTGATCTCGATGGCGTCGCGCGTCACCGCCGGCAGGCGCCGCAGCCGCGCGAGCTGGCGCTCCTCGCGCTCCAGCGTCTGCTGCTGCGCCTCGTAGCGGGCGATGGTCTCGCGCCGGGGATTGACGACGACGGCGCCCTCGGTGCCGTCGACGATGACGATGTCGCCGGTATCGATCTGCGTCAGCAGCCCGGCGACGCCGAGCACCGCCGGCAGCTCGAGCGCGCGCGCCATGATCGCGGTGTGGCCCTCCCGCCCGCCCAGCACCGCGGCAAAGCCGGCGATGCGGCGCGGATCCATCAGCGCGGTATCGGCCGGCGTCAGCTCCTCGGCGAGGATGACGCTGCCCTCGGCGACGTGCTGCAAGGCGGCGTAGGGCGTCTTGGTGAGGTTGCGGATGAGCCGCGCGCCGACCACGCGGATGTCCTCGCCGCGCGCCGCGAGATAGGCGTCGCCCATGGCGGCGAAGCTGTCGCCGATCTCGCCGATCTCCATCTGCACCGCGCGCTCGGCATTGATGCGCTCCTCGCTGATGCGGCGCGCGACGCCGCGCACCAGGCGCGAATTGGTCAGCATGGCGATGTGCGCGTCGAGGAGATAGCCCACCTCTTCCGCCGCCGAGTCCGGCAGCGCCGCGGCCTTGCCCTTGAGTTTTTTCAGCTGCTTCAGCGATGCCGCCAGCGCGGCGGCGAAGCGCTCGCCTTCGGCGTCGATCTTGTCGGCGGCGACGCGGTAGTCGGGCACGGCGATCTCGCTGTCGTCGCTGACGAAGGCCGGGCCGATGGCGATGCCGGGGGAGACGCCGAGCCCATGCAGCACGCGCTCGCCCTTGGGCTTGTCGGCGGCGAAATCGTCAGTCCTCATCGAAGCCGCCGCAGATCAGCTCGGACAGCGCCGCGACCGCGCGCTCGGCCTCGGGGCCGGTGGCGCGCAGCTCGATGGCGGTGCCGGGACCGGCCGCAAGCATCATCAACCCCATGATCGAGCGGCCGGAGACGGCGGCGCCGTTCTTGGCCACGAAAACCTCGGCATCGAAGGTATAGGCGAGCTTGACGAAGCGCGCCGCGGCGCGGGCATGCAGCCCGCGCTTGTTGCAGATCGTGACGGTGCGCCGGATCGGGTCGGCGCCGTCGGCCCCCGCCGCCGTGCCGTCCTCCGCGCTCATCCCCGAACGTCGGCGAGGAGCTGCGAGGCGACGTTGATGTATTTGCGCCCCGCCTCCTGCGCGCCGCGCACGGCGTTGGCGAGGGTCTCGCTTTGGCGGAGGCTCGCCAGCTTGATCAGCATCGGCAGGTTGATGCCGGCGATGACTTCGATCTTGGCCTTGTCCATGACGGAGATGGCGAGGTTGGACGGCGTGCCGCCGAACATGTCGGTGAGCAGCACGACGCCCTCGCCGGCATCGACCTCGCCGACGCAGCGCAGAATGTCCGCCCGCCGCTTCTCCATGTCGTCATCCGGGCCGATGCAGACGGCGGCGATGTTGCGCTGCGGGCCCACAACATGCTCCAGCGCCGCGACGAACTCGGCGGCCAGCCGGCCATGGGTGACGAGTACCATTCCGATCATTGGATATCCTTTATCGGGCTTGCCGCCTCGGCGGCATCCGCGACCATTGCCGCCGATTGATCAAGGTCGCGATGGCCGATGCCGACGGGCCGGCCCTGCCGGCTGAGCCAGCCCGCCAGGCGCTCGGCGACATAGACCGAGCGGTGGCGGCCGCCGGTGCAGCCGATGGCGATGGTGAGATAGCTCTTGCCCTCGCTCTCATAGCGCGGCAGCAGCGGCTCGAGCCAGGCGCAGAGCCGCTCGAAGAACGGCGCGAAATCGGCATCCGCCTCGATGAAGGCGCCGATGGCGGCGTCGCGCCCGGTGAGCGGCTCGAGCGCCGGGACGTAATGCGGGTTGCGCAGGAAGCGCACATCGAGCACGAGATCCGCGTCGCGCGGCACGCCATGGCGATAGGAGAAGGAGGTTACGAAGATGGTGATGCCGGGCGCGGCATCGAGCGCGAAATGCCCATGGAGCAGCCGTTTCAAATCCCCCGGGCTGAGGGCGGTGGTATCGATAACGAGGTCGGCGCGGTCGCGCAAGGGGGAGACGCGGCGGCGCTCCAGCGCGATGCCGTCGGTCACCGGCCGGTCGCCGGCAAGCGGGTGGCGCCGGCGCGTCTCGGTGTAGCGGCGCACCAGCCGGTCGTCTTCGCAATCGAGGAAGACGATCCTAAGCTCGATGCCGTGCTCGCCGACGAGCCGGTCGAGCGCGGCGAGCAGCGATCCCACGCCGAAATCGCGCGTCCGGACATCGACGCCGAGCGCCAGCGGCGGCCGCTGCGCCGGCGCGCGCAGCAGGTCCGGCAGCAGCGACAGCGGCAGATTGTCCACCGCCTCGTAGCCCATATCCTCGAGCGCCTTGAGCGCGGTCGAGCGGCCGGCGCCGGACATGCCGGTGACCACCAGCAGCCGCAAGCGGGCCGCTGGCCTCGCCGGCACACGCGTCGGCGCAAGCGCCAGGGCGGGCGCGGCGGGATCGCTCATGATGCGGCAAGCAGCGCGCCGGGCGCATAGGCGCGCAGCGCCAGGCGAAGCTTCGCCGTCGCCGAGGCCGCAAACGGCGTCAGCCGCAGCAGCGGCACGCTCACCTCGAGCAGCGTGCAGAATTCCGGCGCGGGCAGGCGCTCGATGGTCTCCGGCGCCACGAGGTCGACGACGAGGCGCAGCGGCGCCGCCGCCAGCGCCGGCACGCGGACGATGCCGAGGCCGCGCACCTCGATGCGGCCGGCGATGGTTGCGGGCGCACGCATTTCCAGCGCGGCGCCGACGCGCTCGAGCTCGGTCTGGTCGTCGGCAACGAGGCGCGCGCCCTCATCGATGAGGCGCAGCGCCAGATCGGATTTGCCGCTGCCAGACGGGCCTCGCAAGAGGATCCCGTCGCCGCCGAGGGCGACCGACGTGGCATGGACGCGGATCATGGGCGGTTTAGGTGCGCCGCCTGCGGCGCAATGTCAATGCCCGGACATTATCCGGTTAATTTTAACGGTTCTAATGTCAATCTATAGTCTATCGACATATAAAAAACCTCAACCCCTAGGTTGGCCATGGTTACCGCCAAAATGCGTTATTGCGCTGCAGCGCGGCGCGTCGCGGAAAGCGGCGGCGCTTGCGGCGCAGGGCTATCGCAGCGCACTGGCCGCGCCGCAACCGCTGGGAAGCGCGCCGAACTCTCGCCGACACGCGCTGTTTACATTCATCGGTCAATGCGGAGGCGCAGATGCCTAGGCACTTTGTCCTCGCAATCCTCTCCGCCGCCATGCTCACGGGGCTCGCGGGATGCGTCTCGCCGGAGGAGTTGCGCCGCCAAGACGAAGCCGCGTGCGCGAGCTATGGCTTCAAGCCGGACACGAACGAATTTGCGACCTGTCTCCAACGCGAGAGCTTGGCACGGCGTCGCGAGGCCCTACCGCCCGACTTCGGCTGGTATGGCGGGCCGGGTTGGTATCCGCCGCCGCCCTATGTCATACGATAGAACGCGGGGTCACCCCACCGGCAGGCGCACCGTGAAGCGGGCGCCGATGATGCTGCCGTCGGCGCCGCGCCGGTTCTCGGCGCGGATCGTCCCGCGATGCGCCTCGACGATCTGCTTGGAGATCGAGAGCCCGAGGCCGGAATGCGTGCCGAACTTCTCGCCGGCTGGGCGCTCGCTGTAGAAGCGCTCGAAGATCGCCTCGAGCTTGCCCTCGGGAATGCCGGGGCCTTCATCCTCGATGATGATGACCACCCACTCGCCCTGGCGCAGCGCGGCGATGTGCAGCGCGGCACCGGGCGGGCTGAAGGAGAGGGCGTTGGCGATGAGGTTGCGGAACACCTGCACCAGCCGCCCCTCGATGCCGAGCACGGCGAGATCGCCCGCCGCGGTGCCCGCCGGTCCCGGCAGCGACAGCAGCAGGCGCGGCGCGCGCTCGTCCGCCGCCGCCTGATAGACGTCGACCAGGGTCTCGAGCATGCGGCCGATCAGCACCGGCTCGAGCTCGACGCGGGAGAGCTCGGCGTCGAGCCGCGAGGCGTCGGAAATGTCGGTGATCAGCCGGTCGAGGCGCTGCACGTCCTCGAGCACGACCGCCAGCAGCCGGCGCTGCTTCTGCGGATCGTCGACGCGCGCCGCGGTCTCGACCGCGCTCCGGAGCGAGGTCAGCGGGTTCTTGATCTCATGCGCGACATCGGCGGCGAAATGCTCGATCGCATCCATGCGCGCCCAGAGCGCGCCGGTCATCTCGCGGAAGGCGGCGGAGAGATCGCCGATCTCGTCGCCGCGCTTGGTGAAGTCGGGGATCAGCATCTGGCGGCCATGGCCGCGGCGGACGCGCTCGGCGGCGGCGGCGAGCCGCCGGATCGGCCGGCCGATGGTGCCGGCGAGATAGATCGACAGCAGCACGGTGACGCCGAGGGCGATGAGGAAGACCTTGAGGATCTCGAAGCGCACGCCGCGCACCGCCTGGTCGATCTCGGCGCTGTCGGAGGAGAGCAGCACCGCGCCCAGCACCTGCCGGTAGCGCTGCACCGGCACGGCGACGCTGAGCATCAGCAGGCTGCCGCCCTCGCGCTCGCTGCGCACCGCCGAGGCGATGTCGCCGGCCAGCGCCTTCTGCACCTCCTGGTAGTCGGCGGCGTTCTGCGCCGCGGCTTCGCGATAGGCGGGGTAGCGGCGCTGGCCGGGCAGCCGCGCCACCACCCAGTCGTAAAGCGCGGTGGCGACGCGCGCCACCGCGCCGCTATCGTCCGGCGGCGGCAGCTCCTTGATCTGCACCATGCCGCCGGGGCCGATCAGCACGCGGCTGTCGGCGATGAGCTTGCCGTCGGCGCCGAAGAGCCGCGCGCGCGTGTGCGTCGGCTCGACGAGGCGCTGCATCATCTGGCGCCCGAGTGCCGGCAGCAGCTGCTCGCCCTCGCCCAGGCTGTCGATCACCGCACCCTCGCCCAGCGCCGCGGCGAAGACCTGGCCTTGGGTCTTAAGCGCGTCGAGCTGTGCGTCGACCAGGCTCTGCTGATATTCGCCGAGATAGAGCAGGCCGAGGCCGAGCAGGCCCAGCGCCAGCACGTTGACGGCAAGGATGCGGCGGGTGAGCGGCGAGAGGCGCCGGCGCCGCCGCGCCATCGTCGCCGGCGCCGCCGCGGCGGCGCGCTCGGCAGGCTCAGCGGTCGCGGTAGCGATAACCGACGCCATAGAGGGTTTCGATCTGGGCGAAGCTGCCATCGACCGCCTTGAACTTCTTGCGCAGGCGCTTGATGTGGCTGTCGATGGTGCGGTCATCGACATAGATGTGCTCGCCATAGGCGCCGTCCATGAGCTGATCGCGGCTCTTGACGTGGCCGGGACGCAGCGCCAGCGATTTCAGGATCAGGAACTCGGTCACCGTCAGATCGACATTGGTGCCTTTCCAGCTGCACTGATGGCGCGCGGGATCGAGCAGCAGCTCGGCGCGCTGGATCACCGGCTCGCTCTCGCCGCTGCCGCGCGCCAGCTCGCCGCGGCGCAGCAGCGCGCGGATGCGCTCGACCAGCAGGCGCTGCGAGAACGGCTTCTTGATGTAGTCGTCGGCGCCCATGCGCAGGCCCAACACCTCGTCGACCTCGTCGTCCTTGGAGGTGAGGAAGATCACCGGCATGGCGCCCTGCTTCCTGAGCTGGCCGAGCAGCTCCATGCCGTCCATGCGCGGCATCTTGATGTCGAGGATGGCGAGGTCGGCGGGATGCTGGGCGAGCCCGCGCAGCGCCTCGGCGCCGTCGGAGTAGGTGCGCACCTGGAAACCCTCGGCCTCGAGCGCGATCGCCACTGAGGTCAGGATGTTCTTGTCGTCGTCGACAAGCGCGATGTTGTTTGCCACGGCAGCTCACCTTTCCCGCAAGTTCAGCACAGCGACGCTCGCCTCTCGGTGTGGCGGCTTTAAGGCAACGCGGTGAAAAGCTGTGGCTTGGCCCTGTATAGGCATCAAAGCCTCAGCTTTCCAGGAAATAGCGCGTCGGCGCCCGGCCCAGCGCGCGGCGGAACATGCTGGTGAAGGCGCTGGGGCTCTGATAGCCCAAATCGAGCGCCACCGCGGTGACTTTCTGCCCGGTGGCGAGCCGGCCAAGCGCGTCGACCAGGCGCACCTGCTGACGCCAGGCGCCGAAGCTCATGCCGGTCTCCTTGCGGAAGAGCCGCGCCAGCGTGCGGCTCGAGGCGCCGACGCCGCCGGCCCATTGCTCCAGCGTGCGCTCGCTGGCGGGATCGGCTTGGATCGCCGCGCAGAGCCGGCGCAGGCGCCCGTCTTCGGGCCAGGGGAGATGCAGCGGCAGCACCGGCAGCGCGCGGATCTCGTCGAGCACCAGCGCCATGACGCGGCCGTCCGGCCCCGCCTCATCATAAAGCAGCGGCAGCTCGACCGCGCGCAGGATGAGCTCGCGCAGCAGCGGCGAGACGGCGATGACACAGCATTGCCGCGGCAGCGACGCCGCAACGTCGGCGCGGATATAAAGCGTGCGCATCGCCACATTGCCCCAGCTGCGGATCGAATGCTCGGTCTCCGCCGGCATCCAGACGGCGCGGTTCGGCGGCACCACCCAGGTGCCCTGGCGCGTCCATGCCACCATCACCCCCTGGGCGGCGAAGACCAGCTGCCCCCGGCGATGGCGGTGCGGCGCGACGCGGTTGCCGTCGGGGAAGTCCTTGGCCATGGCGGCGATCGGCCGCGGCACGTCCTGGTAGTCCTCGGGGTCGGTGCTGCGCAAGGTCATAGGGGGGGTGTCCGATTCTCGATAGATAATGGCAGACTAGCGCGAGCGGGCTAAAATCGCCAGGATTATGCTTCGGATCCTACCTTCGTATCCGCCGCCGGAGCCGGAGCCATGGAGAAGTCCCGCCTGATCGTCGCCTTCCTCAATCTCGGCCATTTCCTCGACCATCTGGCGATGCTGATCTATGCCACCGCGGTGCTGGTGATGACAGCGCAGTTCGGCCTCAGCTACGAGGCGATGCTGCCGCTGTCGCTGGGCGGCTTCATCGCCTTCGGCGGCGGCTCGCTGCCGGCCGGCTGGCTCGGCGACCACTGGGGAAGGCGCAACATGATGATCGTCTTCTTCCTCGGGCTGGGCGCGGCGCTGGTGTTGACCGGCTTCGCCGCGACGCGCTGGCAGATCGTCGCCGGGCTGACGCTGATTGGCATCTTCGCCTCGATCTACCACCCGGTCGGCATCGCCATGCTGGTCAGGGATCAGGCGCGGGTCGGGCGGACGCTCGGCTGGAACGGCGTCTGGGGCAATCTCGGCCTCGCCTGCGCCGCCTTCATCGCCGGCTGGTTCGCCGATCATGTGAGCTGGCGCGCTGCCTTCTTCGTGCCGGGCGCCGTCACCGTCGCCGCCGGCATCGCCTTCGCGCTGCTGGTGCCGCGCACGGCGGCCACCGCCGCGCAGCCGCGCCGCGGCGGGCCGCGGCATGTGCCGGACGCGCTGGCGCGCCGCGTCTTCGCGCTGCTTGCGGTGGCGACGGCGTGCAGCGGCGTGATCTTCGCCGCCGTCACCAACGCGCTGCCGAAGATCTTCGACGAGCGGCTGACCGCGCTGGTGCACACCACCACCGGCATCGGCACGCTGATCTCGGCGGTCTATATCGTCGCCGCCATGGCGCAGCTCGTGGTCGGCCAGCTCATCGACCGCCACTCGCTGCGCATCGTGTTCCTGACGCTGGCCTTGCTGCAGGCGCCGCTGCTGGCGCTGGCCGGGGTACTGACGGATTGGTCGATGCTGCTGGTGGCGGTGGCGATGATGTTCGTGATCTTCGGCATCATCCCGATCAACGACGCGATGGTGGCGCGCTATGCGCATGAGAGCTGGCGCTCGCGGGTCTATGCGCTGCGCTATGTCGTCTCCTTCGGCGCGAGCCTGCCGGCGATCCCGCTGGTCGCCTATCTGCAGCCCAAGACCGGCGGCTTCGTGCCGCTGTTCGGCGTGCTCGCCGCCATCGCGCTGGGCACGCTGGCAACCGCGCTGCTGTTCCCCGGCGGCGAGCGCAGCGCCGCCCCGGCCCGGGCGGCGGCGGAATAGGCCGCCCGCTTGAGCGTGTTCCGAGCAGCTGGAATCGCCGATTACAGCGGTCCTCGTGCAAGCGCTAGAGAATGTACAAATCTCACGGCAGCGCACCCTCAGCGATCGCCTTGCCCGCGAAAGCGGGCATCCAGGGGCCTCAAATGCAATCAGCGGAGCGCTTCCCCTGGGTCTCCGCTTTCGCGCGCTTTCGCGGGGACGGCGGAATAACGAGCCGGACCTGCGGCGTTTTCTGGGATATGTACATACCGTAGCGCGCAAGCGGGGACCCAGGGCGAGCGAGCGGCCCATGACAGAGAAAAATCCTTGCGTCTACATTCTGGCGAGCCGCCGCAACGGAACGCTTTATGTTGGCGTCACCAGCGACATCGCCCGCCGCGCCCGGGAGCATCGGACGGGTGCCATCGAAGGCTTCACCAAACGCTACAATGTCCACCTTTTGGTCTTCATCGAGTTCCACGAGTCGATGGCCGAGGCGATGCTCCGCGAGAAGCGCATCAAGAAATGGCGACGCGCGTGGAAGCTCGCACTAATCGAGCGGGATAACCCGCAATGGCGAGACCTTCACGACGACCTCCTGTTGTAGCGCCATCCTGGCTCCCCGCTTGCGCGCTACGGAATGTACATATCCCGGAAAACGCCGCAGGTCGGGCTAGGCCGTGTACTCAAATTCATATTTTCGCTCGTGACCCCAAGCGGATACGCTCACAAGTGGCGATGACGTCTGCTGGACGGATACGAGAATCCCGTCCCCGCGAAAGCGCGCGAAAGCGCGGACCCAGGGGAAGCGATCCGCTGATTGCATTTGAGGTCCCTGGATGCCCGCTTTCGCGGGCAAGGCGATCGTTGCGGGCGGCGCTGCCGTGAGATTTGTGCGCTCCGTAGCGCGCAAGCGGGGACCCAGCGCAAGCGACGCGCGTTTGCCCCTGGGCCCCGGCCTTCGCCGGGGCGGCGGAGATGTTTCGACCTCTTCGGAATCCGGGCTAGCGCCGCCCGGGCGCAGAATCGGTGCTAGACTGGCGCCATGACCGACGCCCCCGCCGCCACCGCGCGAAGGCTGTTGCGCGCCGCCGACCGCGGCAGCCTGGCGACGGCGCAGCAAGGCTGGCCCTATGCCTCGCTGACGCTGGTGGCGCTGGCAGCGGACGCGAGCCCGCTGCTGCTGCTCTCCGACCTTGCCGAGCACACCAAGAACCTGCGGCGCGATCCCCGCGCCTCGCTGCTGATCGACGGCACCGCCGGGCGCGACGACCCGCTCACGGGCCCGCGGGTCACGGTCATGGGCGAGGTCGCGGAAGCGGCCGATCCGCTGCTGCTGGCGCGCTTCACCAGGCGCCACCCCTCGGCCGAGCGCTATGCCGGCTTTGCCGATTTCCGCCTCTACCGGCTGCAGGTGGCGCGGGCGCATCTCGTCGCCGGCTTCGGGCGGATCGACTGGATCGAGGCCGCGTCGCTGCTCTCGCCCCCCGCCCCGGCGCTCGCCGCGGCGGAGGCGGACATCCTGGCGCATATGAACGCCGACCATGCCGGGACCATCGATCTCTATGCCGAGCGCCTGCTGGGGCTCGCCGGCGCGGGCTGGCGGCTTACCGGGGTCGATCCCGAGGGCGCCGACCTCCGCCGCGGCGGTTGCATAGGAAGGCTTGACTTCCGCGCGCCGGTAGGCGATGCGGAAGGGGCGCGGGTCGAGCTCGTCCAATTCGCCAAAACGGCGAGGGGGATGGGTTAACGGCGCCTACCGCCGCGGGAACGAACCGGGGTTGGTCGGTGTTCAGTTGCGGACTGGCCGCCCGGCCCGAGGGGATCCCCCGGGGCGCCGCTTCTCGGCGCCTCAGCTTGTTATCAAGCCCTTGAAAGGGCGCAGTAAAATGTGAGCAGGAGGTCAAGGCCGTGCAACATGCAGCGCATCGGGTGACGGGAGTGGTAAGCAGCTTCGGGCTCGAGAAGCAGGGGTTGCGCAACCTCGCCGCAGCTCACTGGAACCTGTCGGTGCCGGTGCTTTACGAGCATGCGGTGCGGCGGCACGAAGGGCTGGTCGCCGCCGGCGGCGCCTTCGTCGCGCGCACCGGCGGCTTCACCGGCCGCACGCCCAAGGACAAGTACATCGTCGAGGAAGCCTCGAGCAAGGCCGACATCTGGTGGGGCGACATCAACAAGCCGGTCGGCGAGGAGAAATTCGAGAGCATGTACCGCCGGCTCGCCGCCTATTTCCAAGGGCGCGAGCTCTTCGTCCAGGACCTCTATGGCGGCGCCGATCCGGACTACCGGCTCAAGGTGCGCATCGTCTCCGACAGCGCCTGGCACAGCATGTTCGTGCGCAACATGTTCATCCGGCCGCGCAGCGAGGTGCTGCACGATTTCGAGCCCGACTTCACCATCCTGCACGCGCCGCATTTCTTCGCGCAGCACGAGCTCGACGGCACCAATTCCGACACCTTCATCTTCGTCAATTTCGCCCGCCGGCTGGTGCTGATCGGCGGCACGGAATATGCGGGCGAGATCAAGAAGTCGGTGTTCGGCTATCTCAACTTCCTGCTGCCGGCGCGCGACGTGCTGCCGATGCATTGCTCGGCCAATGTCGGCGCCAAGGGCGACAGCGCCATCTTCTTCGGCCTCAGCGGTACCGGCAAGACGACGCTTTCGGCCGACGGCGCGCGCATGCTGATCGGCGATGACGAGCATGGCTGGAGCCATAAGGGCCTCTTCAACTTCGAGGGCGGCTGCTACGCCAAGGTGATCAACCTCTCGGCCGAGGCCGAGCCCGAGATCTACGCCACCGTGCACCGCTTCGGCACGGTGCTGGAGAATGTCGTCCTCGATCCCGCCACGCGCATCCCCGACCTCGCCGATGGCAGCCTCACCGAGAACACGCGCGCCTGCTATCCGCTCGACTTCATCCCCAATGTCAGCGCCACCGGCATCGCGCCGCATCCCGACAACGTCATCATGCTGACCGCGGATGCCTTCGGCGTGCTGCCGCCGATCGCGCGGCTGACGCCGGACCAGGCGATGTATCATTTCCTCTCGGGCTATACCGCCCGGGTCGCCGGCACCGAGAAAGGCCTCGGCAACGCGCCGCAGGCGACCTTCTCCACCTGCTTCGGCGCGCCGTTCATGCCGCGCCATCCCTCGGTCTATGCCAAGATGCTGGGCGAGCGCATCCGAGAGCACAAGGCGCAATGCTGGCTGGTCAATACCGGCTGGTCGGGCGGCGCCTATGGCGTCGGCAGCCGCATGAAGATCCAGCACACGCGCGCGCTGGTGCGCGCCGCGCTCGCCGGCACGCTCAAGGATGCGCCGGTGCGGCAGGAGCCCTACTTCGGCCTCTTCGTGCCGGAGCGCTGCGGCGACGTGCCGGCGGAGGTGCTGAACGCACGCAGCACCTGGTCCGACAAGACCGCCTATGACGAGACCGCGCGCGAGCTCACCAAGCGCTTCGAGGCGAACTTCAAGAAGTTCGAGCCCTATGTCGGCAGCGAGGTAAGGGCGGCGGGCATCCACGCGATGGCGTGACGTAGAAGTCGTCAGCGGTCAGTTATCAGTTGTCAGTCGGCCGCACCGGGCTGATAACTGATCACTGACAACTGAGGGCTTCCGTCCATGATCTCGCATCGCTTCATCGAGACCAACGGCGTCCGGCTGCATGTCGCGGAGGCAGGCGCGGGGCCTGCGGTGCTGCTGTGCCATGGCTGGCCCGAGACCTGGTATTCCTGGCGCCACCAGATCCCAGCGCTCGCCGCGGCGGGCTTCCGCGTGCTGGCGCCGGACATGCGCGGCTACGGCAGCAGCGGCCGGCCCGAGCCGATCGAGGCCTATACCCAGCTCCACATCGTCGGCGACATGGTCGGGCTGCTCGATGCGCTCGAGCTTAGGGACGCGGTGATCATCGGTCATGATTGGGGCGCGCCCGCGGCCTGGCATTCGGCGCTGATGCGGCCCGACCGCTTCCGCGCCGTGGCGGGGTTGAGCGTGCCTTATCGGCCGCGCGGCAAGATCAGCGCCATCGACGCGTTCAAGCTCGCCGGCATGGAAACCATCTACATGATGTATTTCCAGCAGCCGGGGATCGCCGAGGCGGAGTTCGAGCGCGACGTGACGCGGGCGCTGCGCCAAGTCTATTACTCCGCCTCGGGCAGCCTGCCGCCGGGCAAGGCGTGGCGCCCCTTTGTGCCGCCGGGCAAGGGCCTGCTCGACACCACGCTCGACACCGAGATGCCGCTGCCCTGGCTGAGCGCGGACGATCTGGCGGAATACGCCAAGGCGTTCAGCGCCAGCGGCTTTCGCGGCGGCTTCAACTGGTACCGCAACCTGCATCGCAATTGGGAGCTGATGGCGCCCTTTGCCGGCGCGCCGATCGCGCAGCCCTCGCTGTTCATCGCCGGCACGCGCGACGGCGTCATCCGCATGCCCGGCATGCGCGTCGGCTTCGACGAGATGAAGCCGGTGCTGCCGGGGCTGAAGCGCAGCGTGCTCATCGACGGCGCCGGCCATTGGGTGCAGCAGGAAGCGCCGGAAAAGGTAAACGCGCTGTTGATCGAGTTTCTGAAGGAGCTTTAGGAGCAGCCATGGCGGCCAGGCTCAATCGGCAGGTGCTGTTGCGCGCGCGCCCGGCGGGGATTCCGCAGGCCGAGCATTTCGAGATCGTGGCGACGCCGCTGCCGGAGCCCGGCGCGGGGCAGTTCGTGGTGAAGAACCGCTACCTCTCGGTCGATCCCGCGATGCGCGGCTGGGTCAACGCCGTCGCCAATTATTCGAAGCCGGTCGGCATCGGCGAGGTCATGCGCGCGCGCGATGTCGGTGAGATCGTCGCCTCGCGCCATCCCGACTACCGCGTCGGCGAGCAGGTGGTGGGCTGGCTCGGCTGGCAGGAATATGCGCTGTCCGACGGCACCGGCATCATCCGCCGGGTCGAGGAGAAGGACATTCCGCTGTCGGCGGCGCTGGGCGTGCTCGGCATGAACGGCGTCACCGCCTATTTCGGCCTGCTCGAGGTAGGTGAGCCCAAGCCGCGCGAGACCGTGGTGGTGTCGACCGCGGCGGGCGCGGTGGGCTCGGCGGTGGGGCAGATCGCCAAGCTTAAAGGCTGCCGCGCCGTCGGCATCGCCGGCGGGCCCGAGAAGGTGCGGCTCTGCCGCGAGGAATTCGGCTATGACGCCGCCATCGACTACAAGGCCGCAGCGGATCTCGACGCGGCGCTGGCCGAGGCGTGCCCGTCCGGCATCGACGTCTATTTCGACAACACCTCGGGCCGCATCAGCGACGCGGTGCTGCGCCGGATCAACAAGCGCGCGCGCATCGTCATCTGCGGCACGGCGTCGCTGTCGAACTGGGAGCCCTGGCCCGAGGGCCCGCGGGTCGAGCGCCATCTCCTGGTCAAGAGCGCGCGGATGGAAGGCTTCCTCGTCTTCGATTACGAGAGCCGCACCCAGGAGGCGGTGACGCAGCTGGCGCAATGGGTGCGCGCCGGCAGCCTGCGCTATCGCGAGGACCTGCTCGACGGGCTCGACGCGGCGCCCGACGCCATCGCCGGCCTCTATCGCGGCGAGAATCTGGGCAAGCGCCTCATCCGGCTGGCCTGATCCCATCCCATGAACCAGTGGACGGCGGCGGTCGTTCTTGCTAGCAATTGCGAGTCGTTCTTAATTTTGGGCCCCTTCCCCCGTGTCCGATCTCGCCCTTCGCCGCCCGCCGCTGCATAAGCTTGCCTGGTTCGCGGCACTCGGGCCGGGCCTTATCGTCATGCTCGCGGATACCGACGCCGGCAGCATCATCACCGCGGCGCAGAGCGGCGCGCAATGGGGCTACCGGCTGCTGCTGATGCAGTTGCTGCTGATACCGATCCTCTATATGGTTCAGGAACTTACGGTGCGGCTCGGGATCGTCACCCGGCGCGGCCATGGCGAGCTGATCGCACAGCATTTCGGCCGCTTCTGGGCCTGGCTCTCGGTCTCGACGCTGGCGGTCGCCTGCATCGGCGCGCTGATCACGGAGCTGTCGGGGCTGGCGGGGGTGGGGCTGCTGTTCGGCGTCCCCGCCTCCATCAGCGCCAGCCTCGCCGCCGGCGCCATCATCCTGGTGGCGCTGACCGGGTCCTACCGCTCGGTCGAGGGCGTGGCGGTGTCGCTGGGATTGTTCGAGCTCGCCTTCATCGGCGTCGCCTGGGCGGCGCATCCGGAGCCGGCGCAGATGCTGGCGGGGCTGACGCAGCTGCCGCTCGGCAACCGCGCCTATCTCTATCTCGTCACCGCCAATATCGGCGCGGTGATCATGCCGTGGATGATCTTCTATCAGCAATCGGCGGTGGTGGAGAAAGGGCTGGGCCCGGCGCATCTGCCGATCGCGCGCGCCGAGACCGCGGCGGGCGCGGTGCTGACGCAGCTGATCATGGCGGCGGTGCTGGTCGCGGTTGCCGCCACCATCGGCCGCGCCCGGCCCGACGCGGCGCTCGACACGGTGCAGCAGATCTCCGACGCGCTGACGCCGTTCCTCGGCGCGCGGCTCGGCCGCCTCGTCTTCGCCGCCGGCATGAGCGGCGCGGCGCTGGTCGCCGCCATCGTCGTCTCGCTCACCGCCGCCTGGGGCGTCGGCGAGGTCGCGGGCTTCAAGCGCTCGCTCGAGCATCACCCGCGCGAGGCGCCGTGGTTCTACGGCATCTTCGCCTTCTGCCTCGCGGCGGCGGCGGCGCTGGTCGCCTCGGGCGTCGATCTGGTGCGGCTCAGCATCGGCGTGCAGGTGCTGAACGCGCTGCTGCTGCCGATCGTGCTGGGATTTCTCTTTCTGCTGGCGCGGAAAGCGCTGCCGGAGGCGTGGCGGCTCAAAGGCACCTATGCCTGGATCGTCGGCGCGGTGATGGCGCTGACCGCGGGCTTCGGCGTCGTCGCGGGGATGGTCGCGCTGCTCTGAGCCGGCCAGCGGCGCTCAATGCGCCTCTTCCCAGTTGGTCGCCATGCCGGTATCGACGATGAGCGGTACCGAGAGCTCGAGCACCGGGGCGCAGGCGTGCTCCATGATGTCCTTCACCACGGCGGCGGTCGCCGCGGCCTCGCTCTCGGGCGCCTCGAAGACCAGTTCGTCATGGACCTGCAGCAGCATGCGCGCCGCCAACCCCGCCTCAGCCAGCGCCGCGGGGATGCGGGCCATGGCGCGCTTGATGATGTCGGCGGCGGTACCTTGCAGCGGCGCGTTGATCGCCTCGCGCTCGGCATAGCCGCGCCGCGCCGCATTGCTGTCCCTGATGCCGGGCAGATGGCAGCGCCGGCCGAACAGGGTCTCGACATAGCCCTTCTCGCGGCATTCGGCCTTGGCGCGCTCCATATAGGCGCGGATGCCGGGGAAGCGCGCGAAATACGCCTTGATGAACTCGGCCGCCTCGGCTTGCGGCACCTGGATGCGCTGCGCCAGGCCGAAGGCGCTCATGCCGTAGAGGATGCCGAAATTGATCGCCTTGGCGCGCCGCCGGATCTCGCCGGTCATCTCCGCCATCGGCACGCCGAAGACCTCGCTTGCGGTGAGCGCGTGGATGTCGGCGCCGGCGCGGAAGGCCTCCTTGAGCGGGCCGACATCGGCCATATGGGCTGCGAGCCGCAGCTCGATCTGGCTGTAATCGGCGGAGAGCAGCACATGTCCGGGCTCGGCGACGAAGGCGCGGCGGATCTTGCGGCCCTCCTCGGTGCGGATCGGGATGTTCTGCAGATTGGGCTCGGTCGAGGACAGCCTGCCGGTGATCGCGCCCGCCAGCGAGAACGAGGTGTGGACGCGGCCGGTCTTGGGATTGATCTCCTCGACCAGCGCGTCGGCATAGGTGCTTTTAAGCTTGGCGAGCTGGCGCCAGTCGAGCACGCGCGCCGGCAGATCGTGGGTCAGCGCGAGTTGCTCCAGCACGGCGGCGTCGGTGCCGTAAGCGCCGGTCTTGTTCTTGCGCCCGCCGCCCAGCGCGAGCTCGTCGAACAGCACCTCGCCGAGCTGCTTGGGCGAGCCGATGTTGAAGGGATGGCCGGCGAGCTTGAAGATCTCCTGCTCGAGCTCGGCGAGCCGCGTCGCGAAATCCTGCGACAGGCGGTTGAGCTCGGCGCGGTCGACGCGGATGCCGGCGCGTTCCATCTCGGAAACCACGCGCACCAGCGGCCGCTCGATGGTCTCGTAGAACGCGAGCCGATGCTCCGCCAGCAGCCGCGGCTTCAGCAGGCGATGCAAGCGCAAGGTGATGTCGGCGTCCTCGGCGGCGTAATCGCGCGCCTTCTCCAGCGGCACCGCGGCGAAGCCGATATGGCCCTTGCCGCTGCCGGCGACGTCCTTGTACTTGATGGTGGCGTGGCCGAAATGCAGGTCGGCGAGCTCGTCGAGCCCGTGGCCGTGCAAGCCGCCCTCGAGCACGAAGGAGATCAGCATGGTGTCGTCGACCGGCGCCACGGAGATGCCGTGCTCCGCCAGCAGCTCGACATCGGCTTTGACGTCATGCCCGACCTTGAGCACGCCGTCATCCTCGAGCAGCGGCTTCAGGCGCTGCAGCGCCAGCTCCAGCGGGATCTGCTTCAGCGGCTCCGCCGGCGCCACGGCGGCGAGATCGAGCTCGCCCGCGCCGTTGGCGCGATGCGCGAGCGGGATGTAGCAGGCCTCGCCCGGCTCGAGCGCCAGGGAGATGCCGACGAGCTCGGCATGGGCGGGGTTGAGCGAGGTGGTCTCGGTGTCGATGGCGACGATGCCCTTGGCGGTGGCGGCGGCGATCCAGCTATCGAGCTCGGCGACATCCTGCACCAGCGCGTAGCGGCGCTCGACCTGCGCCAGCTCCGGCGGCGGCGGCGGCGCCATGGGCTCGACCGGCGCCGGCGCGGGCGCGCTCTCCGCCGGCGCCGCGGCGGCGCCGTTGCCCTTGCCGAGCCGGGTCTCGACGCGCGCCAGCAGGTTCTTGAAGCCGTTCTGGCGCAGGAAGGCGCCGAGCTTCTCGCGATCGGGCTGCTGCACCGCCAGCGCGTCGAGCGGCAGGGTCAAGGGAGCATCGGCGTCGAGCTGCACCAGGCGCTTGGACAACCGCGCCTGCGCGGCGAAATCGATCAGCGACTGGCGGCGCTTGGGCTGCTTGATCTCGCCGGCATGCGCCAGGAGAGTCTCCAGATCGCCATAGGCGTTGATGAGCTCGGCGGCGGTCTTGACGCCGATGCCGGGCACGCCCGGCACGTTGTCGACGCTGTCGCCGCACAGCGCCTGGACGTCGACCACCTTGTCGGGGCCGACGCCGAATTTCTCGCGCACCTCGGCGGCGCCGATCGGCTTCTGCTTGATCGGGTCGAGCATGCCGATCTTGTCGTCGACGAGCTGCATCAGATCCTTGTCGGAGGAGACGATGGTCACCACCGCGCCCGCCGCCGCGAAGGCGCGGGCATAGGCGGCGATGAGATCGTCGGCCTCGTAATCCGCCCGCTCGATGCGCGCGACGTTGAAGGCGTCGGTCGCCTCGCGCACCAGCTGGAACTGCGGCACGAGATCGTCCGGCGGGTCCGGGCGATGCGCCTTGTACTGGTCGTAGAGCTTGTTGCGGAAGCTCACGCGCGCGCTGTCGAAGACGACGGCGAGGTGGTCGGCGTCGGTCTCCTGCAGCAGCTTGAAGAGGATGTTGCAATAGCCCAGCACCGCGCCGACCGGCGTGCCGTCGGCGCGGGTCAGCGGCGGCAGCGCGTGATAGGCACGGAAGATGTAGCCGGAGCCGTCGATGAGATAGACATGCCGCAGCGCAGCGCTCACGGCGGGGACGCACCGGGGGTCCGCGGCAGGGACCCATGCTCGGCCGCCGTGCCGCGCGCCACGAAGAGCCGCGAGCAATAGGGGCATTCGACCTTGCCGGCGCTGCCGAGATTGAGATAGACGCGGGGGTGGCCAAGCGGGCCGCCGCCGCCGTTGCACGCCGCCACGGCGCCGTCCACCTCAATGATTTCGAAAGGGTTCATGGTGCTTGATCCCCGGTGATATGGGAGCGCCGGGCCGCAGGACCAGAGTGCGGGCGTCGCGACGGACGGCAAGCCGGCAGCCGGCTGGTTGACCCGGCCGAGGCGCGGATGATACGGATTGCCGCGGGACAATCAATGACGACGCTCGCCAAGCCCAAGCCGATCGCCGCCGCTGCCGCGCCGCCACCCGCCGCGGCGGAGATGCCGGCCTATGCGGTGGAGCTGCGCGGGCTCACCAAGACCTATCGCGGCGCCGGGCGGATGAAGGCGACGACCGCGCTCGACGCCATCGACCTCGCGATTCCGCGCGGCTCGATCTTCGGGCTGCTCGGCCCCAACGGCGCCGGCAAGTCGACGCTGATCAACATCCTCGCCGGGCTGGTGGTGAAGAGCGCCGGCCACGCCTCGGTCTGGGGCATCGACATCGACGCCGACCCGCGCCACGCGCGCGCCGCGATCGGCGTCGTGCCGCAGGAGCTCAACATCGACGCCTTCTTCACACCGCGCGAGATGCTCGAGGTGCAGGCCGGCATGTACGGCGTGCCGCGCGCCGAGCGGCGCACGACGGAGATCCTGGGGCTGCTCGGCCTTGCCGACAAGGCGGATTCCTATGCGCGCACGCTCTCCGGCGGCATGCGGCGCCGGCTGATGGTGGCGAAGGCGATGGTGCATTCGCCGCCGGTGCTGGTGCTGGACGAGCCCACCGCCGGCGTCGATGTCGAGCTGCGCCGGCAGCTCTGGACCCTGGTGCAGGCGATGAACGCCGCCGGCACGACGATCCTGCTGACCACGCATTACCTCGACGAGGCCGAGGAGCTTTGCGACCGCATCGCCATCATCAACCACGGCCGGCTGATCGCCTGCGACACCACCGCGGCGCTGGTGCAGCAGGTCGACGACAAGACGCTGACCATCGCGCTGGTTGAGCCGGTGGCGAGCCTGCCGCCGGCGCTGAGCGCGCTCGGCCTGGCGCTGATCGCGCCGGACCGGCTGCTCTACCGCTACGGGCCGAGCCGCACGCGGCTCGACCCGGTGCTGGCGGCGATCCGCGCGACGGGGCTCACCATCCGCGACCTCGCCACCGAGGAAACCGACCTCGAAGAGGTCTTCTTGCGCTTGACCCGCAGCAAGGGCAAAGTGCCGTGATGCCTAAATTTGCATTTGTCCTGGCGTTGCTGCTTGCCGGTTGCGCCGGTCAGGGGACGGGTCATCTCGCCGCGCTGGCCACGGCAAGCGACGCGGCGCCGCCGGCGGGGCCGCCCGCGGCGCCGGCGCTCGCCGACACCGTACTGATCGCCGGCGACGGCGCGCGCCTGCCGCTCCGCGCCTGGCTGCCGGAGGACAGGCCGCGCGCGGTGATCCTGGGCCTCCACGGCTTCAACGATTACTCCAACGCGTTCGCCGCGCCGGCGGCGGTCTGGGCCAAGGACGGCATCGCCACCTATGCCTATGACCAGCGGGGCTTCGGCGAGGCGCCGCTGCGCGGGCGCTGGCCCGGGACACAGCAGCTGGCAGACGATCTCGCCACGGCGAGCCGGCTGCTCAAGGCGCGCTATCCCGGAACGCCGCTCTATTGCCTCGGCGAGAGCATGGGCGGCGCGGTGGTGGCGGCAGCGGCGAGCGGCGGCGCGGGCGCGCCGCGTCCTGCCTGCGACGGCCTCATCCTGGCGGCGCCGGCGGTGTGGGGCCGCGCGACGATGAACGTGTTCGAGCGCACGGCGCTGTGGACCGGCGACACCTTCTTTCCCGACATGACGCTGACCGGGCGCGGCCTCAACATCATGCCGTCGGACAACATCGCGATGCTGCGCGAGCTGTCGCGCGACCCGCTGGTGATCAAGGAAACGCGGGTGGCGGCGGTCAAGGGGCTGGTCGACCTCATGGACACCGCGCTGGCCTCGGCGCCGGACGTGACAGTGCCGATGCTGATGCTCTATGGCGACCGCGACGAGCTGGTGCCACGCGAGCCGACCGAGCGCTTCATCGAGGCGCTGCCGTTTCCTGAGCGGCGCACGCGGCGCATCGCCTGGTATGAAGCAGGCTATCACATGCTGCTGCGCGATCTCGAAGGCCCGCTGGTCTGGCGCGACGTCGAGAGCTGGATCGGCGATCACGCGGCGCCGCTGCCCTCGGGGGCGGATCAGCGGGCGAGCGCGGTGCTGTTCGCCGGCGGCGTCGGCGATCAGCCGGCCGGGATGAGGCGGCAGGCGGCGGCGCCCTGATCCCGCGCGCCTTGATCCAGATCAACGCGTAACGCCGCCGATCGGGTGATCTCAACCCCTGGGAGCCCTTCCCGGGGAGAACGCTCATGACGATGGGTGAAGAAGCCTATCTGGCGCTGGTGGTCATCGGCTGGCTCGGCTTTGCCGCGGTGCTGTTCTGGGAGAGCCGGGACAGCTGAGGCGCCGGCTTGGCGGGCGGCAGTGCCCCGGACTTTATCGGGGGCACGAAAGCCCGCGCCGTGCCGGTCAGCTTTTTCTCAGCGGGCGCCGAGCACGGCGTGGCAGGCGGCGGGCAGCACCGGGTTGCGCGCCGGCGAATTCTCCGGCGGCGGCGGCGGCAGATGGCGCAGCCAGGCGGCGAGCTCGGCGCCGCAGCCATCGCCTTCCGGCACCGGGCGTTGCTCCTCGCAATCGGGCGAGCCCGCGGGGCAGCGCAGCCGCACATGGAAATGTTCGTCATGCCCGTACCAGGGGCGGATGCGCTCGAGCCAGGCGCGCTCGTCGGGCGTGCTGCCGATGACGCTGTGGCAGAGCGCCTCTTTGATCACGGCGTTGACGAAGATGCGGTCGACCGCGGGGTCGGTGGCGGCAAGGCGTAGCAGCTCCACCTGCTTATCGCCGAAGCGCCGGGTGTCGATCTCGTGGTAATTGGCGAGCAGCATCGAGGGTAGGTCGACCTCCTCGCGCTGCGCCGGCGGCAGGTAGGGCTTGGGCGCGAGGTTGAACCAGACATCGACATCGATGCCGGTCTGATGGCTGGCATGGCCGAAGGGCAGCGGCCCGCCGCGCGGCTGCGCCATGTCGCCGATATAGAACACCGGCAGCCCCGCCGCCTGGGCGCGCTGGCCCAGCCGCTGGACATAGGCGACGAGATCGGGATGGCCGAAATTGCGGTGGCGCGAGAGGCGGATCGCCTCGTAGCCCGCCCCGTCCGGCGGCAGCTCCTGGGCGCCGGCGATGCAGCCATGGGCGACACCGCCAATGACCTCCGCCGGCCCCGGCAGCGGCGTCGCGACGCGGCTCCAGGCATTGCCGACATGGTCGCCCGAGGCCGCGGCCGGCGGCAGCGGCAGGGCGAGGAGGGCTACAGCAGCAAGGACAAGGCGCGGGGCAAGGGACATCGGGCGGCACTTCAACCGGGAGCGGCGTCGTTCCCGCGATTCTATACCGGGCGATGCTTAACGCCGAGTAACCTTGTGCATGGAGGGGTGCAACTTCCGGGCGGCGGTCGCCCGCGGGGGGCCCGTGCCTCGCTTGCGTGGAACGGGGTGTTTGCCTTAAGGTCCGCGGCTTGGGGACCCGTAGCTCAGCTGGATAGAGCGCTGCCCTCCGAAGGCAGAGGTCGCACGTTCGAATCGTGTCGGGTCCGCCAGTCTCTTCATTGGTCTAGCACGACAGGCGCGGGCCGGTGGTCCTAATCCCATGGAGTTTAAGTACTACGTCCCTTCAATTGCGGGGCGGCGTCAGACAGTAGCGAGCGTTTCCAGGCTGCCTGATGGGGTCCGTCGGCATAGACAAGCTCGCCCGAGGTATCTCAACGATCGCTCGACTTGTCAGGCGTGGGTTGACCCTTGCGACCGACCTCCGCGCGGCGGCACATGGTCTTGACGTAGGCGCTCTTGCCAACATCGTCGGCGAATGCGGATCGCGCGACGATATCTTGCCAACCGCTGATGCAGCCGAGCTCGGAATCAACCTGGATCGACATGACATCGCGCGCCGTCGCCTCCGTGCACGCATCCTGTGGCAATGACATCTGGCAAATCAGCACGATCGCTACGAAGTCCTGCATGCGGTGGCCTCCTCGGGTCGATCGAGCGAACCATACCCGAAATACCTAGCGGGCCGCGACCTGCGGTATGATGCCGCTGTCTCGGATCGCCGACACAGCGAGGTTTCCATGAACGCGCGCTCACCGGCCGGCCTGTCGCCGCCTGCGGCACCCACGACCGGCTCGAACGCCCGGGAGGTTCCCGCTGGCATCGTGCCGGTGCCTGCGACGGTCAGCCCCGAGATGCAGAAGATCATCGGCGCACCGTTGCGCCCCAACTGGGACAGTCGACCGAAGACGAGCGCGGAGTGGAAATCGGTCGTTGATGCCTTCGCGGCGGTTGCGACTGGTAACCTCCCCGGCATTCGCGACAGGCTGCGCGTCAGCGTCGAAAAGACGCTGCTCGACGGGGTCCGCGCCTTTACCGTTACTCCGGAAACCATCGCGCCCGAGAATCGCCATCGATTGCTCATCCATTTTCACGGCGGCTGCTATGTCCTGAATCCCGGCGAGGCCGGGCTACCGGAAGCGATCTACATGGCGGGGTTCGGTCGCTTCAAGGTGATATCGGTTGACTATCGGATGCCGCCGGAAGCCTATTTTCCAGCGGCTCTGGACGATGCGGTGACCGCGTGGAAAGCGGCATTGAAGATGGCCGACCCGAAGAAAATGGCGGTCTTCGGCACCTCGGCTGGCGGAGCCTTGACGCTTGCGTTGATCTTGAGAGCGAAGCAGGAAGGGCTGCCCCTCCCTGCAGCCATCGCGCCGGGCACGCCGATGTCGGACACGACAAAGACCGGCGACACGTTCTATACGAATGAAATGCTCGACAACGTGCTGGTATCGCGCGACGGCTTTTGCGATGCCGGCGCGAGGTTTTATGCGAACGGCCACGATCTCGGCGATCCGCTCCTGTCACCCATCTACGGAGACCTGCGTGGCTTTCCGCCCGCGATCCTGACAAGCGGCACGCGCGACCTCTTGCTGAGCAATACGGTGCGCGTCCATCGCAAGCTTCGCCGAGCCGGCGTCGAGGCGAGCTTGCAGGTCTATGAAGGCCAAGCTCACGCGCACTACCTCTTCAACGACACCGCGCCGGAGACCAAGGAAGTGTTTGACGAGATCGCCGCTTTCTTTCGGGAGCATCTCCTGGAATAGTCCCCTCGACCACGTCGCCGGGGCGGAGGCTTTGGGTGGAGAGCGGTCCTTTCACGCGATACGAGATGCCGAGGGTGCCGATCGGGCCGGGACGTGACGTGACGGCCATCGCCTATTTGGCCACCGCGCGCCCTCGCGCATCGATCACGATGATCCTCGGTCACGGAGCCGGCGCCGGGCAGCACAGCGCTTTCATGGTGAACTTTGCCGAAGCATTGGCAGCACGCGGCATCGATGTCGGGACGTTCAATTTTCCCTATACGGAGGCGGGCCGGCGCCTACCCGATCCCAACGACCGGCTTGAAGCGTGCTATCGCGCCGTCATCGACACGGTGCGCCACGACCAGAGGCTTGGCCGCTCCGCGCTGGCGATCGGCGGCAAGTCGATGGGCGGCCGGATCGCCTCGCAGGTAGCCGCTTCCGACAGGGATCTTGCGGGAGTGGTGCTGTTGGGGTATCCGCTCCATCCGCCGGGCAAACCATCGCAGCTCCGCATCAAGCATCTGCCGAAGATCGCTGCGCCGATGCTGTTCGTGCAAGGCGCGCGCGACGCCTTCGGAACGCCCGACGAACTGCGTCCGGTGATGGCGTCGCTGTCGACGGCAACGGAACTCTATGTCGTCGAGACCGGCGACCACTCCTTCAAGGTACCGAAGCGCACCGGCATGGACCAAGAGGCGGTCTACTCGGCGGTTCAGGACAAGATCGCAGACTGGCTGCGCAAGGCGACCGCGCGCTAAGCTCGTGCCGCCTGTTATACCGGAACTGGAATTTGGAGACAGCTTTGAGACGGTCCTTCCGCGAGTATCGGTCCAGCCCTCATCGGAGCAGCGGTGGAGGGAACGGCCATGTCCTCTGAAAGCGACATCAGGAAGATGCTCATCGATGCCCTTCGGCCGAGCATTCAGCAAGCCGTGCAGGCGGAACTTGCAGCGCTGGGCGACATAAGGGCTGAGTTTGTCACCGCGGCCTCGGTCATGCGCCGCGAGATCGACGAGTTGAGACGCATGATCACCGAAGAGATCGCGGATCGCACCGGGCTCATTGTCAAAGACCTTCAGCGCCACCTTGATCAGGAGACCGACGCGAAGCTGTCGAGCGTCCGATCGCAGCTGGTCGTGAGCGCCGCAGAACGCCACGCGCTGCGAGACGACATCGCGCAAGGGCTTGCCCGACTGACGCAGCGCATAGACGCCCTCGACCAGCGGCTAAGGACAGCGGCCGCCGCCTTGCGCGAGGAGCTGTCGCAGCAGCCGGCCGGCCAAGAAGGGTTGGTGTAGTATGCGTAGGGATCTGGCCCGTGGGCGTAGAGAGAGGGAGCACTTATGCGCGGAGGATACAACGTCCGAATCGAGGGCGCGAAGTACGGCGCGAGCTTCGGCTCCGCGCTCGCGATGGCAATCTCGTACACGAACAATCACTCGATCTTCTGGGCGATCGTAGACGGCATCTTCAGCTGGCTTTACGTGCTCTATTTTGCGCTCTTCCACGCGTAGCGGTTCGCCCTCGGGCAGGATGGCGTAGGGCGTTTGGTGGGCGGCGCTAGGTGGGCGCGCGCGCTCCCGCCGATCGTCGCCGTTCGCGCAACCGCCGCCGCGCAGCCTCGATCTGCGCCCGCACGTCCTCCGGCGCCAGCCCATCGCGCGCCATGACGAGGCGCACGATGGAATCGTCGAGAACTTCGTCCAACGGGGGCTCGCGGTTGCCGACATACAGCATCACGCCCTCCACGATGTCGTTCGCCGGCACTTTGTCACCTACGCGGAGACGGGGCGGCTACAGCACTGCGGCAAATTCGTGGCCTGTCGTGTCGGATTGTGGCTGTCAACGAAAACCGGCGCAGCAATCCCGCTCGCGGGAGCCAGCTAGTCGCTTTTGCCCGCGCCCATGAAACCGAAGAGGTGGCCGGCGACTTTGCGCATCTGAATCTCCTCGGAGCCTTCGGTGATGCGATAGCGGCGGTGGTGGCGGTAGATGTGCTCGAACGGCTTGTGGCGGGAATAGCCGATGCCGCCATGCACCTGCATGGCGCGGTCGGCCGCTTCGCAGACCAGACGGTTCGCCCGGTAATTGCACATGGAGACCTTGTCGGAGAGCTTGATCGCCACCTCCGGCTTCGACATCCGATCCATCTCCCAGGCGGTCTTGTGGATCAGGCTGCGCAGCATCGCCGCCTCGGTATGCAGCTCGACCAGCGGGAACTGGATCGCCTGATTGACCGCCAGCGGCTTGCCGAAGGGCTTGCGCGACTTGGCATAGGTCACGCTTTCGTCGATGCAATACTGCGCCGCGCCGAGCGAGGATGCGGCCTGCCGGATACGGTTCTCATGCACGAAATGCTGCGCCAGCGCCAGGCCGTTCCCGGGCTCGCCGAGAACGGCGTCGCCCGGGATCCTCACATTGGTCAGCGAGATGCGCGGATGGTCGGTCGGCATGTTGAAGGTCCAGAGATATTCCTCGATCTTGAAGCCTTCGCTGTCGACGGGAACGATGAAGCAGCTGATGCCCTTGGCGTCGCCGTCCCTGCCGCTGCTGCGGGCGAAGATGAAGTCATGCGTCGCGACATGCAGGCCGGTGTTCCACATCTTCGCGCCGTTGATGCGCCAGCCATTGCCGTCGGGCACGGCGCGCGTCTCCATCCAGGTGGCATCCGAGCCGTGCTCGGGCTCGGTCAAGCCAAAGGCGACTTTGATCGAGCCGTCGAGAATGCCGGGGATGAACTGCTGCTTCTGCGCCTGGGTGCCGAAGTCGCGGAACATCAGCACGGTCGGCAGATTGCCGACGATGGAGCTCTCGTTCTGCAGGTCGTTGTGCAGGCCGAGGCCCTTGGCGGCCAGATGCTCGCGGATGACCGCCATGGCGAGATTGGAGCCGTCCTTGCCGCCATACTCCTTCGGGAGCGCAAAGCGGAAATGCCCGGCCTTGTCGGCGCGCCGGCGCATTTCGCCGAGCAAGGCCTCCCAATCGTGGCGCGGCAAGCCGCCGTTGTCGAAATCCGTGCGCGCCCATTCGCGGCGATGATCGAAGAAGCGGATATTGTCGTTCTCCCGCTCCAGCGGCTTGATCTCGCGCTCGATGAACGCATCGAGCTCTGCCAGATATGCGGTAATCTCGGCCGGAATCTCGAAATCCATGGTAGGTCCGCTGCCTGCGCCGGTTCCTTGCCGGCGATTAGAGCACGCGCCCGGAAGCCGGGCAAATCTGCCCTGGCCAATGCCGGCAGGCGAGCCCTATCGTCGGAGCAATGAACGAACGAGAGGAATTTGCCGGCAAACTCCAGGCGGCGGTTGCGCGCCTGATCGGGCCGCCCGGCGACATCAGCGAGCTGCGCCGATTGACTGGCGGCGCGACCAAATCGACCTGGGCCTTCACCGCCAAGGTCGGCGGCAGCGATTTACCGCTGGTCATGCAGCTCTCGGCTCAACGCGCCGCCGCGGCGGGTGAGCTGTTGGTGGAATTGCCGCGGGTCATCGGCAAGAACGATGCCGGTTTGATGAGGGCGGCGGCGCGCGCCGGCGTGCCGACGCCGCCGATCCATGCCGTCCTGACCGAGGAGTTCGATCGCGGCGGCTATATCATGGACTTCGTTCCCGGCGAGACGATCGCGCGCCGCATCCTGCGTGAGCCCGGCTTTGCGCCGCTGCGGGCGGGCTTCGCCGCGCAATGCGGCGAGATCTTGGCGGGCATCCACGCCATCGATCGCGCGACCGTGCCGTTTCTCCTGCGCTTCGACGCGCCCGCGCAGGTCGATCTCTACCGCCGCGTTTTTCTGTCCTACGACCATCCGCTGCCAGCGCTCGATCTCGGCTTCCGCTGGGCCAGGGATCACGCACCGGAGGCGCAGCGCATCACCGTCGTGCATGGCGACTTCCGCATCGGCAATCTGATCTGCGGCGCCGATCGCATCGCTGCGGTCATCGATTGGGAGGTCAGCCATCTCGGCGATCCCATGGAGGATCTCGGCTGGCTCTGCGTGAAGACCTGGCGCTTCGGCGGCACATCGCCGGTCGGCGGCATCGGCCGGCGCGAGGATCTCTTTGCCGCCTACGAACGCGCCACGGACATCGCCGTAGTGCCGTCGGCGGTGCGCTTCTGGGAGATCTTCGGCAGCGTCAAATGGGCGGTCATGTGCCTGATGAAGGGCTACGCCCATCGCCGCCCGGGCGGCGAGCGCTCGGTCGAGCAGCATGCCATCGGCCGGCGCATGGAAGAGCCGATTTACGATTTCCTGCAGCTTCTCGCCGGGGAGGATTGATGCGATGCCGATGAGCCAGCCGACGGCAGCGGAAATGCTCGCGGTGATCCGCGACTATCTCGAGGC
Organism: Allostellaceae bacterium; assembly: GCA_052143095.1. Lineage (GTDB taxonomy): Bacteria > Pseudomonadota > Alphaproteobacteria > ATCC43930 > CGMCC-115725 > DAHUYF01. The sequence continues at coordinate 41,542 of JBKQTR010000165.1, forward strand.
AACCATCCTGCCCGAGCTCAGCGACGACAAATGGTTCAACGTCAAGGTCGCGATCAACATGCTGGCGACCGTCGAACGCGAGCTGCGCCTCGGGCCGGCGGCGAATGCCGCCGAGATCGCCAGGCTGGAGAGCATCACCGGCGCGCGCGGCTCGCTGGACGAGCTAAACCGGATCGTCGCCGAGCGCATCCGCGACGGCTCGATCAAGAGCGATGATGCCATCGTGCTCGATCACCTGCGGCGCAGCGCGGCGGATGCGCTGCGCATCAACAACCCGGCGTGGCTGGCGCGTTGATCGCGCTGGCCAATGTCGAGTTCCGGGAACACAATCCTTAATTGGCGACGCCGAGCGCATGTCGATCCCTCGCCAGGGGCAGCCCGGCCCCAAGCGCCGAGGCGAGAGGGACGGCTCAATCAAGTGTTGTGCCGCTTTAATTCCTGCCCTGATGCGACCGGCTCACGGTTGCTCGCGCAGTGAGCGGCGTCACAGGCCGGTGCCGCAAACCATGATGTGGTTGGGGCAGAGCTTGTTGCGGCCTATCGGAGGCGATCATGCAAACGCCGTCATCATCCGCGTGCCCGTCCGCCGCGGAACCCTCGCTGCACGATCTCCGCGAGTGGCTGGAGCGAGCCCGTCAGTTCCGTGGGCGGATCCAAGAGCTGCGCGCCCTTGCCGAGACGATTGCCGATCCCGATACCAAATCGGGCGTGCTGGCCGCAGCCGAAAACTACGCGCGCCTCGCGGACGAGCTTGGGAAAATCTGCGGGGCGTATTCCCGATCCGGCCTCGCGCATCATCGACCGCGGCTCGTCCCGCGGCAGCAGGACCAGGCGACGCTTGCCGCAGCGGGTGCCGCGCAGCTTCCGCCGCGCGTCACGCAAGGACCGACAGCCGAGCTTGCCGAAGGCCGCTGAGCTCCGCGACCGGCGACGGACATCAAGCTCGCGTTCTCTGCTGAACGCCGTCATCCGGCCGCCGACCGTCACGGTCTCGGCGTCAACCCGAGCCACGTTGCCTCGCCTCGGCAGCTATTCGCGCATTGCGTTCATCTTCTCCCGCCCACACGCTCCACGGTCTCGTAACCGATGGGCCGGTAGCCATTTAGTTCTTCCGGTCGCCTCGGATGCGCTTTCCAGGCGTTAGCCCCTAGGCACAGCGTGAAGACCGGCGATGTCAGAGGTCAGTCGTTCAAGCTGGATGGTGGAGCGACGCAGCAATGCGGCCATGATCGGCCGCTTGTTGGCGATCGGGCTCGCCCTTGCGCTCGATGTGGCCATAGGGATCGGAGCGTGGTGGGCGCTGTCGAGTTTTTGAAGGAGCGACCCCGTGACCGATGTTCTACCACCAGCGGCGGCCAAGAGGGTCAGGAGCGTCGTTGCCGCTCGGTATCCGGAACTCATCGGCGACCCCGCGTTTGATGCGACGATCAGAATTGCGATCCGCCTCGATCTGTCCGCCGGAAGCAAGGCGACCTATGTGGGAAAGAGCTGGAGGAGAGTTCTGAGCCGAGCGATCGTGGAAACGCTCAAAGAGGCGGCGGCGCTCGGTCTGCGCGTGGCAAGCGGACGCCGCGGCCGCGGAGGGGAAGCGACGCACGCGGACGACGCCGCGCCTTAGCGTCACTAGAGTGGGAAGAGGATCCATCGGGGTTCTCGAACCAATCTCCAATCGTCGAAAGCCGCATCGCGGACATGGGTAGGATTTTGCGGTAGCGCGTGGGACGATCTGTATTCAGCCGGTTGAAGACCGGCGAGATCAGGCCGTTACGGTGATTTGCCAGTCCCGGGGAACTGCCCCCGATCCCGGGTGTTTTGCTGTGACTGGGCTCTAAACCAGAGGTTTTAATGAAGCCACGTCTATTCTCTGCCGCGGCGATCACGCTGCTCGCGAGCGCCCCCGCATGGGCGGGCCAGAAAGACGCGGATACGTCGCCGCCGGGCTATTGGCGTGCCACCCCGGATGCCGTGGTGCTTCGCTACGTGCCGAGCACCATTGGCCTCTCGGAGGAGGAGGAAGCTTTTTGCGGCAAGGCCGCGGCGATCTGGCAAGACGACGACCAGCAAGCAAAGTATGAAGACTGCATTCGGCTGCAGATCAGGATCAAGCGGCGCAATGCCGCCGACGATGCCATCTGCAAATCGTACGGCGTGAGTGTCGACAGCTCCGCCTACGCGCAATGCCGGGAAAATCTGGTCAATCAGCGTGGCGTCTACGAACGCGCTTTGCTGGCCCACCCGCTGACGGAATGGCCTGAACCGAAGCCATCAACCCGCTGCACCACACTTCACCCGGGCGACATCACCCGCACCATTTGCGATTAGATTTGATGGTTCACCTTATCAGTCTGCAACTGATGGCTGTCAGTACGGCGCCCTGCTCGTCGAAGATGGGTTGCTTGAATTGCACCAATTGCATTCTGTTGGCGGCGTCCTGACACTCCTCGAAGCTGGCGAAGTCCCCAGCGTGTTGCTCATGGCAAGCCATCGCCGTTGAAAAACAGAAACTGAAAAACAGAGCAACCATCATCGCTACCCCGGCATTCCAGCCCCGCTCATGCAATAAAGACGCCAACTCGACCTTTCGGAAAAGCGTCGGACGCGACGCGACCTCGGGGGGTCGCTACCACGGCGCCGGATAGGGCATGGCTCGCCAACCCGCAGTAAGGGCAAAGCGCCGCCCAAGTTTGAAGCGGCCCAAGCGTTTTTTCGGGCAGGGCCCGTCGATCGACCGCGGCGACCCCGGCCTCGGCGTCGCGGAAGTCGCGACAGGGTGGCGCGAGACCAGCGGCAGCGGATGGTTGAACGCCACCTGCGCCGCTGAATTCCGCACCGTCTCTATCGCCGTGTGGCGAGGACATGCGCAATTCAGGCGCGCCGTCCTCGGCAACAGGGCACCTCGATCGGCTTCTGCCCACTACGGCTTGTCGGCTCCGGCTACAGGCGCTGGAAACGGCGAGCGTCAGCCAGGACATCTGCGGAGAGCGTCTTTCGCTGCGTGGAATCCGAGACGCCGACGAGCTGTGCGTGTTGCCGTCGGTCGCTTCCCGTGAATACGGCGTCTACGATCCATTCGGTCCCCAAGGCGCCGAAGCGGCTCGGTTGAACATCACGGAAACGCTGTCCGCGCTCGATTGGTGGCTTGGTGGCCATGCGATGATTTCACCGGACATGAGCGGGCGGATAGACTCCGCCGGCTCCGATTGAAACATTCGATCAGGCAGGTCGATCACTCATGCGCCATGCGATGGCACCCTACCGCTTGGACCACAAGCGTCAATGCGCATGGACCGTCACACGGGCGCGTCAGGACGCTCTTCGATAGCTCGACGATGACTCGCTCCAGCTCGCCACCGTCGACACAATGCGCCTCCGCCAGCATGCAGCCAAGGCAGAGTTCCTAGTTGAAGTGGTCCAATGCGGTTCTCGGAAATCTGGCCGACAGCCATGAGAGCGTCTTTCGCCTCACCTCGTCCATCTTTTCCGGATCGTAGCACCCTCCGCGTTTCGCGGCCTCGATAAACATCCGCAGGTGATGCGAGCACGCATGGTGAAAGGTCAGCATAGCCAGCTCTGAGGGTAGGATTGCGCCGTGTCGATGACATCGCGCCACGGAGCCTGTGATGCCGCCGCCTGCTGCTCCACTTGGCGCGCCTATGCCTTGGGGTCTGCGACGAAAGCGGAACTGTCGAGGGATTTAGGCGGGGAGCCGCTTCGCTCCGATGGGGAGCAAAAGGCCTTCGCGTCCACAGCACCCCCTTTTGGGCCGCTGGCGAAAGGCGCCGCCCCTTATGAAGGCGATCACGCTACCCGCAACCCTTCTGCATAGCAACGCACACGTCGGAGTTTTCCACCGAAAACTTCCGTGTGACGGGGACCTCGGCATCTTGCGCCTCGGCGATGGCAGTCTCGCCGTGCTACGATCACGGTGAGCCGCAAAGGTGATTTCGAGATGGGGTCACCCGTCCCGCTGTAAAAGCAATTTCTGGGCAGCTTCTCGTGGACTTTGGACGCTGGCGCATCGCGTTTGCGCTCCGCGCCACGTTCTGCAACTGTCGACCGATCTCAATCACGGGGGCACGCATGTACAAAATCGAATGTGACCAGAGCGGCACGACATTCACCGTGCCAATGTCTTTTCCGGATAAGGATGCCGCACTCACCAACGCGCGCGAACTTTTGAGCGCCGGATTTCGTGTCGCCCGGGTTGTGGGGCCGGGATTCGAGATGACGGCAGATGCGCTGATCGCGCCTAAACGAGCGCCGCAGAAAGATCATCGGTCGGACGCCGACCGAACGCTGTAAGGTCGCGACAACTAAAGCGGCCGGGCAAGGCGACGTCGATCACGAGTGTCGCCTTGTGGGTCGAGTTTCCGGAGGGAGACGAGTTCGCGATCGTGGACAAGGCAATCGCCGCATGCGCCAGAGCGCCGGTGATGGCGTCCATGGTTGAACCTTAGGCGTCCCACGTCGCCCCGCTCCGGCGTTTGCCGAAGCCTCTCAGCATCGGCGCATTGTTGCTGTCAAACCTTGGCGGGGCAGCCTGACGCTGGGGTAGTGGACGGTCATGGGCGGCAGAAACGTAGGATTGCCCCATCCACGCGGAACAAGCGAAAGACGCCTAGCATCGAGGCATGCTAGTCTGTGGTCCACCGCCAGAGGAACCGCCATGACCGACCCAGGAGCATGGAAAGTGCGAGCGGCTGATTTGCGTCGCCTCGCTGCCAGGACGAGAGAGGCTGAACGGGAGCGCAAGATGCTCGTGCTCGCGGATCAGCTCGACGAAATGGCATCCGCGACAGCTCGTCGCACTGGTGATGGCGACGGCCGTTCGTCGACCTAGCACGGCTCTCGTGACGGCGTTCGCCGACATCACGGGCTCGCTGAGCGGCGCTGCCACCGCTCCCTCCTGCGTCTGCGCACCAGCGATGGCGTTCCGTTGACATCCTGCGGACATCGACATCCTGTAGTGTTGGACAATGGCACGTCAGACGGTGGGAAGAGGCTCCCATGGATCATGCGCAGTACCTACGGGACCGCGCGGCAGAGTTCGGCAACCGCGCGATCACCACTGCCGACCCGATGACGGCACAACGCTTTCGCGAGCTGGCGATCATGTGCCGCGAGAGCGCGGAGCGGCTGGAGCGCCGCGCCAAGGACCAGGCGTCGGCGTCTTATTTCGCCAGCTAGCGCCGTGTCCGCGGCTTCTGCCACGCAGACGACGGAGATTTGGCGCAGCGCGATGATGCCTGCGCCGGGCGTTTCCCGAGCCCGCGCTCCGCATCAATCGATGCGTGCCAGGTCGCGCAACGGGACGCCGTCGCGAAACCGTGCGACGAGGTCCTCCGGGTCGAAATTCACCCCGATGGGATTCTTGCGAAAGGCGGGCGACTCCATAAAGGCTCGGCCTTCGTCGACGGTGTCGAAATTGTCGATCTGCAGCTCAATCTGGTTCTTGTCCGGGTCGAAATAGTACATCGACGTGGTCGGGCCGTGATTGATGCACCAATGCGGGCGGATGCCGATCTCTCTGAGACGCAGGTAGGTGTCGACGAGACCGGAGAGGGTCGCATAAGTGAAGGCGACATGATGCAGGCCGGCCTCTCGTCCGGCGGCGATCGGGCTTCCTGCCCCCGGCTCGCGCGCACCGAGCGGACCGGGGTCGAGAAAGGCGATGCGGTGGTGCTCGTCGTCGTAACTGATGAAGGAAATGACGGGGCTGTCGTGAATGACGCGCGCGCCGAGGACCTGGCAGTACCAGTCCCGCATCGCCCCGATCTGGTTGGTCTGCAGAACGACATGCGCCAACTTGCTCGGTGAAGTCATTGTGTCCTCCCTTTGAGCGGACGTTCCCACGGTGCCGGGCCGCCCGCGGCAGAATGCGCCGTCTGCGCCTTGACGACAAGGAAGGACGATGGAATCGGAGCGGGCCACGGCCGCGCTGCCGGCGTCTCCTCGGCGTAATCAGCGCGGTCGCGCCACCATGCGCTGGCGGAAGCGCCTCATCCGGAGTGCAAGCGTAGCGCGCCGTCGGCAGCATTTCCCGCCTTGACTAATTCATAACCGTGGGGTTATTGATCTGGCATGCCGGCCGCGCCCGATCGTCTTTTCAAGACCCTTGCCGATCCGACCCGTCGAGCGATCTTCGAACGGCTGAGCCGCGACGGCGAACAGACCGTGCGGGCGCTGACCGACCGCTCGGGTGTCTCGCAGCCTGCGGTGTCGAAGCATCTGGGCGTCCTCAAGCTCGCCGGCTTGGTGCGCGACCGGCGCGCGGGACGCCAGACCCATTACAGCGCCCAGCCGCAGGCCCTGGCGCCGCTGATCGGTTGGATGAGCCGCTACGGCGCCTTCTGGCGCGACCGGTTCGATCGCCTCGAAGATGTCTTGAACAGGATGGACCCATGACCAATCCCGCCGCCGCCCCGCCTTCCCTCGTCATCGAACGCGAGCTGCCGCATCCGCCGGAAAAGATCTGGCGCGCGCTCACGGAGGGTCCGCTGATCGCGGCGTGGCTGATGAAAAACGACTTCCAGCCGGTGGTGGGCCACAGGTTCACGTTCCGCGCCCCGCCCATGGCGCATTGGAACGGCGTGACCGACTGCCAAGTCCTGGTCGTCGAGCCCTATAAGCGGCTCTCCTACAGCTGGAACGCGTCGGGCGAGGAGGCGGCGGCGGGGTTGAAGACCGTCGTCACCTGGACGCTGACGCCGACGAAGAACGGCGTTCTCGTGCGCCTGGAGCAGTCGGGCTTCCGGCCCGAAGACGCGGCCAACTACCAGGGCGCGGGCTATGGCTGGCAGCGGTTCGTCGCGGCGCTGGAGCGGGTCGCCGCAGGGCTGGACTGACCATGATCCAGGTGCCGCGCTATCATCCGCTGCTGGTGACGCTGCATTGGCTGCTTGCCGTGCTGATCATCGCGGCGTTGAGCCTGGGATTTTTCGGGCTCGCGGCGATGGAAAATTCCGACCCGCGGAAGCTTGGCATTCTGCGGCTGCACATGGCGGGCGGAATGCTGATTCTCGTCTTGATGGGCATCCGCTTCATCGTGCGGCTGCGGACAACGCGACCGGCGGAGGTGACGACAGGCTATCGCCTGCTGGATCGCATCGCGCCGATCGCCCATTACGGGTTTTACGTCCTGGTCCTCTTGATGGTGGCGACCGGCTACGCCACGGCGATCGTTGCCGGGCTCCCGGCGATCGTGTTCGGCGGCTCGGGCGCGCCACTGCCGCCGAGCTTCATGATCTATCCGAGCTTCGTGGCGCACGGCTCTCTCGCGACGATCCTGGTCGGCTTCATCGTCTTGCACGTGCTTGCCGCGTTCTACCACCAATTCGTCAGGAAAGACCGGCTGTTCCGGCGGATGCTCTTCGGGCGACGCGGATCAAAGTGACGATCGCATTCGCACATCGCAGCCCCTCCCCTCTTGAGGCGGGGCAATCGCCTCTTCCATCGAGCTGCCGTGGGAATGATTGACCAAGGAGGTGAACCCGATCGCTGCCGTGTCAGCGGAGTGTTCGTCCGGTGAAGGCCGCGTCAGTCGTGGGCGATCGCGATGATGGTGGTGATGATCAAGATCGCGGCGAACAGAAGGTTGACGATGCGCGAGCCGACGGGATGTTGCAGCAGGCGGGAAAGCGAGACGCCGGCGGTCAGCCAACACAGGTGAATGACAACGATCATGATCGTCAGCACCGCCGTCTTGAGCATCGCCTCGATCACGCGGGAGCTGACGGCAAGCGTCGTGCCCGCGAATACGGCGGCGATCGCCAGATAGGCCTTCGGATTGGCCACGCCGAGCAGGAACCCGCCGGCGAATGACGGTGCGCTCGCTGCCGGATCCTGCCTCGACAGCGGCGGCGCCGTCGCGATCTTGAACGCGAGATAGGCGATATAGCCGGCCGAGGCGGCGACAAGGACCGGGGCAAGCCGCGGCAGCGAGACGAGCACGGCAACGACACCCGCCGCGGCGGCGACGAGCACCGCAATCGTGCCCAGAATGATGCCGGTCAGATAGGCGAGCGACCGGCGAAAGCCGAACGCCGCACCGACCGCCGTCACGCTCATGGTCGAGGGGCCGGGGCTCCCCATCACGATGACAGAGGTTGAGATCAGCGACACGAGCGCAGGGACCTGCTCCATCGGAGAAACTTCCTGTAGACTTGGACAGATGGGCAGGAAGCTATCTCAGCGCGGCGAGCGCCGTCTTGAAGGCTTGTGCGACGGCCCGTTCGATGACCTCCGCGGTGCTGGAAACCGCATCAGGATCGGCCGCGGCAGCACCGGGATAGAGCGTCTTGAAGCGCGGCTTGTCGGCCAGGCGTTCTCGCCGCACCGCCACGACACCTATGCGATCGGTATCACCCTGTCCGGCGTCCAAACCTTCCGCTACCGCGGCGCGCGACGATACTGCCTCCCCGGTCAATGCCATGTCCTTCATCCCGATGAACTGCATGACGGGGGCGCCGGCACCGCCACGGGTTTCGGCTACAAGATCGCCTATATCGACCCGTCGCTCGTGCAACAGGCGCTCGGCGGCACGGCGCTTCCCTTCGTTTCGGACCCCATCGTCGACAAGAGCGTTGTTCAGGACGCGCTTGCGCCGGCATTGTGGCGGCTGGAAGAGCCGATCGACGATGTCGCGCGGAGCGAGATCGTCGCCGCGGTGGCGGATCTGCTCGCTCGCGCAGCGAGAGCCGGCACCAGGAAACAGAGCTCCCTCCGACTGGCATCATTGCTGCGGGTTCGCGATCTCATCGTCGCCAACCCGACCACCCGGCATTCCGTCGAGACGCTCGAAGGCGTGTCGGGCCTCGATCGTTGGGCGCTGGCCCGCCAGTTTCGCGCGGCCTTTGGCACAAGCCCCAGCAGCTTCCGCACCATGCGGCAGCTGGATCAGGCGCGCCGGATGATCAGGGCCGGCCTGTCGCTCGCCGAGGCTGCGGTGGAAGCCGGCTTTGCCGATCAGAGCCACATGTCACGACAGTTCAAGCGCGCCTATGGCCTCACACCGGCCAAGTGGGCCGCAGCGCTCGTCTAACGACGGATTGATCTTGTGCGCGCTGAGCTTCGCGCCTCTCCGGGCGCGACGCATCGTGTGCTCATCCACGAGCGCCTCGCGGACACGGGCGTGCCTCGACTATTGATCGAGACCGGCTTACCCGCGCTGCGCCGTCGGCTTTGGCTTGCGCCTCACGGCCCACAGCACCGTCTCGTATCGTTCGGCTCGCTCGATAAACTCGAGCCGCAGCCCCGGATCGTGGACCTTGTCGGCCATCTCTCGATAGGTCGCGGCTATTTCAAGCAGATCTTCCTCTTGCAACATAGGCCTCCGCCTCGTCGTTGCGGGGTAATTTGTGGCGCCGTCACAGTATCGCAATTTGACAACTTGTCGCACGGCGCCTTGTCGATCGGCGCAACCTAGACGTTCGAGTGACGCAATGCGGAATCGGCGAGGCCGAGCGCACGCATGGTGCCATCGACGGCGAGCGAGACACCATTGCGCACCGCAGGCACGGTTGAGGAAGTCGCTCACCTTACGTCCACGCGAGCGTCGGCGACGCTCACCGTACTGTAGGGGATGGAGAACGCCGGGCGAGGCGTCACACGAGGGTACGCTCCGCCTCCTACCGCCGCGCGCGGAAGTGCGGCATTACCTGGGCCGCGAACAGCTCCTGCGTCTTGATTGACTTCCAGTGCTCGACGCCGCCGGGATTGACCGTGATCGCGACTTCCGTCAGCCCGGCGCACAGCTCCCGCACCGCGTCAATCCGCTCGATGATGTCCTGCGGCGTCCCGACCCAGACGATGTCCTTCTCGATCATCTCGTTGTACGGCATGTCGGAGAGTTGCTCCATGATCCCCGACGCGTAGAAGCCGTAGCCCGACGCCTCGAGCCGGTCCTTCGACGCGAGCTCGTCCGCGTGCTCGAGCAGCACCGACGCGTTCCCTTTCAAGAAGCCACGCATCATCTGCTCTGCCTCACGTTTCGCCGTGTCGCGGTCCTCGTCGAGGTGGCACGCATGGATCCAAACGATGTCGGGCTCTTTGCCGTGCTTCGCGCAGGCCTCACGGTAGATGTCGAGCTGGCCGCGCAGCGCCTCGTACGGCAGCAGCGGCGGGACGACCATCGCGTAGCCGCGCTCGCCAGCGAGTTCGTAAGTCGAATCGCTTGTGCCGCCGAGGAAGATGCGGAACTTCCGATCGGGCGCCGGCCGCGGGACTATGTGCGAGTCCTCGATCTTGTAGTACACGCCTTTATGCGAGAAGCGCGGGTTATCGAGCGCGTCGAGGAGAATCTGCAGCGACTCGTCGTACCGCGCGCGCGTCTCCTCCACGGGCACGCCTGCCTTCAGCGCGAGCCAGGCGTGCCCGCGCCCAACGCCGAACTCGTAGCGGCCGTCAGCAAGTAGATCGAATTCCGTGATCTGCGAGGCGAGCACGGTGGGATTGTGGTACGGCAGCACGTGCACGAGCGTGCGGAATTTGATCTTCGTCGTCCGCTCCGAGCATTTCGCGAAGAACGCGAACGGGTTCGGGGACGCGCCGAACTTCGCAAAGAAGAAGTGTTCGATGATCCCATACGCCGCGTAACCGAGACGGTCGGCGTTGACGACCTGCTCCAATGCCTCCTCATAGATCTGCTTCTGCGTCTTGCCCGGCCAGCTCTGAAGTTCGGAATAGATGCTGAATTGCATTGGACGTTGCTCCTTTCACGCGGAAGCCGCCCGCTTGTGGCGTTATTTCGCGTTTGAGAGGCGCTGTCAACGAGCGGGAAGTTTCGCCGAGACGACGGGTCCGTCGGCAGCGTCATGTTCATCCGTTCCTCGCTCGTGACGGACCCATGACAGGGCACCCCGTTTCAGTTTGGCTACGCTATCGTCGGCAACTTTCCAGCAGAAACTTGCTCTAGGACGGGAAGCACCGGCCGAAGGCGAGGAGCAGCCGCGGCGAGCCCTTGAGGCGGATGCGCCGGCGCAGCAGCGCCCAGGGCAGGCCCGCTTCCTTGCGCAGGAAGCACAGCCAGGTGTCGCTGTCGGCGACCAGCCGCAGATCGGGCGCGCCGACATGGCCGTCGGTCACGCGGATCGTCCGGTCACGAATAACGATGGTAGCGTCGGCCGGCTCGCGTCCGGTAAACGTAAAGTAGTAGGTCGCATCGAGGCCTGCGGCGCGGCCCGGCTGGAACACCAGCGGCAACCCGCGCAGGAAGTTGCGGATCGAGGTCTGCCGCGTCAATCCGTTGGCCACCGGCTTGCTGCGCTTGTTGGGAAAGTGGCGGGCCACATGCGCCTCGGCATCCGAGCCGGGCACGACGTAGACGGTCTCCGCCTTGTCGCGCAGCGGCTTCACGAGATCGTCGACGAACTGCTTGCGATCGGTGAGGAAGGGCCCGATGACGTCCTCGCCCGCCGGGCATACCGACAGGCAATAGGCGGCCTTGTAGTTGGCGCCGAACGACAGGCTCTGCCACATCGAGACGGTTTCGGGGCCGGAGACCTTGCGGCGATAGGCCGCGGCGCTGCCGCTGGAGGCGACCGTCTCCACCCAGTCGTTGAAGCCGCCCATGAACTCGCGGTAATTGTGGGTGTAGCAGGCCGAGAAATTGAACTGCCCGTCGGGGCCGATGGCGCCGGTCGGACAGGCGGCAACGCACAGCTTGCACTCGAGGCAGGGGTTGTAGTCGAGCGGCGCCGCGTAGGCGGCGATGCCGGTCTCGACGACCACCGTTCCCAGCAGGATGAAACTACCGAATTTCGGATGGATCACGTTGCGGTGGATGCCCATCCGGCCGAGTCCGGCGGCAACCGCGATCGGCTTGTGGGAGATGATCCAGAGCTTGCCACCCCAGCGATCGGCTACCATCGGAAAGCCGCCGGCGCCGCCGGTGATCGCGCGGATGCCGGCGGCCTCCAGCCGCGACGATGCGCCGGGTGACCTCGTTGATCTCGTCGGTCGTGTGGTGAAATTCGAGATTGGCGACCGAGCGCATCGGCGTCCGGATGTTTTCGCGGTTCATCCGGCAGACGATGCTGATCAGCGCCTTGGCCGGCGGGAACAGCGCCCGAATGTCGCCGATCTCAGCGGCGATATCGGGATGTTTGACGCGCGCGCCGAGATATCTCTGCATATACAGATATCAGCACTGTGGGCCCGATGCAAGCCGCCGCGTACCGCGGCCGAGGCGGAGCCTGCCGGACTGACCGCCAACCAGTTCGGGCTCTTGGCGCAACTCTACGGTGCCCGTCTCGGGGGATCGAGCGGGCTCTCCATCGGGGCGCTGGCGGAACTATTGGGGACGGACCCATCGACGCTCAACCGGACGCTCAAGCCGTTGCAGCAGCCAGGCTTGGTCAGGGATGCGGTCGACCCGGCCGATGGCCGCGTGCGGATCGTCGAGATCACCGCTCGCGGACGGCGCGACTTTCTAAAGGCCATGCCGTTGTGGCGCGAGGCCCAGGCGCGGGTCGAAACCGCGCTCGGCGCCAAGGCGATGGACGCCTTGAACGAGCTGCTTGATTTTTCCACCCGCGCACAGGAGCGAGCGAGACGGCTGAATCAGGTGCTATGTCGCTTTTGCTTCCATCGTTAAGTGCTGGTGCCGCCAATGCGCCGTTTCAGGGAATGGCGCCGCACCAGACGATGAAATATATGCGCCATCAACATGGCGCGATCAAAATCCGCTGTCCCGAAGGAGAACATTTCCGGGCCGCGATCGCCGTGGTGCTCGAGGAGGATGGTCTCGATATTGCCGAAGGCGGTCTCGTCGGTGGCGGCGATGGTGGGGTCGTGTCGAGGCATGCGCTTGCTCCTTAGTCTCCGCGCATAAACACTTTGATCGTGGTTAATGCACCAAGAGCACTGCCCTTCATTATTTCATGCCGCCGAAGCCGCCGGCGCCGACGGGAACGCCGTTGATCAGCGGTATCTGCTTGCTCTCGCCATAGGCGCTGCACGCCGCCAGCGACACGACGATCAGCATCAACCCGAACCTTCTCATGGAGCGCTCCTTCGGCCGGTTGCACGGGACCCGTTATGAGGCGTTGCGCCGGACTTCGCCAGCGCCGCGCGCTCACATCTTCGTGGCCATGACGCCCCTATCAGTCTCGTCCGGGGGCAGTTGGCGGGCACGCCGATGCCCGCGCCGCCGAGGTGGCGCGTGGGACGGTATTTCAATTCCTTTGATTCCCAAGGGAGTGTAGGGCGACGGGGTGCCCGAACTTACTGTGGCACGACGCAAGACCCCCGCTTAACGCCACACCGTGACTTGCGGGGGTCCACTGCGGAGTAACAAAGACTCCGTGCTCGGAATGCCGAGCTTAATCTTGGACTTCGTGGTGGGTCGCCGATGCCAAGCGGTCGGCAACTCGTTACAGCCGGGCGGAGTCATGCTGGTTTGGCACCCTCCACTTGGTTGACAACATACTGCACATGGGCATGACCGCGGATGGATGCAAGTGGCGGCGTCAATTGGCGGTGACGCGATGATGTCGGCCCGACGCGCAAGTGACGCGGCGGCGGCGCCGCGATGCTGCGGGCGCCACGGGGATAGGGCGGGCTCGCTCAGAGGGTCGTTTTCTGGCGCCGCACCAGCGCGAGCACGTCGCGGAGCGCAACGAGATAGCCGTAATGCCAGTACGCGCGCTCGCGCGTGCCGTCATCGAGATGGGCCTGTTCGCGGATACACTCAGGCCCATTCTCAAAAATCAATTCCGACAGATCCGCGAGGCGTTCCTTCAACGCGGCCTCAACCAACCGCTCGAAGGCCAGCGCCGAATCGAGATCCGCTTGCCAATGGTTCATGGCAGCGAAACGGAACCAGCGCGCCTAAGTTCCGCCGACGCCAAGCGCCCGCCATCACGCATGAGCGGGTCGCTCGGCAGGGTTTGACCAACGCAATAGTTACTTCCGACACCGCGCTTGGAAATTCTAGAGCGTGTCCCGTCGATCAGGAATCAAACGCTGACCCATCTCCCTCTCGGCGCCTAACGCAGGGCTGTCCGAGGCGCCCCGCCAGTGCCACTTCTCACCCCACCTTCGACCTGGGCTCGGCCTTCCACACCTGCTCGACGGCCTCGGCGATCCAACGCCAAGCCTCCATCGTGCGCTGTTCGTCGTGACGGGCTGCGATCAATGACTGATGCTTGGCGTGACTCGCGGCGCGCTCGCCGTAGCGCTCGATCAGCAACTCCGCGAGCTCGTGAACGACACTGTCGTGCTCGATCAAGACTGTCATTCGGCTCCTCACGCAAGTGGCCGCCACGACGCCTCACCGACCGCGACGCCGTGCTCTCGGGCACATGCGGCGGCGCGATCACCATTGAGCGCGCCAGCGCGGCGACGAGCGCCCAGTCGGCCTGGGCTGCAAGATGCATCATAACCATGACGCGCACAGTGTCGCCTTTGTCTCGCTTTTTTCGGTGAGGCAAAATTTGGACGCGGCGGTTAACGCGTCCCGAGAAGCCCGGCGATGCGCCAAACAGCGCACACGACAAGCCAGCCTGTCTCGAGCTAGGCTTGGCGCCCATGTCGCTTCTGCGTGGCTTTTTTGCTGCCGTCGTCTTGCTGTGCACTGCGCACGGCGCCGCCGCCGACCTGCTCTCGCCCGGGGATCAGCAGGCCTATCGCGCGGCGTTTGCCGCGGCGCGCGCGTCGAGCTGGCCCGCGGCCGAGCAGCTTGCCGCGGGCGCGAGCGAGCGGCTCCCGGCCAAGATCCTGCTGTGGCTCGAGCTCATGCGCAGCGACGCCGCGCGCTTTCCCGATATCGTCGCCTTCGCCGAGCAGAACCAGGACTGGCCCCAGCTCGGCCTGCTCCGCCAGCATGCGGAGCAAGTCATGGACGATGTCCCTGACGCCGTGATCGGCGCCTATTTCGCGGCGCACCGGCCGCTGACGCCCAAGGGAAAGCTGCGCCTGGCGGGTGTCCTCGTCGGCGCCGGGCAGCGCGAGGCCGCGATCGCGCTCGTCCGGGAGATGTGGCTCACGCCCGATCTCGGTCCCGATGACGAGCAGGCCATCCTCGACCGCTATGCCGAAATGCTCAGCGCCGAGGATCACGCCCAGAGGCTCGACCGGCTGCTCTGGGCCGGGCAGCCCTCGGCGGCACGGCGCCAGATGCCGCGCGCGCCGGAGGAGTGGCAGCTGCTGGCGCAGGCGCGCCTCGCGCTCGCCGAGCTCAGCGACGATGCCGAAGCCGCGCTCGCGCGCGTGCCCGAGGGGTTGCGCGACAACCCCGGCCTCGTCCTCGACCGCGCGCGCTGGTACCGGCATAGGGATCGTCTCGACGAGGCGGCAGAGACCTTGCGACACCCGCCGCCGGACCTCGTCCGTCCCGCGGCCTGGTGGAGCGAGCGCGACATCCTGGTGCGCCGTCTGCTCGACGAGGGCAAGGATCGGCTCGCCTACGCGCTCGCCGCCTGGCGGGAGCTGGGGGAGACCGGCGCGGCGGTTGCCGAGGCCGAGTTCCTGTCGGGCTGGATCGCGTTCCGCCGGCTCAACGATGCCAAATCGGCCTATGAGCATTTCTCGACGCTCTATCAGGGCGCGACGCTGCCGACGAGCCAGGCGCGCGCCGCCTATTGGATCGCGCGCGCGGCGGACGCGATGGGCATGGGCGAGGCCGCGCGACGCTGGCTCGCCGTCGCCGCGACGCATGGCACCACCTATTACGGCCAGCTCGCAGCGGCACGCCTCGACAGCGCCGTCCAGCCCGATTTCCCGCCGGAGCCGCGACCCTCGCCGCAGGATGTCGACGCCTTCGACGGGACGGAGCCGGTGCGGGCGACGCGGATGCTGGCGGAGATCGGCCAGGACGATCTCGCGAAGCCGTTCCTGCTGCAGGCGGCGACGGCGGCGAAGACGAGCGTCGATCAGAAGCTGATCGCGTCGCTGGCCGAGACCATCGGCGCGCTCGACGTCGCCATTGCCGCGGCCAAGCGCGCCGGCCGTGACGGCGCGCCGCTGCTGGCGGAGGGTTTCCCGCTGGTGCGCTTCGAGCGTCACGGCGCGGTCGAGCCGCCGCTTGTGTTGGCGATCGCGCGGCAGGAGAGCGCCTTCGACCGGGCGGCGGTGAGCCGCGCCGATGCGCGCGGCCTCATGCAGCTCAGGCCCGATACGGCGCGCGACGTCGCGAAGGCGCTGGGAATCCCGTTCTCCGCGGACCGTCTGGTGACGGACCCGGCCTACAACCTCGCCTTGGGGCAGGCCTTCATGGACCGGCTGCTCGACCGGTTCGGCGGTTCCTACGTGCTTGCGGCGGCGGCGTACAACGCCGGTCCGGCGCGCGTCAGGCAATGGCTCGATACCTATGGCGACCCGCGCACCGGCACCGTCGACCCCGTCGATTGGATCGAATCGATCCCTTTCCCGGAGACCCGGAACTACGTGCAGCGCGTCCTCGAGAATTTGCAGATCTATCGGCTGCGGCTCGGCGCCGGCGAGCGCGCTTTCACACTGGCGCAGGATCTGCGGCGCTGAAGCCGGGCACGCGGTGCGGCTGGGCGACCGGGATGAATCGGCATATCATGCCGACTCATGCAGCGGTCGTGCGTCGTCCGGCGGGGACTCCCGCCTTGAGGTGAGACCATGACCGAACTCGGCGTGTTTGAGGCAATCCATACCGCCCGCGCGTTGCGCCAGTTGAAGCCCGACCCGGTGCCGGAGGCGCTGATCACGCAGATCCTCGACGCTGCGATCCGCGCGCCCTCGGCGGGCAACGCGCAGAATTGGGCCTTCCTCGTGGTTCGCGATCCGGAGCAGCGCCGCAGGCTGGGCGAGATTTTCCGCAAGGCCTCCGACATCGCGCGCGCGATGTATGCCGCGCGCGGCCGTCCCGCGCACATGACCGAAGAGCAGTATCAGCGCTTGATGTCCTCCGGCAGCTATCTCTGGGACCATATGGCTGACGCCCCGGTGATTCTGGTTCCCTGCCAGACCCAGCCCAGGCTGCCGCCGCCGGAAGACTTGCCGCCCGAGATTCGAGCCCGCTACGCCGATGAGCAACGCTATGTGGAGCGCATCCGCGGCGCCAGCATCTATCCCGCCGTGCAGAACATCATCCTCGCCTGCCGCGCGCTCGGGCTTGGCACCACCATCACCACCAACCACCTGCGCTGCGAGGGTGAGGTGAAGGCGGTGCTCGGCATCCCGGAAGAGGTGCAGACTTACGCGCTGATGCCGATCGGCTATCCCCGCGGCAAATTCGGCCCCGTGACCCGCCGCCCTGTTGCCGAGGTCGCTCATGCCGACCGCTGGTC
The DNA here is from genome assembly GCA_052143095.1 of Allostellaceae bacterium. Classification (GTDB taxonomy): domain Bacteria; phylum Pseudomonadota; class Alphaproteobacteria; order ATCC43930; family CGMCC-115725; genus DAHUYF01. Next base: position 58,797 of record JBKQTR010000165.1, read on the forward strand.
GCGGCAGTGGCCCGGCTGAGGAAGATCATTCGTGGCCCGCATTCTCGTGCTCGGCGCCGGATTTGCCGGCCTCTGGGCCGCCATCGGCGCGGCACGCAAGCTTGACGAGATCGGCGCCGGGCCGGGCGAGGTCGAGATTCTGCTCGCCGACCGCAACCCCTACCACACCATCCGCGTCCGCAATTACGAGATCGACCTCAGCGACGTCGCCATCCCGCTCGGCGAGGTGCTCGATCCCATCGGCGTCAAGCATGTGACCGCCGAGGTCCGGACGATCGATCCGGACGGACAGCAGGTGGCCGTCACGACGCCCCGCGGCAAGGAGCTGCTCGCCTACGATCGGCTCGTGCTAGCGCTCGGCAGCGAATTGGCGCGCCCGGACATTCCCGGCCTCGCGGCGCATGGCTTCGACGTCGATACCTACGCCGCTGCGGTCCGGCTCAACGCCCATCTCGCGGCGCTCGGCGCGCACCCGCGGTCGGCTGGGCGCTCGACCGTGGTTGTCGCGGGCGCCGGCTTCACCGGCATCGAAGTGGCGGCCGAGATGCCGGGCAAGCTGCGCGGCGCGCTCGCAGCCGGGGACCATCGGGTGATCCTGCTTGATCCCAATCAAACTGTCGGCGCGACCATCGGGGATCACGCGCGCCCGGTGATCTCCGAGGCGCTCGCGACGCTCGGCGTCGAGACACGGCTGGGCGCTGGGATCGTCGCCGTCGACGCAACCGGCATTACGCTTGCGTCCGGCGAGATCGTTCCGACGCAGACGCTGGTGTGGTGCGCCGGCATGCGCGCGAGCCCGCTCGCCGCCACCGTGCCGGGGGCGCGGGACCGGCTCGGCCGGCTGAGCGTCGATCGCTTCATGCGGGTCGCCGGCGTGACCAAGGTTTTCGCTGCCGGCGATGTGGCATCCAGCCTGATCGACGACGCGCATGCGACGGTCATGTCCTGCCAGTTCGCGCGGCCGATGGGTCGCTTTGCCGGCCACAATGTGGTGGCCGATCTGTTCGACCGGCCGCTCTTGCCGCTGCGGATCGACTGGTATGTGACGGTGCTCGATCTCGGCGCCTGGGGTGCGCTCTACACCGCCGGCTGGGACCGCCAGGTGCTGTCGACCGGACGCGCCGCGAAGGCGACGAAAGAGACCATCAATCACCGCCGCATCTATCCGCCGCGACACGGCACACGCGAGGACATCCTCGCGGCCGCGGCCCCGACGGTGCAGGCGCCGCCGCAAGAGGTTCGCGCGGCGGCCGCAACGGGTTCACCGAAGCCCGCCTCCTGACCTCGGCGCCGCGAGACCTCCGTCCTTATTGCTCCTTCTTTGCACGCGCGACGAAAAAGTAGCCGATATGATCATCCTCGGTCAGGATTCTCAGCCACTTCCCATCATGTCCAATGACGAAGAATGTCTGATCCTTCTTGATCGCGCCAATGATCTTGTGGCCCTCCGAGGGGCCGTTTCTGACGGAGGTGGGTTCGATCGCTCGCCATAGCTCGACGGCGATCGGCTGTTCGAGGCAGGTGATCTCCGTCCCGACTATTTTCTGCGGATCGAGCGAAGATTTGTAGCCGGGAATGCCGTTCAGATTGGTCATGCATTCGTCGTAGCTGGGAAAGTACCGGCTCAGGTCAGGATAGGACACGTGGCACCGATCCTGGGTGCAGGCGATGAAGGCTATGACGAAGACGGTCACCACCGCTACGACTCGCCGCCCTGACTGAGGGACTAGAGCCGGATGATGATCCACCGGCCGAGGGCGGGCAAGCCGTCCCGTCGGCCGGCACGGCTGGAGGCGAGTTTGCGTCGTTGGACCTTGGGCGTCGGTGTCGGTCGCTCGCCCCTACCGCCGACGCCGGGCGCATCACCCCGCGCGTCGGATGCCGTGCGCCTTAAAGCGCCGAGGCTTGCTTCTTGGCGTAGAGGCGCACCTCGTCGAAGCCGGCGCTGAGCCGGCGCGCGAAGACGCTGAAGACGTCCGTGCCGGCCTTGGTCGCGAGTTCCGCGAGCTCGCGGGCGATGGCGACGTTCTTCTCGAAGGCCTGGTTCGCGAGCTCGGCGTTCTTGGCCATGCGCTCCTCGGGCGTGGCGGGCGCCGTCCAGTCGCGCAGCACAGCCGAGGCCTCGTCCATCGCCTGGCGGGCGATCTCGACCTGCCGGCGGGCCAGCGACTGCACCCCCTCGACCGCCAGCTGGTTCGCCTGGGTCAGGGCCTCGAGGTTCTTGCGCTGGGCTGCCACCACCCCCTCGAGATCGAGGCCGGGCACGCGAAACGCGCCAAAGAGCTCCATCATGTCGGGCATTCCGTTCAGGCTCGTTTCACGCGTCGTCATGAGATTTCTCCTGCTTTGAGAGTGGCCGCGGCCATTGTGCATCGCATATAGAGAATATGGCTATCATCCTGCGAATTTTCGAGAAAAATGTTGCACCGCACCATAAATAGTCCGCGGCGTAATGACCCGCGCGGCGAGTCCGCTCGTCCTGCGCCGGTGACTTGCTATTAAGTCTTTGAAACCATTAACCCGATAGTGACCAAATCGAGGCATAATTGCCTGTTTTCTGGGCAGCCGACTGCCCTCGGCTGTGGGCGCGTCCCACAATCACGGCAGTCCCGGTATGTGGCACGGCCGTTGCTAAACGGATATGGCTGCCTACATCCACGCCTTTGCGGCGTACATATAAGTATGGGCACTGGGACGGATACCCGACGTGACGAGGTTACGACAGCTTGAGAGGTCCGTCCTGCGATGATCACTTTGGTTCTGATCGTGTGTCTTTCGACCACCCCCGATATCTGCCGCGAGGAGCGGCCGCCGATCGATGTCGCGAGCCCGATGGCCTGTATGGTCCAGGGCCAGCAGATCGCCGCCGAATGGGTGGAAGAGCATCCGAAATGGCGGCTCACCGGCTGGCGCTGCCAGGTCGGCGCCCGCGAGAAGCAGATCTAGCCTGAGACCTGCCCCGCCGCCGCATTGCGGCGGACGGCGCAGGGTGGCAGGATGGCGATCTTTCTTCCACGCTGAGGTGTGGAGATGGAAGCCGCCGCCCGAAAACCGCTTCCCGCCGAGCCTGAGCAGCCGTGGCATCGGAGCCTCGAGCCGTCGCTCGACATCGTCCCCGCGCATCTCTGGCTCCGGCCCTTGGCGCTGCTCTCCGGCCAAGCTGCGCGCGCGGCGCTGGCCGAGGATCGCGCCCTGACGCTGGCGGGCAGTGCGGACGCCTTCGCCATGGTCGAAGCGCTGGGACGGCTCGCCTCCGGCGAGATCGTCGCGGCGCTCGGCAGTCTCGCCGAGGTCAGCCGCTGGGCCGAGCAGCGCGGCGGTGCGACGGCGGCGCGGGTCGATATCCTGCTCGAGCGGCTCGCGGCGCCGCGCGCGCCCTGGGCCGGCCTCGCGCTCGACCGGCCGCTCATCATGGGCATCGTCAACGCGACGCCCGACAGCTTCTCCGACGGCGGTGCGGCCCTGGCGCCGGAGCGCGCCACCGCGCAGGGCCGCGCGCTCGCCGCTGCCGGCGCCGACATTCTCGATATCGGCGGCGAGTCGACCCGCCCCGGCGCGACGCCGGTCGCGCCGGAGGAGGAGCTGCGGCGCGTCGAGCCGGTGGTGCGCGCGTTGGCCGGCGCCGGTCTCGTCGTCTCGATCGACACGCGGCACGCCAGCACCATGGCGGCGGCAGCAGCGGCGGGCGCACGCATCATCAACGACGTCTCGGCGCTCGCCGGCGATGCCGAGAGCCTCGCCGTCGCCGCGCGCTCCGGCGCCGCCATCGTGCTGATGCACATGCAGGGCGAGCCCAGGACCATGCAGGCGAATCCGACCTACAGCCTCGCCTCGCTCGACATCGTCGAGCATCTCGAGGCGCGCATCGCCGCCTGCGCCGCCGCCGGCATCGCGCGTTCCCGCCTGGTGGTCGATCCCGGCATCGGCTTCGGCAAGCGCTCGGCGCATAATCTCGAGATCATGGCGCGGCTCGGCCTGCTGCACGCGCTGGGCTGCGGCGTGCTGCTCGGCATCTCGCGCAAATCGCTGATCGCGGAGCTGCACCAGGCCGAGCCCAAGGAGCGCCTCCCCGGCTCGCTCGCCGGCGCGCTGCAGGCGCTGGCCCAAGGCGTGCAGATCCTGCGCGTGCACGACGTCGCCGAGACGCGCCAGGCAGTCGCCACCTGGCGCGCCGTCGCCGCGGCCGGCTAGCCATGGCATTGCGGGCGCTGCCGGCGGCGATCCTCGTGGCGGCGGCGCTGCTCGCGGGTTCCGCCGCCGCCGCCGATCTCTCCGCCGAGGCGGTGCGAGCGGCGCTCGAGCAGGCGACGCCGTCGCTGCCGGCGGATCTCTCCGGCAAGAATCTGAGCGAACTCGACCTCAGCGGGCTCGACTTCAAGCGCGCCAAGCTCGCCCATGCCGATCTCTTCGGCGCGAAGCTGGTGGGCGCGAATTTGTCCGGCGCCGATCTCAGCTTCGCGCGGCTCGACCTCGCCTGGATCATGCGCGCCGATTTCTCCGGCGCCAATCTCAGCGGGGCGAGCCTGTTCGGTCCGGTGGTGGCCACCAGCATGGCGGCGCCGCCGCCGAGCGAGGCGCCGCGCTTTGCCGGCGCCGATTTCTCCGGCGCGCGCGTCATCGCGCGGCTGGCGGGATTCGATCTCAGGGGCGCGCGCTTCGTCGGCGCGCGGCTGGGCGTCGATCTTAGGAATCAGCCCATGGGACAGATGCGCAACGACTTCACCGGCGCCGATTTGAGCGGCGCCGATTTCACCGGCGCCGACCTCAACCGCGCCGTTCTCGCCTTCGCCAAGCTCAGGGACGCCAATCTCGCCGGCGCCAATCTCTTCCGCGCCGACCTCTCGCGCGCCGATCTCAGCGGCGCCGATCTCGCCGGCGCCGACTTCACCGAGGCCGATCTCGACGGCACCATCCTCACCGGCGCCCGCAATCTCGCCGCCGCCAAAGGCCTCGACAAGGCCGTCAACGCCGAGAAGGCGGTGCGGTAGAGGCGAGACTCTGCAATGTGAACGGCAATTCACCATCGTCAGGCCCGGCCTTGTGCCGGGCATCCACGCCTTGCGAGCGTCGCGGGAAAGGCGTGGATGGCCGGGACAAGCCCGGCCATGACGATAAAACGAGTCTGCGCGCCTCGCCGCGAAAAGCTTGGCAGGCGCGGCGCTTTGTTGCCAGAATAGGCGAAAGCCCGCACGAGAAGCGGGGTTCTGCGGCGTGACGACGCTGCAGCGGTGAGGGAGGACGCGCCTTGCTTGCCCGGCTCGTTCGGCGCTCGGTCATGGCGATGCTTCTGGGCTCGACGGTGCTGCTGCCGCTGGCGGCGGCTGCCGACGAGGACGCGATCCAGACGCTGCGCATCGGCTTTCTCACGCAGGCGGTGAAGCGGCCGCCGCCGGAGCCTTATCTCGACGCGCCGCCCGCGGATGAAGGCGTCGCCGGCGCGCGCGTCGCGATCGACGACAACAACACCACGGGACGCTTCACCGGCCAGCATTTCGCGCTCGAGGAGATGATGGTGCCGGAAGGCGCCGATGTCGCCCGGGGCTTCCGCAATCTCGTCGGCGGCGGCATCCGCCTGGTCGCGACCGACCTGCCGGCAAGCACGCTGCTGGCAGTCGCCGACCTGCCGGAGGCGAAGGGCGCCATCCTCTTCAATGCCGGCGCCCCCGACGACGAGCTGCGCGCCGAGAAATGCCGTGCCAATCTGCTGCACACGCTTCCGAGCCGCGCCATGCTGGCGGACGCGCTCATCGAATATCTGCTGGCGAAGCAGTGGCGCAACATCCTGCTCGTCACCGGCCCGACCGAGGCGGACCGCGCCTATGCGGCGGCGGTGCGGCGCGCGATCGACAAGTTCCATGCGCGGCTGGTCGCCGATAAGCCCTGGACCTACCAGCCGGGCGCGCGCCGCTCCGATACCGGCCACTACGCCATCGGCGCCGAGGTGGCGCATTTCACGCAAGGCCTCAGCTATGACGTGCTGGTCGTCGCCGACGAGGATGACGAATTCGGCGACTATCTCGCCTATGCCACCTACGACCCGCGGCCGGTCGCGGGGACGCAGGGCCTCGTCGCCGCCGCCTGGGCACGGCCGCATCAGGAATGGGGCGCGACGCAGCTCCAGGACCGCTTCCTGCATCAAGCGCAGCGCTGGATGACCTCGCGCGACTATGCCGCCTGGCTCGCGGTGCGCGCCGTGGGCGAGGCGGCGACGCGGGCGCAGTCGATCGATCCCGGCGCGATCGCCGCCTATCTGCGCAGCGACGCATTCGAGCTCGGCGGCTACAAGGGCGTGCCGCTGAGTTTCCGCCCCTGGGACGGCCAGATGCGCCAGGCGGTCCTGCTCGCCGATGCGCGCGCGCTGGTCTCGGTCTCGCCGCAGCCCGAATTCCTGCACCAGTTCTCGCCGCTCGACACGCTCGGCATCGATCGCCCGGAGAGCCAATGCCATTTCCGCTGACCTATGCAAATGCGCTCTGCCGCCTGCTGCCGCTCGCGATCGTTGCCGCGCTGGCTGCCGGCGCGGCCAGGGCGGAAACGGTGCTGGTGTCGAACGAGAAGGGCAACTCGATCACCGTGCTCGACGGCGCCTCGCTGAAGCTGATCAAGACCGTGCCGGTCGGGCAGCGGCCGCGCGGCATCGTGCTGTCGCAGGACAAGCGCACGCTCTATATCTGCGCCAGCGACGATGACGAGATCGAGCAGCTCGACCTCGACACCTACACCTTGAAGCAGCCGCTGCCGAGCGGCGCCGATCCCGAGACCTTCGCGCTGCATCCCGACGGCAAGCATCTCTACGTCTCGAACGAAGGCAACAGCCTAGTGTCGATCGTCGATATCGAGCAGCGCAAGATCGTCGGCGAGATCGCCGTCGGCGTCGAGCCCGAGGGCATGGGCATCAGCCCCGACGGCAACTGGATCGTCAACACCTCCGAGACCACCAACATGGCGCATTTCATCGACAACACGACGCACAAGGTGGTGGCGAACGTGCTGGTCGACAGCCGCCCCCGCCGCGCCGTCTGGACCGCGGACGGCAAGGAGGTGTGGGTCTCCTCCGAGATCGGCGGCTCCGTCAGCGTCATCGATCCCGCCACGCACGCCATCACCCACAAGATCAGATTCGCCGTCTCGGGCGTGCCCAAGGAGGCGGTGCAGGCGGTGGGGATCGCCATTGCCGGGGATCGCAAGTTCGCCTTCGTCGCGCTCGGCCCCGCCAACCGCGTCGCGGTGGTGGATGCCGCGAGCTACGAGGTGAAGAAATACCTGCTGGTCGGGCAGCGCGTGTGGAACCTCGCCTTCAATCACGACGAGAGCCGCCTCTATACGACGAACGGGGTGAGCAACGATATCTCGGAGATCGACGTTCCCAATCTGCGCGTGCTGCAATCGGTACCGGTCGGCGCCGAGCCCTGGGGGGTGGTCGTGCGGCCATGATCGAGGCCGGCGCCAGCCTGCCGCCGACGCCGCCGGAGCCCGCGGCCGCGCCGCCCGCTCGCGCCGGGGAGGCGGCGCTCGCCGTCGCGGATCTCAGCCACGCCTTCGGCGCGCGCGAGGTGTTGCGCCACGTATCCTTTGCCCTTCATCCCGGCGCGTTCACCGTGCTGCTCGGTCTTAACGGCGCCGGCAAGACGACGCTGTTCTCGCTCGTCACGCGGCTTTATGACCACCGCACCGGCGCCATCCGCATCTTCGGCGCCGAGATCAAGGAGCGCCCCTCCGAGGCGCTCGCCCGCATCGGCGTCGTCTTCCAGCAGCCGACCCTCGACCTCGACCTCACGCTTGCCCAGAACCTGCGGTATCACGCGGCGCTGCACGGGCTGCCGCGCCGGCTTGCCGCCGAGCGCATCGCCCGCGAGGTCGAGCGCGTCGGCTTGAGCGACCGGCTCGACCACAAGGTGCGGCAGCTGAGCGGCGGCCAGCGTCGCCGCGTCGAGATCGCGCGCGCGCTGCTGCATCAGCCGAGCCTGCTGCTGCTCGACGAGCCTACCGTCGGCCTCGACATCGCCAGCCGCCAGTTCCTGCTCGACCATGTGCGCAGGCTCTGCCGCGAGGAGGGGCTGGCGGTGCTGTGGGCGACGCATCTCATCGACGAGGTCGACCCCGAGGGGCAGGTGATCGTGCTGCATCAGGGCCGCATCCTGGCGCAAGGCGCCGTCGGCGAGGTCGTCGCGGCGGCCGGCGCGAGCTCGATGCGCGCCGCCTTCGACGCGCTGACGCGGGGCGATGTGCCATGAGGCCGGCGCATTACTGGCGCTGTCTCGTCGGCGTGGTCGAGCGCGAGGGCTTGCGCTTCATCAACCAGCGCGGCCGGTTCGTCGCGGCGCTGGTGCGGCCGCTGGTCTGGCTGCTGATCTTCGCCACCGGCTTTCATTTCGTGCTCGGCGTCTCGATCATCCCGCCCTACCGCACCTATGTACCCTACGAGGTCTATATCGCGCCGGGGCTCATCGGCATGATCCAGCTGTTCCAGGGCATGCAGAGCTCGCTCTCGATGGTCTATGACCGCGAGATGGGCAGCATGCGGACCTTGCTGGTGAGCCCGCTGCCGCGCTGGTACCTGCTGGTGGCGAAGCTGCTCGCCGGCGTCATCGTCTCGGTGCTGCAGGCCTATGTCTTCCTCGCCATCGCCCGGTTCTGGGAGATCGAGCCGCCGGCGATCGGCTATCTCACGGTGCTTCCCGCCCTCATCCTCTCCGGCATGATGCTGGGCGCGCTGGGATTGCTGCTCTCCTCGGCGATCCGCCAGCTTGAGAATTTCGCCGGGGTGATGAACTTCGTGATCTTCCCGATGTTCTTCGCCTCCTCGGCGCTCTACCCGCTCTGGCGCGTGCAGGAGGCGAGCCTGCCGCTCTACACCATCTGCAGCCTCAACCCCTTCACCTATGCGGTCGAGCTCATCCGCTTCGCCCTCTACGGCCAGCTCGATTGGCTCTCGGCGGCGGTGGTGACGGCGGCGCTGCTGGTGTTCATGGCGCTGGCGATCTACGGCTACGATCCCGGGCGCGGCATGATGCTGCGCCGGGCGGCGGCAGAATGAGGCGCGCGCTGCTGCTGCTGCTGCCCGCCGGGCTGGCGCTGCTCTGGGCCGCCGGCGCGGGCGCGGCATCGCCCGGCGCCGATCCCGACTGGCCCTGCCAGCAGGTGCTGGTGCCGGTGCTGAGCGCGGGGATGCTGTGGAATGGGCCGTCCCTCGAGAAGGCCGGCGACTGGCGCGGTGATCCCGAGGTGGCGGCGCTCGTCCGGCGCATCGCGCCGCGCGACGTCGCGGTCGACGAAGGCGAGGCCGCGATCGCCGCGTTCGTGAAGACGCTCGGCGCCGACAAGGCGGCGCGCGTGACGCGGGTCTTTGCCGGCCTTCTCGACGAGACCAACCGCGAGCGCGGCGAGGTGATCGGGCGCCTTAGGGATCTGGCGCAGCGGCAGCGCAATCTCGCAGGCCTCATCGACCGCCTCACCACCGAGCTCGACGCCGCACCGTCCGAGCCGCAGGGCGACGCGGCTCGCGCGGAGTTGCAGCAGCGCTTGGATTTCACCTCACGCTCCTATGCCGAGATGCAGCGCACCATGCGCTATGCCTGCGAGGTGCCGCGGACGCTCGACGCGCGCCTCGGCGCCTACGCGCAGGCGCTCGCGGCGGCGCTGCCGTAAGGATTCACGGGCGGCCGGCGGCCGGCGTCGCCGCCTCGGTCGGCAGCTGCGCCGCCTCCCAGCCATCGGTGCCGTCGCGATACCAATAAAGATGGATGTAGCCGTAGCTCGCGGCGCGCTTGGCAGCGTTCCAGCTCATCCAGCAATCGGCAAGGCAATAGAACACGACGGGCCTCGATCTGTCGCCGCCGGTCGCTGCTGCGAGGCCGTCGCGGAAATAGCGCTCGAGCGCCGGGCTCAGCGCGCCGCGCCCGACCTCGGGCAGCCAGAGGCTGCCGGGGATGTCGCGCCGCGGCACCGGCTGCCACAGCGCATCCGCCCGCAGCCCGTCCGGCCGCCGCGGCGCTGGCAGCACGTCGACAAAGACCGCGCGCCCCGCGCGCCATAGCGCCTCGGCCTCGGCGGTGGCGATGGCGCTGCCGCCGGCGATCGTGGCCGGCACCGGCGCGCGGTAAGCGTCAAGGCGATAGCCCGCAGGCTCCGGCGGCGCTTGCGCTGCAGCGGCGGTCGCGAGCAACGCCAGGGCGGCGGCAATCGCCGCGCGCATGCGCGCTAAGGCGGCAGCGGCGCGCCCTGCTCGTCGAGGAGCGGCACGCCGTAGTCGCGCAGGATGACGGCGATCTCGTCGCGGTTCTTGGCGATCGCGCCGTTGATGCGGCGGCGCCAGTCGGGCTCGTTGTTCCTGACGCCCATGGCGATGTGATAGGCAAGGCGCGGCATGTCCGGCTCGTCATGCAGCTGCACCATCGCCAGCGGCAGCTTGTCGTGCTTGATGTAATAGCCGGCGAACGGACCCCACAGCATGCCGGCATCGATGGTGCCGTCGGCGATGTCGCTCAGCATCTGATGCGCGGGGGATTCGTAGCGCGTGTCGACGGTGAGCGCATAGGGCCGCGCATTCGCCATCAGCCCATGGCGCACCAGCAGATCGGAGGGCGGCGTGCCGCTGACGATGCCGAGATGGAGCGGTTTCAGCGCAGGGGCGTCGAGATCGGCGGCGAGCGGCTTGTCGGTGCGGAAGACCAGCATGTAGCTGGTGTAGTAATAGGGCGTGGTCGTCTGCATGAGCTCGTCGCCCGCCACCGTGCCCATGACGAGGTCGCAGCGTCCGGCCCCCAGCCCGTTGCGCACGAAGCCGATGATCTGCGGGATCCAGAAATACTTGACGGGCAGTGACAGATCGCGCCCGAGCAGCGCCGCGATCTTGTTCTCGAAGCCTTCGCCCTGCTCGTTGGAGAAGGGCAAATTGCTGGGGTCGCCGCAGATACGCAGCTCGCTGCGCGCCACGCCCTCGCCCGCGGGCGATTGCGCGGCGGCGGGAAGCAGTGCCGCCAGCGCCGCGACGATCGCTGCCGGCAGCAGGCGGAGCAGAGGGTGGATGGACATGCGCTACCTCCTGGCCGGCGCCGCCGGCCGCAACCTCCTATTGCTCGATGCGCGGCGGACGCCCGCGGTCGAGCACGCCGTCCGAGCGCGCCTTCAGATAGGCGTAGATGTCGTCGAGATAGTACATGACATCCTCGACCTCGCCGAAGGGCGGCATCACCTTGTCGGCGGCGGCGTTGACGTCCGTGCGGCCGTTGACGACGACCTCCTTGAACTGATCCTCGCTGATATGCCTCAGCGAGTCCGTGAGATCGGGCGCATAGGAGCTGCCGGCGCCGTCGGGTCCGTGGCAGCGCAGGCAGGATTCGGTATAGCGCCGCCAACCATTGTAGGTGTGCTGGTCGACCTTGCCGTCCTTCACCGTATAGGGCTTCTCGCCGTTTTCATCCGCCGCCATGACGGCGGCACCGGCCCAGGCGAGCAGGCCGAGCCCGGCAAGCGCTGCACCGCACAGACGCCACCTCATCCGCATCCTCCCGCGACGCTCGTGGATTGGCATGGAGGCAACAGGAAAGAGGAGACCGGCATCCCGGTATTGCCGGGATGCCGGCCGCCTCAGCCTTGGGGCATCGCGCCCGTCATCAGCACGGGCGCATGACGCCGATCAGGGCAGCGCGAAGACCGTCAGCGCGCCGCCGAGCTGGGTGTAGTTGGAGAGCGCCTTGTAGGCACCCACCGCGCCCAGACCGTCGGTGTCCTTGGTCAGACCTGCCGCCATGCCGATGCCGGCCCAGCCGCCGACGCCGGAGAGGACGGCGATGTACTGCTTGCCGCCGTGCTCATAGGTCATGACGTTGCCGATGATGCCGGACGGGGTCTTGTAGCGATAGAGCTCCTTGCCGGTCTTCTCATCGACCGCCTTCAGATAGCCCTCGAGCGTGCCGTAGAAGACGACGCCGCCGGCGGTGGCGAGCGCGCCGCCCCAGGCCGAGAAGGGCTCCGGATCCGACCACACGATCTTGCCGCTGCCAGCGTCCCAGGCGATGAAGTTGCCGAGGTTGGTGTCGCCCTTGGGCGGATACATGTTGAGCGTCGCCCCGACATAGGGCTGGCCCGCGGTGTAGGTGACCTTGAACGGCTCGTAGTCCATGCAGACATGGTTGGTCGGCACGTAGAACAGCTTGGTCGTCGGCGAGAAGGCCGCCGGCTGCTGATCCTTCGAACCGAGTGCCGCGGGGCAGATGCCTTGGCTGTTGTGATCCGCGCCACCCGCCTGCGTGCTGTACTCCTTCACCACCTCCGGCCGGCCGGTCGCCATGTCGACATGGGTCGCCCAGTTGACCTTCGGATCGTACTTCTCGGCCACCAGCAGCTCGCCCGTCTCGCGGTTCAGCGTATAGCCGAAGCCGTTGCGGTCGAAATGCACGAGCGCCTTGGTCTCTTTCCCCTTCACGGGGATGTCGGCCAGGATCATCTCGTTGATGCCGTCATAGTCCCACTCGTCATGCGGGGTCATCTGATAGACCCACTTGGCGACGCCGGTATCGGGATTGCGCGCGAAGATGGTCATCGACCACTTGTTGTCGCCGGGCCGCTGCGTCGGGTTCCACGTGCTCGGATTGCCCGATCCGTAATAGATCAGGTTGAGCTGCGGATCATAGGAGTACCACCCCCAAGTCGCGCCGCCGCCGATCTTCCACTGATCGCCCTGCCAGGTGGCGGTCGAGGAGTTGGCGCCGACCGGCTTGCCCATCGCCGTCGTCTTGGCGTCGAACAGGATCTGGTCGTCGGGACCGACCGAGTAGGCGATCCAGGCCCTCTTGCCGTCCTTGAGCTCATAGGCGGTGACGCGGCCTTGCACGCCGAACTCGCCGCCGCTGATGCCGACGATGACCTTGTCCTTCACGACCATCGGCGCGGAGGTCATGGTCTCGCCCTTCTTCGGGTCGCCGTTCTGGACCTTCCAAACTTCCTTGCCGGTCTTGGCATCAAGCGCCACCACGCTCGCATCCGCCTGGTCGAGAATGATCTTTCCGTCGCCATAGGCGACGCCGCGGTTGACCGTGTCGCAGCACATGACGGGGATGACCGTCGGATCCTGGCGCGGCTCGTACTTCCACATGATCCGGCCGTTGTCCTTGAGGTCGAGGGCGAACACGATGTTCGGGAACGGCGTGTGAACATACATGACATCGCCGACCACCAGCGGGGCGCCCTCATGCCCGCGCAGCACGCCGGTCGAGAAGCTCCAGACCGGATGCAGATTCTGCACGTTCTGCGCGGTGATCTGCTTCAGCTCGCTGTAACGGTGATTGTCGTAGGTGCCTGTCGGCATCACCCACTGGTTCGGGTCCTTCTCCAGTTTCAACAGCTCGTCATTCGCCAGCGCCCCGCTCATCGGCAGGACGATGGCAGCGGCAACCAAAAGGTAACCTCTGGGTTTCATCGCTTCCCTCCCTTACGTCTTTTGCGTAGCTGCTCTACCGCGTAGCTGCACAGTGGCAGCGGCCCAGCCGAGGCGGTCGCGGAGGTCGCGTCCTAAAGGACGCTGCTAAAGCGGCTAAGGTAAATATTAAGCGCACTAGAACGTGTCGCACAAGCACATTGAAAGTTTATGTGGTCAATCTTCCGTGCGACGGCGTGAATTGCGACAGCGCACGATAACGACTCCCGCCGGCGCGCGCGCGTCCCACGCACCATCCCACGATCACGGCGCGACGAGCAACTCGCCGCGTCCCGCTACCGCCGCATCGCCGGCAAAGCGCCGCAGCTTCCCGAGGCGCCGCGCCAGCTCGGCAAGGCCAAGCGCGGCGAGGTGGCGCCGGAGCAGCCGCAGGAACACGAGATCGTGCACGCCGCAATCGACGAAGCCCGCGCCGATGCGTGGGGCGCCGCCTAGCGCGATGATGCTGCCGCGCCGCATGGCGGCGCCGGCATAGGCGCCGACCGCGCCGCCGACGAGGATGGTGCCGGCGAGCATTTCGGCGCCGCACCCCGCGCCGGCGCTGCCGAGAATGACCACGAGCCCACGCCGCAGCGTCGCGCCGGCGGCGTCGCCGGCATCGCCCGCGACGATGACGACGCCGTCGCGCATACCGGCGGATGCACCGGGGAGCGCGCCGCCGAGCCCGTCGCCGGCATGGCCGGCGATGTTGAGCATGCCGCCGCGGAGATTGCAGGCGGCGCCGAAGCCGGCGGAGCCCGCAACGATGATGCTGCCGCCGCGCATGCCGCGGCCGAGATAGGCCCCGGCATCGCCGCGGACGCCGATGCTGCCCGCGCTCATGCCGGCGCCGATGCGGTCGAAACGGCCACAGGGCCCGTCGATCTCGAGATCGGCATCGCCCTCGGCGGCGACGCGAAACCAGTCGCCGACGGCGCCGACGGTCCTGCCCACCGCCAGCGGCAGCCGCTCGATCTCGCCCGCCGAGCGCCCGGCGAGCCGCTCGGGCAGCAGCCCATCGGCGGCAAGGCGCAGCGGCGGCTCGTGCTTGAGGGTGAGGCGGATCATCGCAGCAGCGCGTGCAGGTGAAATTTGAAGGCGCCGAGCTTGCCGCCGTAATTCCCGGCCGAGATGCGCGCGAGCCCGGATGCGGCGCCCGCCTCGCAGGCGGCGCGGATGCCTGCTTCCATGGCGCGCCCGACCGCCTGCTCGGTCAGCCCGTCGATGACGATCTCGAGGACGGAAGCGATCTCGGCATCGAGCGCGCTGTCGACCACGCCCTTCAGCGTCGGGCAGTAGGCGTCATTGGTCGAGGCAATGAGGAATTTGTAGCGCGATCCGATCTTGGAGCCGGAGCGCGCGACGCCGCCGGGAAACGGCATGATCGCCTCGGGGACCTCGCGCATCGCGGCGATGGCGCGCTCGGCGGCGGCGAGCACCGCCGGACGCGAGCGGCCGAGCAGCAGCAGATTGCCGCCGCCGACGCCGTCCTGCACCGGCGCCTCGTCCTCGCAGAGGAATTCGCCATCCATGACCGGGATGCGCCAGTAGCGCCCGCCGCCGATGCGCTTGGCCGCCTGCTGGCCGTCGCCGAAATAGCGCAGCGCCCGGCCGAGCGGGACGCGCTTCTCGCCGGCGCTGCCGGCAAAGCAAGCGGTGCCGGGGCAGGTGAGGACGCATTGCCCGACGCGGCCGCTGATCGCCTTGGCGAGCGCGTCGCGCGACACGGCAAAGAGCAGCACGGCAATCCCCGGCCTGCCGTCCGGCGTCTCGCCGGCGGCAAGCTCGCGCTCGATGCCGGCCTCGACGCCGCAGCCGATGACCGAGGTGGCGAAGCCGGTCATGCTCTCTGCCGCCCGCCGCGCCCAGCGCGGATCGTCGGCGGTGACGAGGAGGCGCGTCGCCTTCATGCCGAAGGCTTCGGCGAAGGTGTCGTCGATGGCGACACCGCCGAGCTTCATGCCCGGCTCCGCGGACGGCAGGGCTGCGCCGCGAGCCTGAGCCCGGCGTCGGCGAGCTCGCCCTCGGAGAGGCGAAAATGCTCGAGGCCAAGGCTCATATGCTGCTCGAAGAAAGCCCCGATCTCGGCTTCGATCCCGGCGTCGAACTCCGGCCGCACGACATGCGTCGCACCGGCCGGCGCGGTGAGGATGTCGCCGTCGCGCGCGACCTCGATCCCGTCCTTGAAGAGGTGGCGCGGCGCCCTGAACATGCGCTCGCGGTCCGCCTGCTCGGCATAGACCGCGATGTCGGCGCCGGCGCCCGGCCCGAGGTGGCCGCGGCCGGCGAGGCCGAGGATGCGCGCCGGCGCCGCGCGGGTCATGATCGCGATCTCGTCGAGCGTGTATTCGCGCGCGATCGAGCCGAGCGTCGTTGCCTGCTGCGCCGCCGGATGGATCGATTTGAGGCAGTCGTTGCGGAAGCTGCGGTCCATGAGCAAGCGGATGAGATGCGGATAGCAGGTGAAGGGCGCGCCGTTCGGATGATCGGTCGTCAGGAAGACGCGCCAGGGATCCTCGATCAGCAGGAACAGCTCAAGCCCGATCGCCCATTGCAGCGCGTTGACGAAGTTGTCGTCGCGATAGCGGAACGGCACCAGGCCGCAGCCGCCGTCGCATTCGATATCCATAAGGATCCATTTGTCGGGCGAGGCGTGCGCGCGGTTGCGGTACTGCGCCATGGTGTCGCCCGAGGCGGTCACCGTCTGGCCGAACATGATCTGGCCGACATCGAGCGAGACGTTGCGGTTGCGGTTGACCGCCTCGGCGAGACGCGCCGCCGCCGAGGAGAAGCGGCGGTCGCCCTCGGTGCCGTAGCTGTGGAATTGCGCATGCGTCAGATGCAGCGGAAAACCCTCGGCGGCGGCGATGGTGGCGAGCGTCGTGTCGATGTTGCCGGGAATGCCGAGATTGTTGCAGTGGGTGTGGAGAGGATGCGGCACGCCGAGCTCGAAGACGGCGCGGGCGAGCGCCTGCAGGATGCGGCGCGGCGTGACGGCGTGCTGCGGCCCGGGCTCGTCGATGGCAAGCCCGCGCGCGTTGAATTTGAACGCGCTGATGCCGCCGGGATTGACGGTCTTGATGCCGAGCGACGCGGTTGCGTGCAGCATCCAGGCGACATAGTCGTTGACCCGCTCCTGCTCGGCGCCCGAGGCTAGGAGGCGCAGCAGCAGCTCATCATTGCCGAGCATGAGATAGGCGCCCTTGTCGACGATCGGCAGGTCGGCCATCTCGAGATGGGCCGAGCGCGCGTTCGACGGCACCATGGCGGGCTCGAAGGCAGCGGTGTAGCCGAGCGCCGCATAGCGATAGCCGGCAACGAAACTCGACGGCGTCGCGACCCCGCCGCCCGAGCGCGTTGCCGCGCCGCGCGCGACGAGATCGTCGCGATGCTCCTCGCTCATCAGCAGCCGCGCGAGATTGACCTTGCCGCCGGCGATGTGGCTGTGGATGTCGATGGCGCCGGGCATGGCGACGAGCCCGGAGAGATCGTAGAAGCGGTCGACGCTGCCGGCGGGCGGCGCGATCATGACGCCATCGGCGACGAAAAGGTCGCGCGTCTCGCCCCGCGCGCCGTTGGCGGGATCGAAGACGCGGGCGCCCGCCAGCCGCGTGATCATGGCACGGCCGGGAGATGCGCGAGGATCGCCGTCGCCGCGGCGGCAACGCTCGGCAGGCCGCTCGGCCGCGCCGCCGTCAGCGGCAAGGCCACCACCGTGTCGGCGCGCATCACCACGCCGCCATGGTCGAGCCCGGGAATCCCGACCCTGATCTCGATCTCGGCCGTTGCCGACGGCACGTCCGGCGCCAGCAGCGCCACCGTCGGCACGGCGCGCTCGGGCACCGGCGCGGCGGTCAGCGCCGCGACCCATAGCAGCGCATCGACCTCGCCCGCGGCGAGCAGCCGCGCGGCCTCATTGCGCCAGGGATCATGCTGCGGCACGCCCTCGGCAAAAGAAAGCCGCCCCGGCCAGCCCGCCTGCCACAGCATCGCCTGCGCCGCGCCCTGCGCATTGTCCTCGCCGCCGAGCGGCAGGCCGACGCAGCGCGTCCGGCGGGTGAGCCGACGCATCAGGCGCAGCAGGATCGCCAGTGCCGGCGCGCGCGCGGCGGGCGGGAACGCGGCGATGTCCCAGACGATGGCGCCGTAGCGCGCGGCGGCGAGGCGTTCGGCCAGCGCGCCGAGCGCGGCGAGCGGCAGCGCCGCCGCGGCCGCGAGCTTCCGTCCCTCGCCGTGGGCGGCAAGCGCGCTCACGGCATCGAGCAGCGCGTCCGGCGCCACCGGCACGCGCTCGCTCACCGCGGCATCGCCCGGCGCCGCGGCTTCCGGGCCGAGGAAAGCGACATAGGGCGGCGCCTCACGGTAAAGCGCGCCGCGATTGCGCAGCAGCCGCTCGAAGAAGCGCGGCTGGCGCGGGGTGGGATCGTTGCCGATCAGCAGCACGACATCGGCGCGGTTGGCGATCTCGCCGAAGGTGGCGGTGAGCGCGCCGGCGCGCTGCAGCAGCGCCAGATTGGTCTGCTGCGCCGCGGACTGCCAGCGATCGATGACCGCGCCGAGGCGATCGGCGAGCGCGATGAGCGCGCGCAGCCCCGCGACATCGGCGGCGAGCCCGGTGACCAGCGGCAGGCGCGCCGCGCCGAGCAGGCTGGCCGCCGCCGCCGCCGCCTCGTCGAGCGAGGCCGCGCGGCCGGCGACGCGGTGCTCGGTGATCCCCGGCCGGCGCGCGAAGCCGGAAGCGCCCTTGGCGCAGCCGCGCGCATCGACGCGGCCCTGCGCGAGGATGAGATCGTCGCAGACCAGGCCGCAAAACGGACAGGCTATGGCGCCCACCGGCACGGGCGCTACCGCGCGTCGGCAGGCTTGTCGTACTTGATGTAGGCGAAGCGCTGATCGTCGGTCGGCGTGCCCTCGAGCGCGCTCTCGGGCCCGGGCCGCCAGTGCACGGTCTCCTCGATCTTGCGCGCCAGCTCGAAATCCTTGTCGGTCACGCCCTTGGCGGCGTGATTCTTCAGCCGCACCTCGACCCAGGCATAGGAGGCGGTGATGTCGGGATGATGCCAGGCGGCCTCGGCGAGGTGCCCGACGGCGTTGATCACCATCAGCGTGCCCTTCCAGCTGTTGGTGCGGTATTTGCGCCGGATCCAGCCATCCTCCAGGTACCAGTGCGGCACTTCCTTGGCGAGGCGCGCCTTGATCTCCTCGTCGCTGTAGGTGCGGTCGCGTGCACGCTCAGTCATCGCGGGACCTCCCTCTCCTTCATCGCGCAGCGCCGTGCTCGTGCCGTGCAGCGCCGCGTCGCTTTTGTTTCATCGAAGGTTTTAGTCTATCGTAACCGCGAGGCTGCGCAAACAGCGCCGCCTCGGGAGGGTCGGGCATGCCGGACACGGCGAGCGCGCAGCGCATCGCGGCGGTCGAGATCTTCGCCCCCGCGCGGCTGCATTTCGGCTTCCTCGATCTCGATGGCAGTCTCGGTCGCCGCTTCGGCAGTTTGGGCCTTGCCATCGACGGTTTCGGCACGCGGCTGCGCCTCGCGCGCGCCGCGCGGCCAATCGCGAGCGGCCCCGGCGCGGCGCGCGCGCTCGACGGCCTCGCGCGCGTCGCCCGGTCTTTCAGCCTGTCGCCGGACGTTTCGCTCGCGGTGACGGAGACCAGCCCGGAGCATGCCGGCTTCGGCTCCGGCACGCAGCTCGGCCTGGCCGCCGCCGTGGCGCTTGCCCGTCTCAACCGCGCGACCATCGCCATGAGCGAGCTCGCGGCGGTGGTCGGCCGCGGCGCGCGCTCGGGCATCGGCATCGGCATCTTCGAGCATGGCGGCTTCATCGTCGATGGCGGTCGCCGTCCCGAGGGCGGCGCCGCGCCGATCGTCGCGCGCCTGCCGTTTCCGACCGACTGGCGCCTCGTGCTGCTGCTCGACCCGACGCGCCAGGGGCTGCATGGCAGCGGCGAGAGCAGCGCGTTTGCGGCGCTGCCGCCCTTCCCGCCCGCGCTCGCCGGCAGGCTCTGCCGCGAGGTCCTGCTGCGCCTGCTGCCCGGCCTCGCCGAGCGCGATTTCACCGCTGTGTCGCAGGCGCTCGGCGCGATCCAGAGCGAGCTCGGCGACTATTTCAGCAGCGCGCAGCACGGACGCTACAGCAGTCCGGCGGTGGCCGACGCGCTCGGCTGGACCGCGGCGCAAGGCATCGCCGGCGTCGGCCAGAGCTCGTGGGGACCGACCGGCTTCGCGCTCGTCGAATCCGAAGATCGCGCCCAGGCGCTGGCCGCGGCGCTCGACCGGAGGTTCGGGCGCGACGGCGCGCTCGGCTTGCGCATCGTCGCGGGGTTGAACCGCGGCGCGGAGATCTCGGTCACGCCAACTTAGGAGCTAGGGAGAGCGAGCCATGAGCAAGCCGCGCATCCTGCACTTCCTCACGCCGCTGGCCAATGTCAGCCCCTTCGACGTGAACATGGCCGCCGATGCCGGCTTCGTCATCGCCAGCTACACCGACATCGGCCTAAAGGATATCGCCGGCCTGACGCAGGACGCGATGTTCTCGCGCGCGCCCGGCGATGCCGCCAAGACCTGCCTCTTCATCGGCGGCCGCGACGCGCTGCTCGCGCTCGACATGCTGGCGGCCGCCAAAGCGGCGATGTTCCCGCCCTTCGAGATCTCGCTCTTTGCCGATCCCTCCGGCGCCTTCACCACCGCGGGCGCGATGATCGCCTGCGTCGAGCGGCGCCTCAAGGCGCTGCAGGCGACGCTGGCCGGCAGCAAAGTGGCGGTGTTCGGCGCCAAGGGCATCGTCGGCGGCGTCATCGGCGTCATCGCCGCCGAAGCGGGCGCCGAGGTGACGCTGGTCGCGCACGATCAAAGCGGCGTGGTGGCGGCCAAGGCGGCCGAGTTCTCGCGGCGCTTCGTCCGGCCCTTCGCCATCGCCGACGGCAGCACCGAGGCCGGGCGCCGCGCGGTGCTGGCGACGGCCGAGATCGTGCTGGCCGCGGGTCGCGCCGGCGTCCAGGTGCTGTCTCAGAGCGAGCTCGCGGCGGCGCCGCGCCTCAAGGTGGCGGCCGACATCAACGCGGTGCCGCCGGCCGGCATCGAGGGCGTCGACGTCAAGGCGGATGGCGCGCCCATCGCGCGGACACAGGCCGTCGGCATCGGCGCGCTCGCCATCGGCGCCGTCAAGTTCCAGGTGCAGCACGCGCTGCTGCGCCGCATCTTCAGCGCCGAGAAGGCGCACCGGCTGGAGTTCCGCGATGCCTATCGCACCGCGCTCGACATCACCGGCTGACCCGCGGCGCACGCTGGTCGCGGCGCTGTCGGGCCGCGCGCTCGCCGCCGCCGCGCGCCGCGCCGGCGAGCGCGTGCTGGTGCTCGATCTCTTCGCCGATGAGGACACGGCGCGCTACGCCGAGCGCTGCCTGCGCCTGCCGTCCGACGGTCCCGGCTTCGAGCGCTACGCGCTGCTGGCGGCCGTCGACGCGCTCGCGCCGGCGGCGCGCGGGCTCGTCTATGGCGCCGGCTTCGAGCACGATCCGCCGCTGCTCGCCGCGCTGGCGCGACGCGTGCGGCTGCTCGGCAACCCGCCCGAGACGGTCGCTGCGGTCAAGGATCCCCAGCACCTGGCCCAGCTGCTCGGCCGGCTCGGGCTGCCACATCCAGAGACCAGCGGCGCGCCGCCGGCTTCCGGCGAGACCGGGTGGCTGCGCAAGCGCGCGGGCGGCTCCGGCGGCAGCCATGTCGCGGTCGCGGCCAGCGCCGCCGCCATGCCGGGAAGCTATTTTCAGCGCCGTGTGCGCGGCCGCCCGCTCTCGGCGCTGCTGGTCGCCAACGGTCGCGCCGCGCGGGTTCTCGGCTTTAGCGAGCAATGGGTCGCGCCGGCCGCCGATGCTCCCTTCCGCTATGGCGGCTGCGCCGGCCCGGTGACGCCGCCGCCCCGCCTTGCCCGCGCGATCGCCGAGGGCTCGGACGCGCTGGCGGCCGCGACCGGACTGGTCGGCCTCAACTCGCTCGATCTGCTGGTGGAGGGCGAGCGCTTTTACATCCTCGAGGTCAACCCACGGCCCGGCGCGACGCTCGACCTGTTCGACGGCCGGGCCGGGGTCTCGCTGTGGCGCCTGCATCTCGAGGCGCTCGGCGGGCGATTGCCGCCGGCGCAAGCCGCATCGGCGCCGGTGCGCGCCGCCGCGATCGTCTATGCGCCGAGCGCGATGGCGATCCCGCGCGACATGATCTGGCCACGCTGGACCGCGGACCGCGAGACGCGCGGCCGAAAGGTGCCGCGCGATGCGCCGGTATGCACCGTGCGCGCCGCGGCGGCCAGCGTGGCGGCGGCGCGGGCGCAGCTCGAGCGTCGCGCCGAGCAGCTGCTGGCGCGGCTTGTCGCCGGCGCCGCGGCGCCGGCCTAACCGACGGAGGCAAGGATGGAACCCGCGCCCAGCGTCAATGCGTCGAGTGCGCCGATGGTGACGGCGCTGCTGCGCGACGCGGCGATGCTGCGCCTCGGCGTCACGCGCGATGCCTGCGGCGCGACGCTGGTCGATGCCGGCATCGCGGCGCCGGGCGGTATCGAGGCCGGCCGCCGCATCGCCGAGATCTGCCTCGCGGGGCTCGGCCGCGTCAGCCTGGTGCCGAGCGAGGGCGCATCGCCCTGGCTCGTCAGCATACATACGGCACAGCCGGTGCTGGCCTGCCTCGGCAGCCAATATGCCGGCTGGAGCCTGCAGCATCAGGAGGGCGATCAGCGCTTTTTCGCGCTGGGCTCGGGACCCGCGCGCAGCCTCGCCGCCAAGGAGCCGATCTTCGCCGAGCTCGGCTATCGCGACAGCGCCGAGGCGACGGTGCTGGTGCTCGAGGTCGACCGCGCGCCGCCGGGCGCGCTGCTGCGGCACATCGGCGAGGCCTGCGGCGTCGCACCCGAGCGCCTCACCGTGATCATGACGCCGACGCAGAGCCTTGCCGGCGCGGTGCAGATCGCGGCGCGCTCGCTCGAGGTGGCGCTGCACAAGGCGCACACGCTCCGCTTCCCGCTGGCGCACATCGTCGATGGCTGCGGCGCAGCACCGCTGCCGCCGCCGGCGCCGGATTTCGTGCAGGCGATGGGGCGCACCAATGATGCGATCCTCTATGGCGGCACCGTGCAGCTCTTCGTCGCCGGCACCGAGGCCGAGGCGGAAGCGCTGGCCGATCGGCTCCCCAGCGGCGCCAGCCGCGATTACGGGCGGCCTTTCGCCGAGACCTTCGCCGCCTACAAGGGCGATTTCTTCCAGATCGATCCGCTGCTGTTCAGCCCGGGGCTGGTGCAAGTGACAGCGCTGGCGAGCGGCCGCACCTTCCGCCGCGGGCGCCACGATCCCGAACTCCTCGCCCGCTCCTTCGCCGTGGCGCCGCCCAGCGCATGAGGCGGATCGCGCTGTTCATCGACCAGCCCGACTGGCATGCGCGGCGGCTCAGCGCGGCGATCGCCGAGCGCGGCGGCGAGGCGGTTCCCTGCTCGCTGCGCGATTGCGCCTTCCGCCTCGGCGAGGGCGGCGCCGGGATCGACATCCCCGGCTTCGGCGGCGCGCTGCCGGACGCCGTGCTGGTGCGCAGCATCGCCGCCGGCAGCTTCGAGCAGGTGACGCTGCGTCTCGGCCTGTTGCACGCGCTCGCCGCCTCGGGCGTGACGGTGATCAACGACGCCCGCGCCATCGAGCGCTGCGTCGACAAGTCGATGACCAGCTTTCTGCTGCACCGCGCCGGCCTGCCGACGCCCGCGACGCTGGTCAGCGAGAGCGAGGCGGTCGCCGAGCGCTGGCGCGCCGCCCGGACCGAGGCGCAGGTGGCGAAGCCGCTCTTCGGCTCGCAAGGCCGCGGCCTCGTTCGCCTGGCGCCCGACGACGCGCTGCCCCCGCTCGCGGGGTATGGCGGCGTGCGCTATCTGCAGCGCTTTGTCGGTCGCGATCGCGATTGGCGCGACTTCCGCGTCATGGTGATCGGCGGCGAGCCCGTCGCCGCGATGATCCGCCGCGGCCGTTCCTGGATCACCAATGTCGGGCGCGGCGCGCGCTGCGAGCCGGTGCAGATGTCGGAACGTCTCGGCGCCCTCAGCCTCGCGGCGGTCGGCGCAGTGAGCGCCGACTATGCCGGCGTCGATCTCATCGAGGACGAGGACGGCGCGCTGATGATCCTCGAGGTCAATTCCATGCCGGCCTGGAAAGGCCTGCAGAGCGTCGCCGCCTGCGATATCGCCGGCCATCTTGCCGCCCATGCCCTCACCCGTCTCGGCTGACCCCGGCGCGCGCCGCGCGGCGTTGCGCCAAGCCTATATCGAAGCCTGCCACGGCGAGCTCGAGGCGCTGAAGCCGGGCAACGTCCATATCCATGAGGCGGGCCACGGCATGTCGGTCGAGGATTTTCGCGTCAGCGCGCGCGTCTCCGCCGCGCCGCTCACCGCTCCCGGCAGCAGCGTCGGCCGGCGCATCCTGGAGGCGGTGGCGGCGACGCGCGACGCCGTCGGCTGCAACACCAATCTCGGCATCGTCCTGCTGGCGGCGCCGCTGCTCGCGGCGGCCGAGAGCGCCGCGCCGCAGGGGCTGCGCGCGGCGCTCGGCAATATCCTGGCGCGGCTCACCGTCGCCGACGCCGTCGCCGCCTACGAGGCGATCCGGCTTGCCGCGCCGGCCGGTCTCGGCCGCGTCGCCGAGCAGGACGCGGCGGCGACGCCGACGCTCGATCTGCGGCAGGCGATGGTGCTCGCGGCGGAGCGCGACAGCATCGCCCGGCAATATGCGACGGAGTACGCGACCGTGTTCGATGTCGGCGTCGCGCGGCTGCGCGCCCAGCACGCCGGCGGCGCCGATCTCGGGTGGGCGGCGTCCCACGTTTACATGAATTTTCTCGCGACCGTCCGCGACAGCCACATCCTGCGCAAGCACGGCGTCGACGCCGCCGAGGCGGTGCGCGCCGAGGCCGCCGCGCTCGTTGAAGCGCTTGCCCACGCCGCGCCCGATAGGCGCCGCGCGGCGCTCCTCGCCTTCGATCGCCGCCTCAAGCGGCGCGGGCTCAACCCCGGCAGCTCCGCCGATCTCACCGTTGCGAGCTTGCTTGCGCTCGCCTGCGAGAATATCCTCTGCGACCAACAACAATAAAAAGCACAGGAAGCCTTTCATGTCTTGCCCGACGACGAGATTACAAAGGGAGTGAAGCCATGGCCAAAATTACCAAACTGTCGGTCGGAGAATCACTGGTTGGAGACGGCAACGAAGTGGCTCATATCGATTTGATCATCGGTCCGCGCGGCAGCGCGGCGGAGACCGCGTTCTGCCACACGCTGACGAGCCAGCGCGAGGGCGTGAACGGGTTGCTGGCGGTGATCGGCCCGAACCTGCAGTGCAAGCCCAACACCGTGATGTTCAACAAGGTCACGATCAAGAACGCGAAGCAGGCGGTGCAGATGTTCGGCCCGGCGCAGCGCGCTGTGGCGACGGCGGTCGCCGACTGCGTCAAGGACGGCACCATCCCCATCGAGGAAGCCGACGACATCTTCATTTGCGTCGGCGTCTTCATCCATTGGGAAGCGTCCGACGACAAGAAGATCCAGGACTTCAACTACGAGGCGACAAAACAGTCGATCAAGCGGGCGGTGGCCGGCGAGCCGACCGCGCGCCAGATGCTCGAGAAGCGTGATTCCGTCGGCCATCCGTTTGCCGCGCATAATTGAGGGTTCCGAGGAGACGATGGGCCGCGCCGTGCGGCCTATCGCTCCGCGAGCAAGGCATTGACGGTCGCGCGGTCGAGCCGACCGTCGTGAAGCGCCGTTGCGACCAGAGCGCCGGCGATCCCCAGCGCCGTCAGCCGAGCGATGTCGCCGCCATCGCGCACGCCCCCGGCGGCGAAAATCTGACGAGGACCGGCGCTGCGCCGCACCGCGTCGAGCCGCGCCAGATCGGGCCCGGCGCCGCTGCCGACGCGGCTCAAAGTCATGACGATGACCCGGTCCGGCCACAGCTCCGGCCGTGTCGCCACCGCTTCCGGGCCGAGAAACCGCTCGTCGCGATAGTCGAGCGAGAGCACGCAGCGCGTCCCCTTGTGATGGGCGGCGGCGAGCTCCTCCGGCGCGGCAAGCGTCTCGCTGCCGAGAACCGGGACGAGCCCCGCCTCGGCCATGGCGGCGGCGGCGGCGGCGGTGGTAAGCCCAGCATCGATCCAGAACTCGATCGCGGGGTGAGCTCGTGCCAGCGCGGCAACGATGGCGCGATGGCTGCCGCACCCTTCAATGGCGTCGAGATCGGCGATATAAAATCGCGGGAACGGCGCCAGCGCCAGCAGCCCCTCGAGGACCGCGCCGGGCTCGCTGCTCGAGGCGAGCGGTGAGCGGATCGGGCGATAGCGGGCGCGGTCGCCGGCGCGCGCATGGACGACATCGCCGCCTTTGAGGTCGAGTACCGGTACGATCGAGAACGGGTTCATCGGAAAGCGCGGCTTTGAAGATCTTTGCCTTCGAGTATGTCACAGCCGGCGGATGGCGCGAAATCGCCGCCCCGCAGTCGCTTATCGCCGAAGGCGCGATGATGCTGCGCGCGCTGGTGCGCGACCTCGCGCGCCTTCCAGGGCTCGAGATCGTCGTCGCCGGCGATCCCGCGCTCGCGACCGCGACGCCTGGCGCCGCCGTCGCGACGGTCGCTGCCAGCGATCTCTGGGGCTCCTGGCGCGCCATCGCCGCGCGCTGCGATCTCGCCTGGCCGATCGCGCCCGAGACCGGCGGGCTGCTCGAGGAGGTGGTGCGGCTCGCGGCGGCAGCTGGCTGCGGCGTGCTCGCCAGCCGCTTCCGGGCGCTCGCCATCGCCCGCAGCAAGCGGGCCACCGCCGCCTGGCTTGGCGCCCACGGCGTGCCGGTCGTGCCGACGGTCGGGTTGGACGAGACTCTCCCCGCTGCTGCCGCCGGCTGGGTGATCAAGCCCGATGACGGGGCGGGCGCTGTCGACACGGCGCTGGTCGCAGAGCGCGAGGCGGTGGCGGGGTGGCGCGCGCGGCCGGACAGCAAGCGCTTCGTGGCGCAGCCCTTCCTGGCCGGCGACGCACTGTCGCTCTCGATGCTGACGCAAGACGGCAAGGCTTGGCTGCTCGCCTGCAATCGCCAGGATGTGTCGATCGCCGGCAGCGTCTTTCATTACCATGGCGGGGTCGTCGGCGGCGCCGAGGCGCGCCGCGCCGTGCTCGCGCCGCTGGCCAACCGCATCGCCGCCCTCCTGCCGGAGCTCTGGGGCTATGTCGGCGTCGATCTCATCGACGGCGCAGCGGGGCCGGTGGTGCTCGAGATCAATCCGCGCCTCACCACCTCCTATATCGGTCTTGCCGACAGCATCGGCCTCAACCCCGCCGAGCTGGTGCTGGCGCTGCGGCGGCGCCCGCTCGCGCAGCTGATCCGTCCGCTCGCGCCGCATCCCGTCGCGCTCTCGGTGGCTGCGTCGTGAGCGGCATCCTGGGCTGGGATATCGGCGGCGCCCATCTCAAGCTGGCGCGGGTTGAAAGCGGCAGGGTGATCGCGGCGCGCCAAAGCCCTTGCCCGCTGTGGCTCGGCTTCGACCGGCTCACCACGGCGATCGAGGAGGCGCTTGCCCTCTGGCGGCCCGCGGAGCGCCATGCGGTGACGATGACCGCCGAGCTCGCCGATCTCTTCCCCGATCGCGCGGCCGGCGTGCGCGCGATCCTCGACGCCGTGACGCGGCGCGTGCCGGCGGGCAGCGTCTGCGTCTACGCGCATGACGGCACCTTTCTGACGCCCGAAGCGGCGAGCGCGTCACCCGAGCGCGTCGCCTCGGCCAATTGGCACGCCGCCGCAGCGCTCGCCGCGCGGCGGCTCGGCGACGGGCTGCTGGTCGATATCGGCAGCACCACCACCGATCTCGTCCCCCTGCGCCGCGGCAAGGTCGCGGCCGAGGGCGTCGACGATGCCGAGCGGCTGGCGCTGGACGAGCTCGTCTATCGCGGCGTCGTGCGCACGCCGGTGATGGCGATCGCCTCGCATCTCGCGCTCGGCGGCGAGCGCGTCGGCGTCATGGCCGAGCTCTTCGCGACGAGTGCCGATGTCTTTCGCCTCACCGGCGATCTTCCGGCCGATGCCGACCAGCAGCCGACGCCCGACGGGCGCGGCAAGTCGCCGGCAGAGAGCCGCGCGCGGCTGGCGCGGATGGTCGGACGCGATGCCGCCTCGGCGCCGGATGCGGTCTGGGACAACCTCGCCTGGCGCATCGCGCGCCGCCTGCTCCGCGACATCGCCGCCGCCGCGCGCGCCGTCACCGCGCGTGCCGGCGTGCCGCCGCGCGCGCCGGTGATCGGCGCGGGCGTCGGACGGTTTCTTGCCGCGGCGCTGGCGGTGCGGCTCGGCCGGCCCTATCGCGATTATGAGAGCTTGATCCCGGCGGCCGATGCCGAGACCGCCGCCCTGGCGGCGGCCTGCGCGCCGGCGGCGGCGGTGGCGCTGCTCGCCGCAGCGCCGTCGATGAGCAAGCGCAACCGCGCGAGCGCTGCGGCGTCGAGCGGCGCATCGCGGCCACCGATGGTGAGCGCCGAGCGGAAGCCGAGAAAATCCGGCGCGAGCGGCAGCAGCGCCGGCACATCGGCGGCCGCGAGCGAGCCGGCGAGGCCGGCGAGCAGCCCGCGCGCGCGCGCCAGCGCGATGAAGCGGCGGAGCTCGGCCGGCCGCAAATGACGCGTGAGAGGCCCGCCGCGCTTTTCGGCGGTGTCGAGCATCACGCCGTGGAAGCCGGCATCGGCGCAGCGCGCGATGAGATCGAAATCCGGCTGCCGATCGGCAAAGCACACGGCGACGAGGCGGATGCCGTCGCGCGTTGCCGCGCCGAGCGCCGCGAGCGTCGCCGCGGCGTCGCCGGCGAAGATGCCGAGCTTGACGATGTCGACGCCGGTCTCTGCCATGGCGCGAACCGCGGCGAGGATCGGCGCCGGCGCGAGCGGCAGGTCGCCGATGGTGGCACTGGTCGGGCGCCGCCCCGCGACCGCCGCCAGCGTGGCGCGCAGCATGCCGTCGGGCAGCCGCCCCAAGGCGCCGGCGGCAGGCTCCTTCAAGTCGATGATATCGGCGCCACCCGCGATCGCCGCCTGCGCCTCCGCCGGCGAGCGGACGCTCGCCAAGAGCCTGGTCATCGCGTCTCTCCCGTTGCCGTGGCGCCATAGAAATCCCGGATGCGCTCGACCAGCCAGCCCCAGGCCTCGCGCTCGCGCTCGCCCGCCGTCTTGCCGATGGCGATCTCGAGATAAGCGATCTCGCGCTCGACCTTGTCGCGCGGCAGCAGGTGCAGGCGGCTCACCAGGATCGCCGCCTCGATCACCGCCGCCTGCGCCCGGTTGAAGCCACGGAAGGCGCCATGCGCAGCCTCATGCACGACGCGGCAGTGAAAGCGCGGCCGGAGCTCGTCCGCCTCGACGCGCTCGACGGCAAGCTCCTGATGCGCGAGCGCCGCCCTGAGGACGCAGCCGACGACGCGCTCGGCCGGCTTCACCGGCCAGTCGCGCCGGCCGGTGAGGCAGCCGGCGAAGATGCGGACATCGTCGGTGTGGTTGATCACGGCGGCGCCGCTCAGCGCGAGATTGTCGAGCGTGGCGGAGGGGCGGAAGGGCGCCAGCACCGGGTGGCCGTCGCGCCAGATCACGCCCATCGGCGCGATGTGCGGCCGCCCATCGCCGCCAAGCGTGGTGATGATGCTCTCGACGATCATGGCGCGCCGCGTCGGCGCGGGCGGCGTCGCAGCGTCGGGCCGGGCACGCAGGGTGCGGCGCGCGGCGCGGCATCGACGGCGCTGTGCCAGTCGAGCGCCTCGTCCTGGACATAGCGCTTGCCGAGCTGCCAGGCGATCTCGGCGCGGGCGAGCTCGACGCCGAGATAGAAGGCGTGCGCGCCGTCCGCTTCGACGCCGAGGCCGGAAAAGAGCTCGAAAGCGCGCGGCGCGACGCGATGCTGGGCGCGGTTATAGAGGTGGATGCCGTCGGCGGCGAGCTCGATGCGGAAATTGGCGTCGCGGATCTGCGCCGCCGTCTCGGCGATCTCCGCGGCGGTCACGGCGTAGGGCTTGCGGTCGCGCAGCGCCATCAGGCTGGCATCGATGCCGATGGGAAGGCGACGGAGCTGCTGTGCGGCATGCATGAGACGCCGCGCGCGATCGGCCTCGCGGATGGCGCGCCGGCAATGCGGGCTCACCTGCACCGCCAGCACATCGGTGATGCCGAGCTCGGCGATGATGCCGAAGAGCAGCGCGTTCATGCCGGTGGTGTCGGCATCGACCAGCTCGGTGACATTGCCGATGCCCATGAGGATGCGCGCCTCGGGCAGACGCCGCCGCAACTCGGCATAGCGCAGCAGCGAGGCGGCAAAGCCGAAGGGGATCGGGTCGAGGATGCTGTCGGCGATGAAGCTCCGCCCGAGACGCGACAGCCGCTCCGCGGCGCGGCACAGCGAGTCGAGATCGCCGGCGGCGGCGGGGATCACGATCGGCGTCGCCGCCATCTCGCAAGCGAGGTCGAGCGACGCCTCGCTGAGGCTGAGCACGAAACCGGCGCCGGCGCGATCGCCGCGCTTGAGCTCGCCGAGATCGGCGCTGTCGACGCTGACGGCGAGCCCGAGCCCCTTCACCGCGGCGACCGCTTCCTCGAGATGCGGGAAGGGCGTTGCCGGGAGGCAGCCGAGATCGATCACCTCGGCGCCCTCGGCGGCAAAGGTCTTGGCGTGCGCGAGGATGCCATCGACCGAGAGCTTCGGCGCGTCGACGATCTCGGCGAAGATGCGCACCGCATGCGCATCGAGATCGATCGCCGCGCCGGCGCGGCCGAAGAAGCCCGCGAGGTCGTGGAGATCGGCCGGCCCGCGCTCGATCGCGATGCCGAGCTCGGCGCCGAGGCCGGCGAGATCCCCCTGGCAATGGCCCGGAACGACGATCCGGTCGGCGCCCAGCGCGTCCTTCGGCAGGCGGCGGCGGATGAGGTCGGCGGTCATCAGCGCCGCGACCTGGATGCCGATATCGTGCACGGTCCAGGCGAAGTCGAGATCGCCGAAGCCGTCGAGGACGCTGCGCAGCCGCTTCTCGGCGAGATGCCCGGTCAGGAACAGCGTGTGTCGAGACATTGCAGCCGCCGCCTGACGCTGTGCTCGAGCTCGACCATCGACAGCACCACCTCGGTCGCCTCGAACTGCTTGAGCCGCTCGACATTCTCGAGGTCGATGCGCCGCGGATAGACCTTGACCATCCCGCCCGGCGCCTGCGTGTCGAGCTCGGGCGCGGTGTCGCAGGCGAAGACGATGGCGGGGATGCGGCACTTGCCCGCCTGCGCGAAGACGTTGGTGGCGAGCGTGTCGGAAATGCCCGCGACGCATTTAGCCACCGTGTTCGACGTCGCCGGCGCGAGTACCAGCGTGTGGTAGACGCCCTGATAGAAAAGCCCCACCGGCGCCGCCGAAGCGGTCGTGTCCTTGAAGATGCGCGTGCTGGCGGGAAGGTCCCGGACCTCCGCCTTGTACATGCGCACCACCTCGGCCGCGGCGCGGCTGATGAAGAGATCGAACTGCTCGAGGCCGCGCATGAGGTCGAGGCATTCGGTAAAGAAATGCCCGGAGCCGGTGAGCGCCCAGGCAAGGCGCGGCGGCGGTTTGGCGGCGGTGCGGCGCGTCATCGAGCGATGCTAGCGCAAAGCCAGTGCCGCGGCGAGGCGCGCCGCCTCGCCGGGGCCGCAGCAGGCGACCGGACAGCCGGCGGCTTCGGCATAGGCGGGAAAGGCGGGATCGACGAGGCCGAGCGCCGCAAGCGCCGCTGCCGTCGCCGCTGGCGGTGCGGCCACCGATTTGACCAGCACCAGACGCTCCGCTTCGAGCCGGCGCGCGAGCCAGGCGGCAAGGCTGTCGGAGGTTACCTGCCAATCGCAGGCGATGAGCGGATCGGCCAGGACCATGCGGCTCGGCAGCCACAGCGCGACGCCGCCATCGGCCAGCGCCGCGCGCGTCTCGGTGATGCCGGCGCAGGCGACGAGCGCCGGCGCCAGATCCTGCAGCAACCAGGCATATTGCTCCATCGCCAGCACCGCCATGCGATGCGCCGCGCGGTCGGAGAAGCCGTCGCGGCGCTGCGCCGCACGCACCGCATCGGCAAAACCGCCGCCGCCGGGGACGATGACGCCGCTGCCGCCGCCATGCTCGAGCACCACCCCCAGCCAGGAGGTGAGCGTTCCGGAAGCGGCAAGACTGCCGCCGAGCTTCACCACCACCGCCATGTCAACCCGCGAGCTTCCGCCTCGGACGGCGTCGCCGGAGCACCACCCCGACGCTCTCGGCATCGGGAAAAACGTCGAGCTTCTCGACGCTGACCCGAGCGGCCAAGGCGCGCGGGCTCGCCAGGCAGACCGCGATCACCTGCTCCGCGAGGCTCTCGATGAGCTCGATATGCGGGCCGCGCGTGAGCGCGCGAATGCCCTCGACGATCGTCTCGTAATCGAGCACCTGGCCGAGCTCGTCGCGATCGGCAGCGTCGCGCCCGACCAGCAGCTGGGCGTTGATGCGCACGCGCTGCGGCGCCTGCTTTTCCTGCTCGTAGACGCCGATGCGGCAGGGCAGCACGAGATCGCGCAGCAGAATGCGATAAACCTGCGCCGGCGCGCGCGCCGGCCGGCGATCGATGCGCAAGGCGTCGGCAAGCGTCCACGCCATGGCGAGCCTCCCACCCGAAGGATGGCCGAGTCTTCGATGCCTTGCAACCATGGCGGGCGGCGGCGCCTCGCCCAGGGGAAGGCTGCGTAAGCCCCGTGATACGATCTCCGCCGCAGCATCGGGCGACGCTCGCCACGCGCCGCTTGGACAAAAAATCGAAGCCGAATATCATGACGCCGATCGCAGCCGTTTGACGCCGCCGCCAGTAGCCGCGAGCGAACGGGAGGATCCGATGGGCGGAAAGCTGAGCAAAATCATCCGCTTGGCGGCAACAGCGCTGGCCGTTTGCACGGCCGCGCCCGCCGGCGCCGACGACAGCAGGCCGCTGAGCCCGGCACAAATCGCGCTGTTCGAGAGCAACCATCTCAAGGAGATCAACCATCCGGTCGTCCTCGACTACCGGTTCCGTCATCGCGGCGGGCCCGAGGGCGATTACGAGGACAAGGTCAGCGCCGACATCCGCACCGTGCATCAGGACGGCAGGAAGGATGTCTGGATCGAGTTCCTGAGCGGCGATCGCCGCGTCAATTTTCCGCCGGCCATGGGCTTCAACGGCAACCCGCTGCTGATGTTCTTCCTCGAGCATGACGCGATGGAAATGCGGGCGGTGACCGGCGGCGCGGCGCAATATTTCCGCACCCGCATCCGCGAGGCCTTCGTCGACGGCGCGGCAATGCATCCGGTCGACGTGGCCATCGACGGCGCGCCGCGCCACGCCACCGAGATCGAGGTGACACCGTTCAGCCACGATCCCAATCTCGCGCGCTTCCCGGCCTTTGCCGGAAAGACCTATCACTTCATCCTGTCCGATGCCGTCCCCGGCAGCCTCTACGAGATCAGCACCACCGCGCAGGGCGCGGCACCGGACACTTTCGAGGAGGCGATGACCTATGCCGGAGAGCATGAGGAGACGCATTGAGCTGACCGTCGCCCTGGCCTTCGCCGTCTTGCTCGCGACGGCGGCGCCGGCCGCGGCGGCGAACGACTATCCGACGGCGGAGACGGTCGACTACGTGCTGGGCTGCATGGCGGCCAACGGCAACAGCCGCGAGGTGTTGCTCAAATGCTCCTGCAGCATCGATCTCATCGCCAAGCACCTGCCTTTCCCGCAATACGAGAAGGCGGAGACCGCCTTGAGCCTGCAGCGCGGCGGCGGCGTGGGCGGCCGCGTGGGCCTCTTCCGCGATCCGCCGGAGATCAAGCAGGCGATCGAGCAGCTCCATCAAGCGCAGGCCGACGCCAATTTGCAGTGCTTTAGCTAGTCCCCGCGACGCGACAACGTCGTCGGGGGCTCAGTCCGTCGCGGCGGGAAGCGGCCAGCGCTGCATGAAGTGACGCTGGCGGCTGTCGTCGACATCGACCTCGATCTCGCCGCGTGCCCGCGGCAGCAGGCCGAAGCGGATGCTGGGATCCTCGCTCAGCGCGATATCGCTGTCGACGGTCAGCACCTCGGCGCCGGCAGCGGTGATGCGGATCTGCTGGATGAAATCGGCGGGAATGTAGGTGTGCGTCAGCTGATCCATCTGCAGCCCGGAGCTGTTGGGATGGCTGATCAGCAGCTGCACGCTGGTTGCGCGCCCGAGCCGCGGCGCGACGCTCAGCTTCATCTTGCCGAGGCGCGCGAGCGCGAGCGACGGGTCGTTGCCGTCGGGCGCCGAGCAGCCGCCCGACGCCTTGATGAAGCGCTGAGCCGCATGGAGCGTGCCGTCGGCGGTCTCGGCCACGGCATGCAGGTAGGTGTAATCGTCGACGCGCACGCGGGTGGCCACCGCGCTGCGAT
The DNA here is from genome assembly GCA_052143095.1 of Allostellaceae bacterium. GTDB lineage: Bacteria > Pseudomonadota > Alphaproteobacteria > ATCC43930 > CGMCC-115725 > DAHUYF01. The sequence goes on from JBKQTR010000165.1 coordinate 92,662, forward strand.
CGGCGAGCGCGCCGAAATGAAAAACCGCGGCCAGCGGCGAGGGATTGTTGTCGATCACGAGATAGAGCGTCCGCACGTTCTTGGCGAGCGGCTCGGCAAGGTGGAGGGCGATCGGGACGAGTGCCGCATTCTCGGCGCGGTCGGGCGCGTCGATGCTGAGCGCGTCGCCGGCATCCTGGACGGGACGATCGCCGAACAGAGCATGGGAAAGATCGGCCCAGCGCGCCGCCCGCTCCGCCTCGCTCATCTCCGCCGCCGCCGGCAACACGCTCGCGCCCAGCAGCAGCAGCGCCAGGAAACCGCGCCGCAGCGTCATCGCCCGCCTCCTCCGCTGACGCCGACGCGCCGGCAGCAAGCGCTCCGCGGAAAAAATGCCAGAGTATGTCGACGCGTCGGGACGGAAGGCGGCGCCGCTCTGTGGGGAGCGGCGCCGCAGCGTCAGGTCAAATTTCAGCGCAAGCGTAGGAATTGATCTCGAGGCCGACGCAGACCTCAAGGATACGAGGAGACTTCCATACCATTGCATCCTCCCCAAAGGCTTGAGCAAAACGACGCTCAGAATTTATGCTTCGAGTTTTAGGGTGTCAATTCACTTTCTCGATACATTCTAAACTTGCGTCGAGAGGCGCGCCGCGAGAAGGAGGCGGAGGATGCGACACCGACCCGCGCAACCCGCCGATCGCCACGACCCGTCGCGACGCGCGCTGTGCGGCGGCCTCGGCGCCGCGCTGCTGTGCTGCTGCCTGCCGGAGCTGCGCGCCCAGGCCGCGCTGCTGCGCGACCAGCCGCTCGCTGTTGCCGAGATCGCGGCCGGTCTCTTTGTCTCCCAAGGCGTCCATGCCGAGGCAAATCCGGCCAATCTCGGCGCCATCGCCAATATCGGCTTCATCATCGGCCGCGAGCGGGTCGCGGTGATCGACAGCGGCGGCTGCCTGCTCTGGGGCGAGCGGCTGCGGCAAGCCATAAGGCGGCACACCGACCTGCCGATCGGCTACCTCATCCAGAGCCACATGCATCCCGACCACGTCTTCGGCGCGGCGGCGTTCCTGCCGGAAACGCCGGAGATTGTCGGCCACCGCAGCCTGCCGGCCGCGCTGGCGCGGCGCGAGGCTTACTATGCGCGGCGGCTGCACGAGGCGCTGGGAGATCCCGGCGCGGGATCGGTGATCGTGCCGCCGACGCGGCTGGTGGAGGCCACGGCCGAGATCGATCTCGGCAGGCGCGTGCTCGAGCTGGTGGCGCACCGCCCGGCGCATACCGACAACGATCTCAGCATCTTCGATCGCGAGACGCGCACGCTGTGGGCCGGCGACCTCCTGTTCATGGAGCGCGTCCCGGCGCTCGACGGCAGCCTGCTCGGCTGGCTGGCGGCGATGGAGGAGCTGCGCCAGGTGCCGGCGGCACGCGTCGTCCCCGGCCACGGGCCGCGCGTCGCCGCCTGGCCGGAGGGGTTGGCGGACCAGCAGCGCTATCTCGGCCTGCTGCGCGACGAGATCCGCGCCCGCCTGCGCGGCGGCGGCACGATGGAGGAGGCGATCGCGACCGTGGGGCGGAGCGAGTCCGGGCGCTGGGCGCTCTTCGACGACTACCATCGCCGCAACGTCGCCGCCGCCTTCCACGAGCTCGAATGGGAATGAGCTTCGGCTAACCGCGGCCACGCGTTGCCGGGGCGATGCTGATCTCGACGATGAATTTGCGACGCATGGCGCGGCCGAAATCCCTGAACCCCAAGGCCGGCAGAAGAAAAGCGCCGCGGCCGCCGATGACGTGATCGCGGTACCAGGGCTCCAACGTCTCCGCCTCATCGCCCTCGAGGATCGGCAACCCGTTGATGGTGACGTCGGCGCCGACGAGATCGTCGCGCACGGCATCAACCTGCTTTTGCGGGTTGCAATTGTCGCGCCCGTCGCCGGAGACATCGATGATCGTGCGCTCCGAGGGTGCCGGCAGGAACGGCAGCACCTTGTCGGCGATGAGCTGCAATGCGGCGGCCATGCAGGTGAACTGGCTGTCGGCACGCGGCGCGCGGCGGATGCGCTCGGCGAAGGCGCGCGCATCCTCGGCGCTCGCGATCAGCGTCCAGGGGACAGACACCGCCGGCCGGTTCGACCACTCCACCAGTGTCACGAAAATCGCCCGGTGCGGGCCCGAAATGATCGCCGCCTGGACGGCGGTGTCCTCGAAGGCGCGCGCGATGCCTTCCATCTGCAGCGCAAATCGCTCGCCGTTCACGGATCCCGAGACATCGACGGCAAGGACGAGCGCGGTGTCGACCATCTCCGCCCGCGATTGCGCGCCGACGGGCACATCGGAGGCGAGCAGAGCGGCGGCGAGGGAGACTGCCGCGAGACAGCGGGAAGCGGCGGGGATCACCGGTCCGACGGCGTGCGGCTGCGCGCTGCGTCCGGCGGCTGCAGCCCGCGCGCGCCGCTCAGCACCGCCTCGGCGATGTCGGCACCGGTCAGATTCGCGCCGGTGAGATCGGCGCCGGTCAAATCGGCGTGGAAGAGATCGGCGCGCGACAAATCGGCGCCCGACAATGTGGCGCGGGCGAGATGGGCGAACGCCAGATGCACGCCGCGCAAATCCGCCCGCGACAGATCCGCCGCGGTGAGGTCGCAGCCGGTCCAGTCGTTGGACAAATTGGCGCGCGGCCGCCAGGCGTCGACGCCCATCTGCACCAGCGTCAGGTTGGCGCCGGCGAGATTGGCGCGGCCGAGCCGCACCATGATGCGGGCGCCGGTCAGGTTGGCGCCGGCAAAGTTCGGCGGCTTGCCGTCGGTCATGTCCAGGGTCGCATAGGCGACAGCCGCCAGCAGGCTGGCGCCGGAAAGATCGGCGCCGGCGAAATTGGTGCCGATGATGACGGTGTGGTCGAGATTGGCGCCGGCGAGGTCGGCGCGAGAGAGATCGGCGTCGGAGAGGTCCGCGCCGTAGAGGTTGGCGCCGCTGAGATCAGCCTGCTGGAAGTTCAGGCCGCTCAAATCGAGCGCGCTGAGATCGAGCCGCGCGAGATCGGCCGGCCGGCCGGGCGTCGCCCTGGCGAGAGCGCCGCTGACTTCCCGCAGCGTCAGGCGCGCATCGCTCTCGCCCGCCCCCCCGAGCAGCATGAGCAGCGCCATCCCGATGCAAACCTGCCGCAGCGTCATCCCCCTTCGGCCGAAGCTTCAGCCCGATCTCCGAGTATTCCCACTAATGATAGCAGACGGGCGGCCCAATACGTAGAGCCGTGGAGATAGCATCGACGGCTTAGCCCGCGATCCAGCGGTTGAACAATCCAAACCGCCACGCGGCGAGTAGCGCGGCGAGCGCAAGGGCGATCCCGATATAAAGCGGCCAGGGCCGCCGCTTATCGGCGTAGGGATCAGCGAGCGACCGCTCGGCGTGATCCGGCAGCCGCGCCAGCGCGGTGAGTGCCGTGCCGAACGGGATATTGATCCGCAGCCGCGTGTTGACCGCCCAGCCGCAGGCATCGAGGATCGGCCCCAAATTGCGGTTCCGCAGCTTCAAGGCGGCGATCAGCACGGACGGCCCCGAGATGAGCAGGATCAGCCCCAGCACGGCAAGCGGCATTTGCCACCAGGAGAGATTGAGGAAGCCGGAAACCACGGTGGCGACGGCCGTCCCGATCGCGCCCAGAGCCAAGCCGATCGCGGCAAAGATGCCGGCGAACCGCGCCGCGTCGTAGGCCTGATCCTTGGCCGATCCGGCGGTGGCGGCGGGGTCGGGTGACGCTTGGGCCGGCGCGGGACCGGCCGAGGCCGCGGCTTGCGGCTGGACGCTGGCCGCCGCCAGTTGCGCTTTGCTGGCGGCCGCTCTGGCCGCGGCAAATTTTTGCACTTGCTCGCCGATGAAGCGCGCCGCCTGCCGATACGGCAGCCAGAAGGCCTGCCGAAGGCTGATCGGATGCTCGATGATCTTGATGATCGTGGCGTCCCAATCGCGGCCCTTCCGGTCATAAAATATGCCGTTGCGCCCGACCAGCAGGTTGTCGGCGTCGCCGGCGGTGACGGCGGCGGCGATGATCATCTTCTCCGTCCCGCCGCGGCGCGTGCAGGAGCAATAGGCCAAGTAGATCCGGCTCAACGTCGCGAGCTGAGCGTGCTTCGTCTCATCGGCCACCGCAACGCAGAGATCGCAACTGCGCCCGTCGATATAGAGCGTGCCAGCCTGGAACGCGGCCTTTCCCGCACGGGTATAAAAGTCGCGGAAGGAGACGTTGTTGTTGAGCAACCTCAAGAGATCCCGCTGGAACCGCAGCAGCTTCTCGACGCGGGCAATGGCGTTCGTCTCACGCTCCAGCGCCTTGTCGCGCGCCAGCAGCTCGTCTATCCGCGGCCTGATCTCCAGCAGCCGGCGCGCCTGCTCGATGCCGCCGGTCGCGGCCGCCCTCTCGGGACGTCGCTCCCACCAGGCGTCATAGGGCGCAAAGCGCTCCTTGATCATCGCCCATTCGCGCTCGCTCAGGCTCGCCTGATCGCCGATGAGCGGCGCCACGATCTCGCGCCGGAGGCGGCCGATATGCTCGGCGAAGGCGGGGTTCAGCCCCTGATCGAGCGGCAGGACCGGGCTTGCGCCGACATGCGCCAAGGGGAGCGCGCGTAGCTCTGGCCGGTCGGGTGCCATATCTTGCGCGGCCAAGGCTTCGTACAGCGCGCGCTGCGGGTTCAGCGCCTCCCCGGCGCTCGGATCGAAAGCGGCCAGGCGGCTGCGGGTGAAATAATCGTCGAGCTTCGGTCTGAGCTCGCGCAGCAGCGACGCGCCGGCATCGGTCGCGGCGCCGAGTGGCAGGATCGACGCCTGCGCCGCCACGGCCTCGTCGTGCCACGCCGCATAGGCGGCCGCCCCCTCGAAGAACTGTGCCGCCTTGCCTTCCGACAGCCCCGGCTTGCCGCTGCGATCGGTTTCGGCTCCGACAGATGAGATGATGTCGGCGATCGCCGCACGCGTCTCGGGGGCGTCGGCCGCGTCGGGCGGGATGATGCCATCGCCGTTGAAGGAGGTGGCGTTGAAAATGCGCTCGCTGTCGGCGGCGTCCTGCAAAGAGATCTCGGTCGCATCCCCCTTGCCCAGCATTCCCAGGATCGCTTGTGCCGAGGCGCGCAGCTCGCGTCCCTCTTCAAGGTCGTCGTTGATCGCGGCGAGCGGCAGCGTGTCCCGGCTGTTTGCCAGCCCGTCGAGATCCCTGAGGAGCCCGGTCACCCACCGCGCCGCAGTCAGGATCTCAGGCGCCCGGATGCGCCCGTCCTGGTCGCTGTCGAGCAGATCAAGCGTGCGCTCGTCGAACTCGATGCCGCGTGTGGGGCAGGCGAGCGCCACCCAGAGCTTCTGGTCAAGCTCGGCGAGAGCGGCAACATCCGCGCCGCTGCTGAGCCGCACGTGATCGAAGCCACCAGCACGGAAGAAGCTCCAGACATGGGGTCGAGTATCGTTCCGCGGCATGGCTACCGCCCATTCCAACAATGGTCAGATCTTGCCGCTTTTACCCGACAGGCACGACACTGCCCCGCCCCGGCCAATGTCCCTCGGCACCTCGGGATAGACCGTCGCGACCGGGCGCGATGCGATCCCCTCTTGGCAGATTAGATCATTCACGAGCGCTGAACGTCCAGCGGCTTTTGCCGGCGGACGTTTCCGGGAAACGACGCTTGCTTCTTACGCCATCACTTTACGACCCCGGCGGTGTCGGAGGCGGGCGGCGTCGCGGGCAGGTAGGTATTGGTCCAACCGGTCTGCTTGGCCGCGTCCGTCGAGACGATCTGCGTGCGGGAAGGACCGTCTCGATCCAGGATCTGGATGGCGATCTGTTTGCGGATGACCTGGCAATCCGGCGCCGGTCCCGGCGCTGCGGCCGCGGGATCCCCGCCGATTTTCATCTGGTATCGGACGAGATCGTCGCGCGACTTGCACAGGATCGCGCCAACGTCCAGCCGCGGCCATGGCTCCGGCACGATCTTGACCGGCGCCGGCGCCGGGGATTGCGGGGCCCGTTGCTGGTTCCCTTGCTGGCTCCCCCCCGGCTGGTTGGCACCGCGTCCGCCCGGCATTTGCGCCTGGGCTGATGCCACGCCGGCGAGGAGCGCGATCAGCGCAACCATCAGCCCGACCCAGCGGCGGGGCGAGCGTACGACATTGCCGGGTCGCCGGCGCAGCTTGACGTGATCCATCGGTGGTGCGTGAAGCGCTTGCGCTGTCTTTGCCTCGCGTCATGCTAGCGCTCGGGCGGCCCCGTCCGCAACGGTCCGCCGCGATCGACGGCATGCACCGCCCCCGCCAGGCGACGCCGCGTCACCGAAGGTCGAAGACCGGTATCCTCTCGCCGCAGGCCGCGGTGGGCTCGACATCCGGCGTCGCATAGTCGAGGAAGCTTTCCGGCAAGGCGCCGCCCCAATAGACGCCGGTGCCCCGCTCGGCCTCGTTCCAGATCACCGGCTGCCAATCCGGTGCAAAGATCAGATAGCTGCCGGTGTAGATCTCGATGCGGTTGCCGCCGGGCTCGTAGCAATAGAGGTAGAAGCCCTGCGAGTTGTTGTGCCGGGCGGGGCCGGCCTCGATGAAGATGCCGGCCTCGGTCAGGATATCGGCGGCGCGCAGCACGTCCTCGCGGTTGTCGACCCAGAGCGACAGATGGTGGAGCCGCCCCCTCGCCTGCTTGACATCGACGACATAGGCCACCTGGTGATGCATGATGGAGGGGCTCAGCCACGCGCCGATCTCCGTCGCCCCCGCGTCGAACAGCACCTGCTCGTGGAGCCTCATGCCCATGGTCTGCTGCATGAAGCGGCGGTTGACGGGCACGTCCTTGCACAACAGCGCGAGATGATCGAGGCGGCGCACATTCACGCCGCGGCCGAGATATTTCATCGGCAGGTTCTTCAGCGTCGAGCGCAGAGCAGCGGGCGCCTCGTATGCCTGCTCCTCGTAATAGAGCGCCATGGCGTGGCCGTCGGGATCCCGGAAGCGATAGAGCGGACCACGGCCGAACTCGCCGTCGCTCCAGCCTTGGCCGAGCCCGAGCGCCTCGATCGCCGCGACGCGACGAGCGAGCGCCGCAGGGCTCTTCGTCCGCCATGAAATGCGGCCGATACCGGGCTTGGCGGCCGCGGTCAGCGTCAGGGTGGTGGCGGCATGATCGCCATAGCCTCTGAGATAGACCGACGGCGCATCGGCATGGACGACTTCCATGCCCAGCACGTCGCGGAAATACCAGAGGCTCTCGTCGAGCGTCGGCGTCAGCAACTCGACCGCGCCGAGATGGGCGATATCCGCGCTTTCGTCGTCGACTGCCATGCTGCCTGCCTGCCCCACGCTTTCAACCGAGCCGGCTAAAAGTCTACGTCAGGCGAAACCTGCTCCCTTGATCTGGATCAAGGCGGGCGGCGGCATGCCGCGCGCCGAGGCACGGGGTTGGACGCCGCCACCGCTGCGGCAACGGCGCGGTCGCTCAGAGACCGAACGCGCCGCGTGCAACGGAACGTTCAGCCGCGACAGCCGTTCTCGATGCGCCCCACGGTTGCCTCATCGGGGTTCGAGCTCCCCGCTCGGTTTCGTAACGCCGAACGGGGTTTTTCGCCGCTCCACCTCGCGGGCGGGAGGGAAGGACGATCATGGACCACGTGCAATACCTGCGGGGCCGTGCCGCCGAGTTCGCCAATCTGGCGGTCACGACGAGCGACCCGGTGGCGGCTCGCAACCTCCATGAGTTGGCGATCCTGTGCCAGGAGAGCGCGGAGCGGCTGGAGCGCCGGGCCGAGGCGCGGGAACCGGCGTCCTCCGCCGCGCGCTAGCGCATCCCCAGCGGCACCCGGAGCCGCGCGCTATCGGCCGAGACGCACCGCCCGCGATGCCCACTCGGCCTTAAGAGCAGCGGCGGGACTGCCGCAGGGGTCGCAGGGTCGATTCCTGTCGAACTCGCCAACAATCTCAATGACTTGCAGTATGCTCCAGGGGTCACAGGTGGCCAAGACCCATGCCGATGCGAGCGCATCACTTCGACCACCAATTCTCCTCCGCCGCCGACTGAGCGGGAGCCGGCGCGGAAGCTCCGGGACACAGGCGTGGACGGCGGCGCCGCGCGGCGACCGACCGAGTGCGTCCCTTCAATTCCCGGACTCGACTCCGCCCTGTGGTTGCGTGCAAGATTGGCTGTCGGGGGACATCAGCTGCCGGAGGCCGCAATGCCCGACATCACCAAAAAAGCGATCTACCTCGACACCATCGGCAAGCTGCACGAGCGCGGCTATGGCATGTTCGGCTGGTGCGACGATTGCGCCGCCCTTTACCGCAAGGACCTGCCGGCGAAGCTGCGGACGCCCGCCGCCTTCGACATCGATCTCGCCATCCTCATCGCCGAGCGCGGCCGGGACCACCCGGTGACCACCATGACGCCGGTGCCGTGCCCGCGCTGCACCAGCCGGCGCACCAGCATCCGCATCATCTCGCTGCCCAAGCATTAGCCCGCCGCCGGCGACCGCGGCCCTAAGCGCGCCGGCCGCGAAGAATTTATGCCAATTTTAGCTCAGGGGTGGAACTCGCGCAAAACGCCGGCGTTGATCGGCCGATTGCGGAGGAACCCCATGGTTGCAAAGACGATCCTATGCGCCGCACTGCTGCTCTGCCTGTCAACCCAAGCGCATGCTCTGTGCCGGGATGACCTGGCAGACGTGAAGACGCGCATCGACCGCCTGAAGACGACGAGCCCGCCGCGTTATGCCCTCGCGCTCAAATGGTGGGGCCGGGCGGTGGAGGCCGAGCCCGGCAGCGAGGTCGAATGCCTTAACTTCCTCGCCATGGCTCGCAAGGCCGTGTCGCTGCCGCTCGTCGAAATCGCCGACTGCGTCGGACCCAACGCCTATCTGCCCAATTGCCATGACGGCAATTGGCAGACCGGGTTTGTCGGCCAAGGGCCGGCGGGACCGGTGGTGCCGATCGATGGCGGTGGCGGCAACGGCGTCGCACCCGTCGCCCCGGTGACCCAAGGCGGCGGCAACACCTCCTTCGGTGGCGCCGGCTCGCCCGGCGGCGGCGGCAACACCCAGGCGACGGGACAGCAGAGATAGCGCCCGCCGCTCTGCAGAGAGCGGCGCGGACGCGGACGCGCCGATCTCGCCCGGCTTCAGGATGACGCAGGCTTTGACGATCTCGCCGCGCTCGGCATCGGGCGATCCCACCACCGGGCATTCCTGCGTCGCTGGGTGCTCGATGAGCGCGGTCTCGACTTTCGAGCGGCCCGATGCGATCGGCGCGGCCGCGATGCCGACCATGCCCGTTGCGCAGAACTTGTTTCTCGACCAGGAGAAATGCTACACGCGCCTGCGCGGCGGCTGCATCGCGGCGTAGCAATTCCTGCAACCGCTCAATTTCGACGCCGCGCCCACCACCACGGCGAGCCTGCTCGGCACCGCCTGGATTCTGACCGACCTACCGGCGCCAACGCCGCAGTAGCGTCGCGCGGTAAGACAGCAGTCGCGCGCCGTCGACAAGATGCTGCAGGTGTTCCTCGCCGAAGACGCCAGCGACGGCACCATCGCTGGCGCCGAGCCCGAGATCGCCGAGTGAAGCGGCGAGCCGAGCGTGAGCGGCGAGGCGGCCGACCGCGCTCGGCGACGAATGTCGGCACGCGGCCTGCGCGTCGATGCATTCGGTTTGTGCACCATTGATCCCTCCATAGGCAGCGAGCGGTCATTTTTCGCTCAGCTCGACGCGGCGCGGTGCAGGTTGCCGGTGATTCTCAAGCGCTGCGCGCGCACCCTCGTCGATTGCTTAGAATCTTTATTGACAAGATCGATGAACGTCCCGCAGGATTGCGCGACATAGATTGCGGCGGCGCGTAGCAGCGACACCGCATGACGGCGAGGAAGCCCTGAAGGCAACAGCTGCCTTCCAGGGCTCTTTTTTTGGCCGGGCGTCCCGCTCGCGGGGCACCGTCCCCCGTGGAAAGGAGCGCGACCATGGCGCCGAGCGGCGTGCGCAAAACCACCCTTCCGGTGGGCGTGGTCTTTTCCACGACCGGCTCGTACCGCACCATCGGCACGGCGATGCTCAACGGCGCGCTGCTGGCGATCGAGGAGATCAACGAAAGCAGCCGCTTCGACTTCACGCTCGATCCCGTCATCCGCGACCCCGGCGGCGAGCCCACGGCGTATCGCGTGCTGTGCGAAGAGCTGCTGCGGCCGCGGGCGCTGCGTCACATCATCGGCTGCTATACCTCGTCGAGCCGCAAGGAAGTGATCCCGGCGATCGAGAAATACGACGCGCTGCTCTGGTATCCCTCGCATTACGAAGGCTTCGAGAGCAGCAACAACGTCATTTATACCGGCGCCTCGCCCAACCAGCACATCGTGCCGCTGCTGAACTTCATGATGCGCGAGCGCGGGCGGCGGGTCTATTGCGTCGGCTCCAACTATATCTGGGCGTGGGAGAACAACCGGATCCTGCGCGAGATCGTGCAGGCGCGCGGCGGTACCGTGCTCGGCGAGAAATATCTGCCGGTGGGCTCGACCGACGTCGATCGCTTCATCGGCGAGATCCGCGAGGCGCAGCCCGACTTCATCTTCAACACGCTCATCGGCGAATCCAGCTACGCCTTCTACCGCGCCTATGCCGCGATCGGCGCCGAGGACAAGCGCGTCGGCCCGGCGCGGATCCCGGTGACGAGCTGCAGCCTGTCGGAGCCGGAGCTGCTGTCGATCGGCGCGCCGGCAGCCGCCGGGCATATCGCCTCGAGCGTCTATTTCCAGAGCATCGACCGGCCGCTCAATCACCGCTTCGTCACGCGCTATCGCGCCCGCTTCGGCGCGCATGAGGTGACCTCGGCGGACGCGGAGGCCTCCTATCTCGCGGTGATCCTGCTGGCACGCGCGATCAGCGCCTCGGGGTCGACCGACATCCTCGAGGTCAAGAAGGCGCTCTATCAGTGCCGCATCGACGCGCCGCAAGGCTCCGTCCGCATCGACCCCGCCAACAATCACAGCTATCTGACGCCGGCGCTCGGCATCTCGCGCGCGGACGGCCAATTCGACATCACCTGGACCGCCGGCGAGCCGGTGCGTCCCGACCCCTATCTCGTCTGGCTCGACGTCAACGCGCTCGGCGAGGGAGCGTCGGCGCAGCCGGTATCCCGCGATCAGCGCGCGCATCTGCGCATGGTGAGGGAATGACCATGCTCATCCCGAATTTCCGCGACCGGCGCGCGCTCATCCTCCACCGCGAGGACCACAACCGCGACGCCCTCGTGGCGCAGCTCACGCGGCTGGGCGTCAGGGCGAGCTCCGCCTGGCCGGCGGAAGCGGTGACTGCATCGGACAGCGACGTCGTGTTCTTCGACGCCGATATGGGCTTTGACGGGCTCTTCGCCTGGAAGAACGGCAAGGCGCGGATGCCGCTGATCGCGCTGCTGGGCTCGGAGGCGCCGGGGCGGATCGAGTGGATGCTGGCACAGGAGCCTTGCGCCTATTTGTCAAAGCCGATCGGCTCGACCGGAGCGTTCAGCGCCTTGTCGATCGCCTTCCACAATTTCGCGCTGAAGCAGACGCGGGACGAGGCGTTGCGGCAGATCGGCATGCAGCACCAGATCCGCGGCGCCGTGCTGCGCGCGGCGGCGGCGCTGATGAAGCGCCATGACCTCGATCCCGGCGCGGCGCTTGGCATCCTGCGCACGGAGAGCATGCGCCGACGCCTGCCGCTCGAGACCGTGAGCGCGCTCGTGCTGGACGGCAAATGGCTGCCGGCGGCGCGCGCGCCGCGCCGGCCAGCGACCGGGCAGGACGGCAAGAGGGCGACCTCTGGCTAGCGACGAATGGGGAGCGCCGATGGATGGCCTCGGCGCTGCGGATCTCTACCCATCAAGGAGGAGGGGCGGCATGACTACCCAGGACAGGATGACGGCGCCGGCCGATAGCGACGGCGCCAAGAACAGCGGCGACGCCGGCGGCGGCCCCGTGATCGACCGCCGCACGCTGATCCAGGGCGCCGGCGCGGCGGTCGCCAGCGCGGCGCTCCTGACGCAGGCGCGGCCGCTTTGGGCGCAAGGCAAGGATCCGGTCAAGCTCGGCTTCATCGAGGATTATTCCGGCAATCTTTCGGTCTATGGCCTGCAGAAGCTGCATGCTGCGCAATTGGCGGTGAAGGAGATCAACGAGGGCAAGACGCTGAAGGGGGCCCCGGTGGGGGCCGGCGGCCTCGGCGCGCTCGCCCAATTCCCGGCGAAGCCGCCGATCATCAGCAAGGACGGCACCGCTCTCGCCGTGGTCAGCGACGGCGGCGCCAAGGACAAGAGCGACGTCGTCTTCGCCGAGGATGACGAGGTGTTCGTCGATAGCGGCGACAAGGGCATTCTCGGCCGCGAGGTCCAGCTCCTGGCGCCGGACGGCCAGAGCAACAACGCCATCTGGCAGCAGCTTGCCCGCCGCCTCATCCAGCAGGACAAGGTCGACGTGCTCGTCGCCGGCTTTGCAAGCGCCGAGCGCGAGGCGATCCGGCCGATCGTCGACCAGGCAAAGCAGCTCTATTTCTACACCAACCAATACGAAGGCGGCGTCGCCGACGCCAATACCTTCTGCACCGGTCCGGTCTGCGAGCAGCAGGTGATCCCCGGCGTGCAATACATGGTCGAGAAATTCGGCCCCCGCGGCTACACCATCGCCGCCGACTATAATTTCGGCCAGCTCACCGCCGCCTGGACGCGCGCCTTTGCACCGCTGGTCGGCGGCCAGATCATCGGCGAGGAGTTCGTGCCGCTGGCGGTTTCGGAATTCAGCACCGTGATCGCGCGCCTCCAGCAGGCGAAGCCCGATTGGGTGATGACGCTGCTGGTCGGCCAGAACCAGTCCAACTACTACCCGCAAGCCGCCGCCGCCGGACTCAAATTCCCGATGGTGTCGACGGTCAACATGGCACAAGGCTATGAGCACAAGCGCTTCGCGCCCCCCTCGCTCGCGGGCATGCACAACGCCATCCAATACCAGATGGAAGTGCCGACCAACCGCAACCGCGCCTTCGTCAAGCGCTGGATGGCAATGTTCCCCGACGACCAGTATATCGGCGAGATGGCGCAGAACACCTATTTCACCGTCCATCTCTACGCCAAGGCCGTGCGGCTCGCGGGCACGACCGACCAGGAGACCGTCAAGAAGGCGTTGGAGGCCGGCTGGTCGATCGAGGCGCCGGAGGGCGCCGTCTTCCTCGAGCCGGGCACGCATCACTGCGCGCATTACATCCGCCTCGCGGTCTGCGACGAGAACCACAATGTCAGCTTCGTGCGCGAATGGCCGATGATCCAGGCGTGGTGGCTGCAGCGGCTCGGCGTCAATCTGATCCGCACGCCGGAATACAAGCAATACACCCCGGACGAGGATCCCTATTTCGCGATGTTCCTGAAGGGCGACAAGAAGAAGACCTAGCGCATGTCCGGTCCGGCGGGACTCACGGGCGGGGTGCTATCCCTCTCCGCGCGTAGCGGCTATCGGAGCCGCACATCTCACAGCCCCTCCCCCCTTGAGGGGGAGGGCAATCGCATATGCCGTCAAGCTGCTGGATGGAAAAGATGGACCACGGAGACACGGAGAGCACGGAGAAGCGAAGAATGGCGCGCTGTCGCGCGCTTGGCGCATGTTCCAAGCCCCCCACCCCCACCAACCACCGCCGTCCCCGCGCAAGCGGGGACCCAGGGCGAGCGCCGCGCGGTTGCTCCTGGGCCCCGGCTTTCGCCGGGCGACGGAGATGTTTCACCCTTTTCGGAATCCGGTCTAGCGGATGGTG
>JBKQTR010000166.1:0-8687 GCA_052143095.1 Allostellaceae bacterium
GAGAAAATTAACCTTAATCATCGATTCTCAAGTATTCACTGGCTCTATGCCCAATAAATGACACAGGGGTAGCACATTAGCGTGGCCGGGGAATTGCTTCTGGTCTCAAGCTTCTTTGAGGAAGGCACGATGAATAACCACAGAAACGACGTGCGGAAAGCCCTGCAGGCCTGCCGCGGCGCCTTCGGCGTCATCATGGTGTTCAGCCTGGCCATCAATCTGCTGACGCTGGCCTCGCCGCTCTACATGATGCAGGTCTTCGACCGAGTCCTGGCGAGCCGCAGCGGCGACACGTTGGTGATGCTGACGCTGGTCACCGTGCTGGCGATCGCGGTGACGGCGCTGATCGAGGCGATTCGCGCCCAGATGCTGGTGCGGGTCGGCAACTGGCTCGACGACCGGCTCGGTCCGACCGTGTTTTCCGGCGCGCTCAAGGCGGCGTTGCGCGCCGATCCCGCGCGCGCCGCGCAAGGCTTGCGCGATCTCGCCACGGTGCGCGGCTTCATCACCGGGCCGGGTGTCGCGCCGCTGCTCGACGCGCCCTGGGCGCCGATCTTCATCATCGCGCTGTTCGCGCTCCATCCCCTGCTCGGCCTGGTCGGCGTTGCCGGCGGCGCGCTGCTGATCGGCTTGGCGCTGGTCAACGAGTTCATCACCCGCCGCCCCCTGGGCGAGGCGAATACCGCGGCGAGCAAGACGCATCAGCGCGCCGAGGCCGCCTTGCGCAATGCCGAGGTGATCCGCGCCATGGGCATGGGCGACGGCGTGTTGCGGCTGTGGCGGCGCGAGAATGCCGGCGCGCGCGAGGCCAGCCGGGTCGCCGGCACGCGCGGCGCGGCGATCCACGCCCTGTCGAAATTCTCGCGTCTCTTCGTGCAGACCGGGATCCTCGGCGTCGGCGCCTGGCTCGTCATCCAGCATGAGGCGAGCCCTGGCGCGATGTTCGCCAGCATGTTCCTGCTCGGCCGCGCGCTGGCGCCGGTCGAGAGCGCGATCGGCACCTGGAAGTCGCTGGTGGCGGCGCGGCTCGCCCGCCGCCGGCTCGGCGATCTCGTCGACGCGCTGCCGGACGAGGAGCCCGGCATGGAGCTGCCGCGGCCGGCGGGCGAGTTGGTCGTCGAGCGCCTGGTCTTCGTGCCGCCGGGCGGCGACGAGCCGACCTTGCGCGGCGTCTCCTTCGACCTCGCGCCGGGCGAGGTGCTCGGCATCATCGGCCCCTCGGCCGCCGGCAAGTCGACGCTGGCGCGGCTGATCGCCGGCACCTGGACGCCGACTGCCGGCAAGGTGCGGCTCGACGGCGCCGACATCGCGGTCTGGCACGATTCCCAGGGCTCGCACCATATCGGCTACCTGCCGCAGGGCATCGAGCTCTTCTCCGGCTCGGTGCGCGACAACATCGCCCGGCTCGGCGAGGCCGGCCCCGCCGCCATCATCGAGGCGGCGAAGCTGGTGGGGCTGCATGAGAGCATCATGCGCCTGCCGCGCGGCTATAACAGCGAGATCGGCGATGCCGGGCTGAAGCTGTCGGGCGGTCAGCGCCAGCGCATCGGCCTTGCCCGCGCGGTGTTCGGCCGGCCGCGTCTCGTCGTGCTCGACGAGCCCAACGCCAGCCTCGACCATGAGGGCGAGGAGGCGCTGCACTACGCCATCGCGACGCTCAAGGAGATGGGCACGACCATCGTCATGATCGCCCATCGCCCGAGCGTGCTCGGGCTCGCCGACAAGCTGCTGGTGCTGCGCAACGGCGCTGTCGAGGCCTATGGCAGCCGCGCCGAGGTCATCGCCAAGCTCAATGCCGGGCGGCCCAAGGCAGTGCCGATGCACAAGCCGGCGACGCCGGCGCAACCGCAACCGCAGCGCGCCTGAGGGAGCAGAACATGAGCATGAGCGCAATCACCCTGCTGCCGGATCACCCACCGGCGCCGCCGACGCCGCTGGCGCGCATGCGCGAGCTGGTGCTGGCGGGAACGGCGCTGATCGGCATCTTCGTCATCGGCGCCGGCACCTGGGCCGCGTTTGCGCCGCTCGAGAGCGCCGCCATCGCCCCCGGCACGGTGGCGCCGGCCTCTCACCGCAAGACGGTGCAGCATCTGGAGGGCGGCATCATCGCGCAGATCCTCGTGCGCGACGGCGACGAGGTGAGAGCCGGCCAGACGCTGATCCGGCTCGACGATACCAAGGCGCGCACCACGCTCGCGGCGCTCACCGGGCAGCTCTGGGACCTCCGGGCGCGCGAGGCGCGGCTCTTTGCCGAGCGCGACGGCGTCGCCACGATCGACTTCCCAGCCGATCTCCTGGCCGAGAGCAGCGATCCGACGGTGGCGGCCGCGCTTGCCGGCCAGCAGAAGATCTTCGAGACCCGGGGCTCGCTCCTGGAGTCCAAGACGGCCGCGATCCGTGAGCGGATCAACGAGGTGCATGAGGAGATCGCCGGGCATCAGGCCGAGTTCGACGCCCTGGCCAAGCGCAGCGCGCTGCTGCAGGAGGAGATCGGCGGCATCCAGGAGCTCGTCGGCAAGGGGCTCGAGCGCAAGTCGCGGCTGCTCGAGCTGAAGCGCGACCTCGCGGATATGGAGGGGCGCAGCGGCGATACTCTGGCGCAGATCGCCAAGGCCAAGCAGACCATCGCCGAATCCGAGGTCGACATCCTCAGCCTGCAGAACGACCGGCAGAAGGACGTGGCCGACGATCTGCGCGAGACGCAGAAGAAGCTGAACGAGCTGCAGGAGCAGGCACGGGCTGCCACCGACGTGCTGGCGCGCACCGAGGTGAAGGCGCCGGAGAACGGCACCATCACCGAGCTGCGCGTGCACACGCCGGGCGGCGTCCTCGCCGCCGGCGAGGCGCTGCTCGACCTCGTGCCCGAGGCCGACCGGCTGGTGGTCGAGGCGGAGGTGCGGCCGGAGGACATCGACCGCGTGCATCCGGGGCTGCCGGCGCAGATCCGGCTGCTGCCCTACAAGCAGCGGCGGACGCCGCCGCTCGATGCCACGGTGAGCTATGTCTCCGCCGACCGGCTCGTCGACAAGCACACCAACCAGCCCTATTTCGCGGCCAAGCTGCGCGTCGACGAGCAGGAGCTGGCGGCGCTCGGCGACGAGGTCAAGATGGTCCCGGGCATGCCGAGCCAGGTGATGATCAAGACCGGCGAGACGACGGTGGCGGCCTATGCGCTGGCGCCGATCCTCGACAGCTTCCACCGCGCGTTCTCGGAGAAGTAGACGCTCTCAGCGAGCGGGCGGCAGGCCGCCGCCCACTCGCCGGTCGCGAGGTCGGCTGGTGCGCTATGCCAAGCCGCGCCGCGGCGCCAGCGCGCGCTCTTCGAGGCGGATGCGCCAGGCGAGCAGCGCCGCGTTCAACAGCGAGAAGATCAGCGCGATCCGCCAGGCGCCGAATACCAGCGGCAGCGCCGCGATCTCGGCGGCGACGACGGCGTAGTTGGGATGGCGCAGGAAGCGATAGGGGCCGCGCCGCACCAGCCGCTCGTGCGGCAGGGTGATGACCCGCGTCGTCCAGTAGGGACCGAGGCTGATCATGATCCACAGCCGCAGCGCCTGCAGTATCAAGAACAGCGCCAGAAACGGCCATGAGATCGGGGTCGCGGCGGGCACCAGCAGCAGCAGCGAGGCGAGCCAGGCCGCGTGCAGGAGCGCAAAGAGCGGGTAGTGGCGCTGCCCGATCTCGACGCCGCCGCGTCGCTTCAGCGCCGCTTCGTTGCGCCGGCCATGCACCAGCTCCGCGACGCGCTGCGCCGCCACCAGCGCGACGACGAGCGTGACGGCGCTCACGCCGCTTCCATGAGCTGGAAGGCGGCGGTGAAGCCGGGGCCGAGCGAGGTCAGCAGCAGCCGGCCGCGGCGCCCTGCCGCGAGCGTCCGCTCGAGGACGAAAAGCACGGTGGCCGCCGACATGTTGCCGTAATCGCGCAGCACGCTGCGCCCGTCGACCAGCGTGCCCTCGCCGAGGCGGAAGGCCTCCTCGAGCGCGCTCAACACCTTGGCGCCGCCGGGATGGCAGACGAAATGGTCGATATCGCCGAGCGCCAGGCGGTGACGCGACAGGAACTCGCTGCTCACGTCGCGCATGTGACGGCGCACGAGGCCCGGGATGTCGCGCGAGAACACCGCCTTGAGCCCGTCCTCGGCCACGTCCCAGCCCATGATGCCGAGCGATTGCGGCCAGGTATATTCGCCGGCGGCGCCGAGCGCCGGACCCGCGTCGTCGCACGATAGTATCGCCGCGGCGGCGCCATCGCCGAACAGCGCAGTGGCGACCACGTTGCTCTTCGAGACGTCGTTCTTGCGAAAGGAGAGGGCGCAGAGTTCCACTACCAGAAGTAGCACACGCGTTCCCGGCGCGGCGCGCGCCAAATCGGCGGCGCGCGCCAGCCCGATCACGCCGCCGGCGCAGCCCAGCCCGAAAATCGGCAGGCGCCGGACATCGCGGCGCAGGCCGAGCCGGTCGATCAGCCGGGCATCGAGGCCGGGCGTGGCGATCCCGGTGGTGGACACGGCAACCACCGCGTCGATTGCCGCGGGCGCCGTGCCGGCGCGGGTGAGGGCGTCGCGCGCCGCCCGCTCGAGCAGCGCCGTGGCATGCTCGAGATAGAGCGCGTTGCGTTCGGTCCAGCCATGCGGGCGCTCGTACCAGTCGAGCGGCACGCAGGAATAGCGGCGCTCGATGCCGGCATGGTCGAAGACCGGCATCAGCCGGTCGAGATCGGCGGCGGCGGTCTCGGCGAAAAGGTGGCGCGCGCGCAGCGCGACGTCGGCTTGGCCGAGCGTGTAGGGCGGCACGGCCGTCGCGAGCGCGGCGAGGCGGGGAAGGACGGGGGTCACTGGCTAAGGGCTCCGGGCATCGCTAAAGTGCCAGCCTGCAAACGCGGGCCGCGAGCAGGCGTCCGCTCAGTCACCACACTGCCGGAGAATCGATGTTCGAGGGGTTCACATCCGCGCGAGTGGAGCTTTCCGGCGCCAGCATTCATCTGCGGCGCGGCGGCCACGGCCCGCCTTTGCTGCTGCTGCACGGCTACCCGCAAACCCACGTTATGTGGCATAAGGTCGCTCCCGTCTTGGCCGAACGCTTTACGGTGATCTGCCCGGACCTGCGCGGCTATGGCGATTCCTCGAAGCCGCCCGCGGGCGCCGACCATTACGGCTATTCTAAGCGCGCCATGGCAACCGACCAAATCGAGCTAATGCGCGCGCTCGGCTTCGAGCGCTTCCGGGTGGTGGGGCATGACCGCGGCGCGCGGGTCGCCCATCGCCTCTGCCTCGACCATCCCGACAGCGTCGAGCGCGTCGCACTGCTCGACATCATTCCCACCGCCGAGGTTTTCGCGCGCACCGACCAGCGGCTGGCAACCGCTTACTACCACTGGTTCTTTCTCATCCAGCCCGGCGGGCTGCCGGAACGGCTGATCGGCCACGAGCCCGACTTCTTCCTCGATCGCGTGCTGCAGTCCTGGAGCCGCCGCGACGGCGTCTTCACCGCGGCGGCGCTGGCGGAATACCAGCGCTGCTTCCGCGACCCCGCGACGATCCACGCCACCTGCGAGGATTATCGCGCCGGCGCCTCGATCGATCTCGAGCATGACGCCGCCGATGCCGGACGGAAATTGCGCCCGGCGCTGCTGGTGCTGTGGGGCGAGAACGGAGTGGTCGGCCGGCTCTACGATCCCCTTGCCATCTGGCGCGACAAGGCGGCCGATGTCGAGGGCCGCGCGCTGCCCTGCGGCCACTTCCTGCCGGAAGAGGCGCCGCAGGAGACGCTGGACGCGCTGCTGCCCTTCCTTGCCCGCTGAGACAGGAAAACCTGCCCTTGTCATCGCCCGCCGAGCTTCCGCCGCCCCCCAAGCCGCGCAACCGCGTCATCGAGCGGCTGCGCGCCTATTTCTTCGCCGGCATCCTGGTCACCGGCCCGATCCTGCTGACGCTCTATCTCACCTGGCTGTTCATCGATCTCATCGACGGCGCGATGCGCTGGCTGCTGCCCGACCGTTACAATCCCGCGACATACCTGCATGTGCCGGGCCTCGGCCTCGTCCTCGGCATCGTCGCGCTCACCCTCATCGGCGCGGCGACGGCGAACTATGTCGGGCGGATCTTCCTGCTCCTGTCCGAGCGCGTGCTGGCGCGCATGCCGGTGATCCGCGGCGTCTACGGCGCGGTGAAGCAGATCTTCGAGACGGTGCTGGCGAAGCAGTCCAACACCTTCCGTGAGGCGGTGCTGGTCGAGTTTCCGCGCAAGGGAATGTGGACCATCGGCTTCATCACCGCGCGGACCGAAGGCGAAGTGCGCGAGCTCTCCGGTCCCGATCCCGTCAGCGTCTATGTGCCGACCACGCCCAACCCGACCTCGGGCTATCTCGTCTTCGTGCCGCGCAGCGAGGTGGTCGTGCTGTCGATGACGGTGGAGGAGGCGATCAAGATGGTGATCTCCACCGGCATCGTCACGCCGCCCGACCGGCGCCTGGCCGCGGCGGAGGAGATCGCGCTGCAGCGCTCGGGGAGCTGAGCCAAGCGCGCCGTCTCATCCGGAGCGCACATACCGCACCGCCTGGTCGCGCTGGAAAAGGTAGAGCAGCGTGCGCAGCGCCCGGCCGCGCGGGCTCTCGAGGCCGGGGTCGCGGGCGAGCACGAGGCGGGCATCGTCGCGCGCGACGGCGAGCAGGTCGCCATGAACCGCGAGATCGGCCAGCCGCAGCTCCGGCATGCCGCTCTGCCGGGTGCCCAGCACCTCGCCGGCGCCGCGCAGCCGCAGATCCTCCTCGGCGATGCGGAAGCCGTCATCGCTTTCGCGCAGGATCTTGAGCCGCGCCTTGGCGGTCTCGCCCAGCGGCTGGGCATAGAGCAGCAGGCAGGCGGAAGGCTGGTCGCCGCGGCCGATGCGCCCGCGCAGCTGGTGCAGCTGGGCGAGGCCGAAGCGCTCGGCATGCTCCACCACCATCACCGTCGCCTCCGGCACGTCGACGCCGACCTCGACCACCGTCGTCGCCACCAGCAGATCGATCGCGCCGGCGGCGAAGCCCGCCATGACGCGGTCCTTCTCCGCGCCCTTGAGGCGGCCATGGACGAGGCCGACGCGCTCGCCGAACAACTGGCGCAGCTGGGCTGCGCGCTCATCGGCATTGGCGAGGTCGACCAGCTCCGATTCCTCGACCAGCGGGCAGATCCAGTAGATCTTGGCGCCGCGCCCGAGCGCGCGCCGGGCGGCGTCGATCACCTCGTCGAGGCGGTCGAGCGGCAAGGTGCGCGTCGTCACCTTCTGGCGCCCCGCCGGCTTTTCCGTCAGCCGCGAGGCGTCGAGATCGCCGTAGGAGGTCAGCATCAGGCTGCGCGGGATCGGCGTCGCGGTCATGACGAGAATGTCGACGCCGCTGCCCTTGCCGGAGAGCGCGATGCGCTGCTCGACGCCGAAGCGATGCTGCTCGTCGATGACGGCGAGCGCGAGATCCCTAAAGGCGACATCCTCCTGGAAGAGCGCATGCGTGCCGACGGCGATGCCGATGGTGCCGGCGGCAAGCCGCTCCAGCAGCGCCTCGCGCGCGCGCCCCTTTTCACGGCCGGTGAGCAGCGCGATCTCGACGCCCGAGGCCGCGGCAAGCTTGCTGAGCGTGGCGAAATGCTGCCGCGCCAGGATCTCGGTGGGCGCCATCAGCGCGGCTTGCGCGCCGGCCTCGACCGCATCAAGCATGGCGAGCAGCGCCACCACCGTCTTGCCGCTGCCGACATCGCCCTGCAGCAGCCGCAGCATGCGCGCGGGCGACGCCATGTCGCCGGCGATCTCGGCGAGCGCCTGGCGCTGCGCGGTGGTGAGCGAAAAGGGCAACGCGTCCAGCACCTTCCGCCTGAGCTCGCCGGCCGGTTTGAGGCTGCGGCCGGGCAGCCGCTTGGTGTGCGCCCGCACCAGGGCGATGGCGAGCTGGTTGGCGAGCAGCTCGTCATAGGCGAGGCGCTGGCGCGCCGGCGCCTCGGGCAGCAGGTCGGCCGGGCCGGCGGGGGCATGCGCGGCGGCGAGTGCTTGCGCCCAGCCAGGCCAGCGGCGCTGCTGCAGCAGGCTCGGCTCCTGCCATTCCGGCAGCACCGGCAGGCGGGCGAGCGCGGCATCGACCGCCTTCTGCACGGTGCGCAGCGGCAGGCCCGCGGTGAGGCCATAGACGGGCTCGTTCGGCTTCATCCGCGCGAACTCCTCGGGCGCCAGCACATGGTCGGGATGGGTGATCTGGATCTCGTTGTTGAAATGCTCGACCCGGCCGCTGACCCAGCGCGTGGCGCCGACCGGCAGCAGCTTCTCCAGCCAGTCGCCTTTGACGTGGAAATAGACGAGATGGAGGAAGCCGGTCTCGTCGCGGCAGCGCACGCGATAGGGCTGGCGCGGGTTGCGCGGCTTCAGATGCGTCTCGACCTGCAGCTTGATCGTCGCGAGGGCGCCTTCGGGCGCCTCCTTGACCTTGGGCGTGAAGCTGCGGTCGATGATGCCGTTGGGCAGGTGCCAGAGCAGATCGACCACCGCCGGGCCGGTCAGCCGCTCCAGCAGCTTGGCAAAGCGCGGCCCGACCCCCGGCAGGGCGGTGACCGGAGCGAACAGCGGAAAGAGGATCTCGGGGCGCACGGGATGGGCGGGGCGAAGATGGTTTCAACGCCGCAGGGACGCCCGTGCGTCCTTCGAGACGCGGTCCTGCGGACC
>JBKQTR010000167.1:0-2675 GCA_052143095.1 Allostellaceae bacterium
CCGCGGCAGCCGGCGCAGCCTGCGCCGGCGCCGCGTCAGGCATCGGCGCGGCCGCCGCCATGTCTGCTTTGGCCGGCTCGGGCGCCGTCGCCGCGGGTGCCGCGACGGGCGCCGCGGCAAGCGCCACCGGCGCGGCGGGCTTGGGAGGTCGCGCGGCCGCCGACTTCGGCTGCGGCGCCTCGGCCTCGGCGAGCAGCGAGGCGCTCACCGGCGCCACCGGTGCAGCCGCAGTCTCGGCGCCGGTCTCGTGCTTGGGCGTTGCTTCCGCCACCGCGGGCCCGCGGACCTGGCCGCCCATGATCGCGTTGGCGCGCGCCTTGTCGTCCATGCCGCGCAGCATGGCGTAGTAAGCGAGGTTGTTGGCAACCGCCGCCTCGTCGAGGGTGGTGCGGGCCACGGCTGCCGCCTTCTTATCGTCGCCGGCGAGGCCATAGATCAGCGCCAGATTGAGGCGGTGGCGCGGTGAGGCGTCGGTGCGGTCGGCAAGCTCGCTCAGCGTCGCCACCGCCGTGCGGTAGTCGCGCGACAGCGCCAGCGACAAAGCCAAATTGTTGCGCAAGCTGGCGTTGTCCGGCGCCAGGCGCAGGCCGTTGCGGTAGTCCTGCTGCGCCACGTCATGGCGCCCCAGCAGATCATGCGCCACGCCCAGGGCATTATAAAGCCGGGCATCCTGCGGCGCCTTGGCCACGGCCGCATCGAGCTCGACCAGCGCCGCCTCGGGCTGGTCGAGCGCCAGCAGCACCACGGCGAGGCCACGGTGCAGCTCGGCCTCGATCGGGTTCGGCGAGATCTTGAGCGCCGCGCGGTAGGTCGCCGCCGCCTCGGTATAGGCGCGCAGCTGCAGCAGCGTCGCGCCGAGCTTCGCCAACGGCTGCGGGTCCTGCGAGCTGAGCTCGGCGGCGCGTCGGTAAAGGCCTGCGGCAGTGCCGAGATCGCCGGCGGCGGCGGCATCATCGGCGACGCGCATGAGTACGTCGCTGCTCTGCCCCGGCGCGTGCGCATCCGGGGGCCTGGCGCCTTGGCAGGCGGCCAGCAGCAGGCTCAGCACGAAGGCGATCGGCGCCCCCATCAGCTTTCGGCCGCGACGCTCTCGCGGGCACAAATTGAGCGAAGTTTTATTCACATTACTTCCCCAACTCTGACGATTACTGGCAGAGTGGCCTCAATTCCTTGATGAAACATGAATGATCGGGTCGCCGATCCCTCGACCCCTGGCGACGCCTAGAGCGAGCTTGCCAGCAGATTGACCGCCAGGGCGAGGACCACCGTGTTGAAGAAGAACGAAAGCACGCCGTGCAGCAGCGTCAGCCGCCGCATGGCGCGGCTCGTCACCTGCACATCGGAGACTTGGCAGGTCATGCCGACGACAAAGGAGAAATAGAGAAAATCCCAATAATCCGGCAGTTCCTCCCCGGGGAAGGCGAGCCCGCCGCGATCGTCCGCCGGCCCGGGCGCGGGTCCGTCGCCGTAATAGTGATGCGCGTAATGCAGCGCGAAGGTGGTGTGGGTGAGTGTCCAGGACCCCACCACGGTCAGCCCCGCGAGCAGCAGCCGCGCCGCCAGGGCCAGCGCCGTCTCGTTAGGCTCTTTCTGCAAGGTGAAGCCGAGGGCGAACAGGCTGATCGTCGCCGCGGCGATGATCATCGCCAGAATGACCCAACGACGCGAATCGATCTGCCGCACGCGCCGGCGCAGCGCCGCGGGGGGCACGGCGGTGATGACGAGCGCGGTCAACCCCAGGAAAAGCGCGACGCCGACCACCCATGCCAGCGCCAGCCGCTCGGCCGGCCGCAGGCTCTGCGGCAGCAGCAGGAAGACGACGCTGCCGACCGTCGTGCACAGCAGCAGCCGGCCGCCCACGAACACGGGCGCCACGATCCGCTGCAAGCGCGCCACCGAACTCGGCCGCTCAGCCGGGACCGCCGGCGTCGTGCGGGAGATTGACGGTTTTGGCCGCGGCCCGTGCGCTGATCGCGCCGAAATCGCTGATCGGTTTCGCCATCTGTCTCTCCCCGCGACCGCGCCGCGCGACTTTAGGCAGCCCCGATGGCGGCGGCAAGCCGCGCCGCATTGCTGCCGCGGACGGCGCCGGGCTGGGCTAGGACGGGCGGCGCCGGCTGTCGATGACGCAGTCGGAAGCGCGACTGAGCTCGGCCACGAGATCGAGCAGCCGCTCGACCCGGAACGGCTTCAGGAGATAAGGATGTCCGCTGGCTTCGATCCGATCGAAATGGCGCGTGTCGCCGGTCACGAGAATGACGCCGCAGCCTTCGCCCCGCGCCATCTCGGCCAGCGCAAAGCCGTCCTCGGCGCCGGGCAAGGTGACGTCGATCAGCGCCACGTCGAAGCTCTGGGCGACGAAGGCGCGGCGCATCTCCTCGCCGCCGCAAACGACGGCGATCTCATAGCCTTCGTCATCGAACAAGCTCTGCAGGAACTCACGGATGCTCTCATTGTCCTCGACCACCAGAATCTTACAACCACGCCTCATGTTTTATCGCCCGGCTGGAACCCAAAGACAGGAAACGCTGTTGAATCCAGCTTATAGATCGATGCTTCGACTTTGTCATTACCGAACGCCTATTGCCTGAAAAGACAAAACAACGCGGCATAATTATGTAACTGCCGGTAGAAACTTATATATTATTGCGATCTATCTTGTCGGAGGGCTCACG
>JBKQTR010000168.1:0-4776 GCA_052143095.1 Allostellaceae bacterium
GTGGCGACGGGGCTCGGCGCGCGTGCCATTTGATTATCCAGGGGATAATCAATACATAAAGGGCAACAAGGCGGCGCCGGGCGGCGCCGCGGGGCGTGGCGAGGGCATGTGATCGGGTTGAGACCGCTGGTGATATCCGGCCGTGAGGTGTTGCCGCTCGTCGAGGGCGGCAAGGGCATCTCCGTGTCCAACGGCGAGAGCTCGGGCGCCTGGGCGGCCTGCGGCGGGGTCGGCACCTTCTCCGGGGTCAACGCCGATACCTATGACGCCCAGGGCGGGCGCATCGACCAGATCTACCTCGGCCGCACCCGGCGCGAGCGCCATGAGGAGCTGATCGCCTATTCCATCGCCGGCGGCATCGCCCAGGCGCGCATCGCTCACGAGCGCTCCGACGGACAGGGCCGCATCCACATGAACGTGCTGTGGGAGATGGCGGCGGCCGAGCGCATCCTGCACGGCGTGCTCGAGGGCGCGCGCGGCCTCGTCCATGGCGTCACCTGCGGCGCCGGCATGCCCTACAAGATCGCCGAGATCTGCGCCCAGTACGGCGTCCATTACTACCCCATCGTCTCTTCGGCGCGCGCCTTCCGCGCGCTGTGGAAGCGCGCCTATCACCGCTTCCGGGACTGGCTGGGCGGCGTCGTCTACGAGGATCCCTGGCTCGCCGGCGGCCATAATGGCCTCTCCAACAGCGAGGATCCGGAAAAGCCGGAGGCGCCCTTCCCGCGGGTGCGCGAGCTCCGGCAGATGATGCGCGATTGGGGCCTCGGCACCACGCCGATCTTCATGGCCGGCGGCGTCTGGTGCCTGGGCGAATGGCGCGACTGGATCGACAGCCCCGAGCTCGGGCCGATGGCGTTCCAATTCGGCACGCGGCCGCTGCTCACCAAGGAGAGCCCGATCTCGGACGCCTGGAAGCGCAAGCTGCTCACGCTCAAGGCGGGCGACGTCTATCTGAACCGCTTCAGCCCGACCGGCTTCTATTCCTCGGCGGTGCGCAACGGTTTCCTCAACGAGCTGCAGGCGCGCGCGGAGCACCAGGTGGCCTACACGGTCGAGGCGGTGGGCGACCATTTGGCGCCGCTCGAGGTCGGCGCCCGCGGCCGCGTCGTCTATCTGACGCCGCATGACCGCGAGCGCGCGCTGATCTGGGTGAGCCAGGGCTTTACCGAAGCGCTGCGCACGCCGGATTCGACCTTGATCTTCGTCGCGCCGGAGAAGGCGCTGGAGATCCGCGAGGATCAGATCAACTGCATGGGTTGCCTCTCCGCCTGCCAGTTCTCGAACTGGGCGCAGAACGACGACGGCACCACCGGCAAGAAGGCCGATCCCCGCAGCTTCTGCATCCAGAAGACGCTGCAGAAGATCAGCCATTCCGACGACGTCGAGTTCCAGCTCATGTTCGCCGGCCACAACGCCTACCGCTTCGCCCGCGACCCCTACTACGCCAACGGCTTCATCCCGACGGTGCGCGAGCTGGTCGAGCGGCTCCAGACCGGGGATTGACGGCGCCCGCCGAGCGCGACCGGCGGATGCCGGGCGCCACCACGCCCTTTGCCAGGGAGGCGATCCTGCGCTAGAGTGGGATTTCATCCTCGGGCTTGGGAGCCATGAGCGGATCACGCCCCTTCGCCAACGCCCTGGAACTGCTGCGCGGCGCAGGCCTGCGCCCGACGCGGCAGCGCTTGGCGTTGGCGCGGCTGCTGTTCGACCGGGGCGACCGCCACGTCACCGCCGAGCAGCTGCATGGCGAGGCGATCGCGGCGACCGTGCCGGTCTCGCTCGCCACCGTCTACAACACCCTCCACCAATTCATCGGCGCCGGCCTGTTGCGCGAAGTCGTGGTCAATCCCGGCCGCTCCTATTTCGACACCAATGTGAGCGACCATCACCATTTCTTCCTCGAGGAGAGCGGCAAGCTGCTCGACATCCCCGGCGACCGCATCGATGTCAGCAACGTGCCCGCGCCGCCCGCCGGCACCGCCATCCGCCGCGTCGACGTGATCATCCGCGTCGAGCGCGACGACCGCTGAGCGCGACACCGTCGCGCCGAGCCCGTCCCTTTCTTCTTTAGAACTTCTCTAATCTATTGACTTGCGCGCGGCGCAGGTCCATAAGATCGGCAGTCATGCGCGTGACGCGCAGCATGGCGTTCCGGCGATCCGAGGAGGATGCTCATGGCGAAGCTCAAGGGAACCAAGACGGAGGACAATCTGAAGGCCGCGTTCGCCGGCGAGAGCCAGGCGAACCGCCGCTATCTCTATTTCGCGCAGAAGGCCGATGTCGAGGGCTACAACGACGTCGCCGCGGTGTTCCGCTCCACCGCCGAGGGCGAGACCGGCCATGCCCATGGCCATCTCGAATTCCTCGAGGAGACCGGCGACCCCGCCACCGGCAAGCCGATCGGCCCCACCGGCGACAATCTCAAGGCCGCCATTGCCGGCGAGACGCATGAATACACCGACATGTATCCCGGCATGGCGCGCACCGCGCGCAACGAGGGCTTCGACGAAATCGCCGACTGGTTCGAGACGCTCGCCAAGGCCGAGAAATCGCATGCCGGCCGCTTCCAGAAGGCGTTCGACTCGCTCGCCTGAGGTCGCTGTCCGAGGAGTTGGAGTGAGAAGGGGCGCCCGCTTGCGCCCCTTCGCGCTCCGGGACGAGCAGAGGTAGCCGGATGCGGGAAGGCAGTCTCGAGCCACCGACGCGCCACCAGATCGATTGGCAGAGCCCCGATTTCTACGACCGCGCCAAGATCGACGCGGAGATGCACCGCATCTTCGACATCTGCCATGGCTGCCGGCGCTGCTTCAATCTCTGCGACAGCTTCCCGCGGCTCTTCGACCTCGTCGACGCGTCGGCCACCGGCGAGGTCGACGGCGTCGATGCCGCGGACTACGGCAAGGTCGTCGAAGCCTGCACGCTGTGCGACATGTGCTTCATGACCAAATGCCCTTACGTGCCGCCGCATCCCTGGGCGGTCGACTTCCCGCATCTCATGCTGCGCTACCGCGCCGCCGATTTCCGCGACGGCAAGCTCGCCTGGTCGCAGCGCCAGCTGGTCGAGACCGACCGCAACGGCACGCTCGCCGGCAAGGGGGCGCCGCTGGCGAATTGGGCGAGCAAGACCGGCAACGCGCTGACGCGGCCGGCGATGGAGAAGCTCCTCGACATCGACCGCCGTGCCGAGCTGCCGAAATTCCACGGCCGCAGCTTCACGCTGCGCGCCAAATCGGCAGCGCCCGAGCGCGACGCGGCCGCGCCCGGGCATAACCGCAAGGCGGTGCTCTACGCCACCTGCTTCGTCAACTACAACAACCCGCGCATCGGCGAGGCGGCGCGCGCCGTGCTCGCGCGCAACGGCATCGCCACCGAGGTGGCCTATCCCCGCTGCTGCGGCATGCCGCATCTCGAGCAGGGCGACATCGCGCGCGTCGCCGAGCATGCGCGCGAGGTCGCCACGGCGCTCGGCAGCTATATCGCCCGGGGCTACGACGTGGTGGCGCTGATCCCGTCCTGCGCGCTGATGCTCAAATTCGAATGGCCGCTGATCCTGCCCGAGGATGCGAGCGTCAAGCGGCTGGCGCAGGCCACCTTCGACATCAGCGAGTACATCGTCGACATCGCCAAGAAAGAAGGCCTGGCGCCCGGCCTCGCGCCGCTGCCCGGCGGCGTCAGCCTGCACCTCGCCTGCCATGCCCGGGCGCAGAACATGGGCGCCAAGGCGGCGGAGATGCTGCGCCTGCTGCCCGAGACGGATCTGGCGGTGATCGAGCGCTGCTCCGGCCATGGCGGCTCCTGGGGCGTGCTCAAGGAGAATTTCGAAGTGGCGCTCAAGGTGGGCAAGCCCGTGGCGCGCCAAGCGCTGAAGAACGCGAAGGCGTCCGTCGCGTCGGAATGCCCGCTCGCCGCCAGCCATATCCTGCAGGGGATGGCGCTGCTCGACGGCGACACCAAGCCGCCGGAAGAGGCGCTCCATCCGATCGAGCTCTTCGCCCGCGCCTACGGGCTGCTGCGGGATTAGGGATCGCCGCCATGCCGCCGAAGCGAGAGATCACGCGCGCCGACATCCTGCCGCCCGAGCGATATGCCGGCGAGCGCCGCGAGCACCGCCGCCGCGTCGGCGAGCTGAAGCGCGCGCGCCGCATCGAGGTCGGGCCCTACTGCACCTTCTATTTCGAGAGCTTCGAGACGATGTGGCATCAGGTGCATGAGATGCTGCACATCGAGCGCGGCGGCGAGACGCAGATCAAGGACGAGCTCGAGGCCTACAACCCGCTGATCCCCAAAGGCGACGAGCTCATCGCCACGGTCATGTTCGAGATCGAGGACCCCGTGCAACGCGACCGCGCGCTGGCGCGGCTGGGCGGCGTCGAGCACCACATGTTCCTCTCGGTGGGCGGCGAGCGCGTCGCCGGCATCGCCGATCCCACGCGCGAGAACACCACGCAAGACGGCAAGGCGTCGTCGGTGCAGTTCCTGCGCTTTCCCTTCACCCCGGCGCAGAAAGCGCTCTTCCGCGCGCCCGGCACGCCGGTGATCGTCGGCATCGACCATCCCAATTACGGCCATATGGCAGTGATGCCGGCAGCAACGCGCGCGGCGCTGGCCGAGGATCTGAGCTGAGCGAGTTTCCGCTGCATGGACGCCGGGTCGCGGTAGGGATGCGCATTACTGCGCACCCCCCGCACAGAACCGGACGTGCCCAATTCGGGCATCCGGCTCCCACCTCGGGTGTCTGACGGCAAAGCGCTGATTGGGCCAGGGGTGGGCGAT
>JBKQTR010000169.1:0-10844 GCA_052143095.1 Allostellaceae bacterium
CAGCCCGAGTCGGTACATGAAACATTTCAAACCATCCAGGATTATGCTGGGAAAGGGAGCCGGGTTGTGTTTGACTACATCCATGCATCCGTTCTGCGGAAGGAAGGGGCGAGCCTCAGGCAGGAGCAGGCGAAAGCCTCCTCACGCGAGGGCATGATCGTCGCAAAGCGACACTAAGGATGGCTTAATCCATAGGAGTTATTCTCTTAATAAGAGAAATTTCCTAAAAATCAGCCCATCAACGTGCCTTATCTCCGGCCGGATGCTCGACCGCGCCGAGCGCGGCGGCGAGGCGGGCGCGGGCGCTGCCGGGGCGGAGCGGCAGCGGCTGGCTCGCATGCGGCGCCCAGGCGGTCAAGGTGATGATCTCGAAGCGCGCCGGCAGGCGGCCGTCGGGCCGGGCGAAAAGCTCGCGGTAGAGCTGAGCGGCGCGGGCGAGCGTCGCGCGCCGGGTGAAGCTGCGACGCCGCTCGGCCACCGCATTGCTCTCGCCCATGGCGCGCAGGTCGCGCATCAGCGCCAGCGCATCGGCATAGGTCACCTCGATCGTGTCGCTGTCGACCACCGGCAGGGCGAAGCCGGCGCGCTGCAGCAGCTGCCCGAGGTCGCGCAGATCGGCAAAAGGCGAGACGCGGGGGCTGACGCCGCCCTCCTCGGCGAGCTCGGCCTCCATCAACGCGCGGCGCAGCTCGGCCAGCGTCTCGCCGCCGAACAGCGAGGCGAGCAGCAGCCCGTCGGGCTTGAGCGCCTGGCGGAGCTGCAACAGCGCGCCCGGCAGGTCGTTCGTCCAATGCAGCTCGAGATTGCTCAGCACGAGATCGAACGCTGCCGGCTTGAACGGCAGCGCCTCGGCCTCGGCGACCAGCGCCGGCGGCGGCGCGCGGCAGGCAAAATCCCAGGCGGTATCGGCGTGGATCAGCGTCTCGATACCGCCGCGGCCCGCCAGGCAGCGTGCCAGCACGCCGTGGCGGCAGCCGAGATCGAGCGCCAGCGGGAAGCGCCGTGCGACGACATCCTGGAGCCGGTCGGCCAGCCGCTCCGCCGCCTCGACCACCAGGAAATCGGCCGATCCGGGGTCGCGCGCCGCACGGCTGCGATGGCGACGCAGCGCCCGGCGATCGAAAACGCGCAAGGGATCGGCGGCGGGCGGCATGGGAGGTTATATGGCATGGGCGCGCCGGACGCGCCAGCCGCAGCCGCGCAGACGTTGACAGCCGGCCGGCACCGCGCTGACATCGTCGTCGATGCAAAGCCTCGCCCGACCGCCGGCGCTTCGCCGCGCCGCTACGGCGCTGCTCGACCTGCTGCTGCCGCCGCGCTGCCTCGCCTGCGGCGCGACGGTGAGCGCGACGGGCACGCTCTGCGCCCAATGCTGGCGCGACATCACCTTCCTCGGCGCCCCCTGCTGCGCCTGCTGCGGCCTGCCCTTCGAGTTCGAGCTCGCCGCGGCGGCGCTGTGCGGACAATGCGCGCGCGCCCATCCGCCCTTCGACCGCGCCCGCGCGGCCATGCGCTACGACGCGGCGAGCCGCAAGCTGATCCTCGCCTTCAAGCATGGCGACCGGCTGCATCTGGCGCCGGCCTTCGGCACCTGGCTGCGGCGCGCCGGCAGCCAGCTCGTCGCCGAGGCGGACATCGCCGTGCCGGTGCCGCTGCA
Organism: Allostellaceae bacterium; assembly: GCA_052143095.1. GTDB lineage: Bacteria > Pseudomonadota > Alphaproteobacteria > ATCC43930 > CGMCC-115725 > DAHUYF01. Next base: position 1,658 of record JBKQTR010000169.1, read on the forward strand.
TTGGACGCGGCTCTTCGCCCGCCGCTACAACCAGGCTGCCGTGCTCGCCCATGCGCTGCATGATGCCGGAGGCCCGCCGGTCGGCTCCGACTGGCTGCTTCGCCGTCGCCGCACCCCCTCGCAAGGCAAGCGCAACGCTGCCGGACGCGAGCGCAACGTGCGCGCCGCCTTCGCCGTGAAGCCCGGCCGCGATGTCCGCGGCAAGCGCGTGCTTCTGATCGACGATGTCTTCACCACCGGCGCTACCGTCGGCGAATGCGCGCGTGTGTTGCGCCGCGCCGGCGCGCGGAGCGTCGATGTGCTTATCCTGGCGCGCACGGTGCGGCAGGAAGGATAGCCGCCAGCCCGGCTGTCCTGGAGGCGGCCTCAAGGATCGCTTTGCCCGCGAAAGCGGGCATCCAGGGGCCCCAATGCAGTGAGCGGAGCGCTTCCCCTGGGTCCCCGCTGAGCGCCACAGCGGGGCGATCGCCCCGCCGTGGCGCCAAACCGGAACAAACCAAGGAAACTGTCAGGCATGTCTCCGGTCCATAACGTCAGACATGTATCCGGTTGCACAGAGGCTGAACGCCTCGGGCAGGTGGGGGGTGCACGCAACGTGCATCAACAATAGATTCCCATGCCGCCGAGCTTGCGGCCACCCCCCTCCCGGCAGCGCGCGCGACGAGCGCTTCGCGCTCGCGGGGCGCTGCCGACCTCCCCCTCAAGGGGGGAGGGGCAGAGATGTGTGCATATACCATAGCGCTTGCGCGGGGACGGCGGAATAAGTAACAGGAACGGCAGCGTTTTTCGGGATATGTACATTCCGTCGCTGGCAGCCTCCTCCGGGGTCTCCCCGCGGCATGACAGTCTGCCTGATGGCCATTAAACCGCTGAATTTCCTTATATTTTCGACTAACAAAAAATAAACGAATTGCGGACAAGTATTGGAGGCTGGGGTGAAAGCGGGTTTATCATGTCGTTCGCGACAGACGCCGCCAAAAAACGCGAAGCCGAGCAGAAAGCCCTCGCCGCCTCGATGGCCGCCTGCGAGAAGATGCTCGACGGGATGCGGGCCGCGCCGCCGGCCGAGGCCGAGCGGATCAAGACGCGGCTTGATGACGCGCTCAAGAGCAATTCGAAGCTGCCCATGGAGTTCAAGCGCAAGACGCTGGCCGCTGCCCGCTCCTTCGAGTGCATGGCCAATACGCGAGCGGCCGATGCGGCGCTGAACCAGGCCTTGGCCAAGGCGCGGACCGATGATCTCACCGAGCGCAACCGCCTGGTGAGCGAAGCCCGCGCCTTCTGCAACAAGGCCGCGTCACTGGGCGCGGACGCCCATTTCCGGTCCACGCTCAACCGCAAGATCGAGATCATCATGATGACCGGTCAGGTCGAGCATAAGGGCCCGACCATCGCCAAGCCGCTCGATACGACGCCGAAAAACCCGAACAGCGCCAAGGCCTGACGCCTGCCTCTCCTGCCGCTGCCGGCCTTCGCCGCGAGGCCGGCGCGAAAATTTCTTGATTTGCCCCGATTTTCGATTAGATGGGACGGAGCGGAGTTTCGACTGGAGCGATCATGGCGCGGGTTGAGATTTATTCGACGCTGTTCTGTCCCTATTGCGCGCGGGCCAAGAGCCTGCTCGAGAAGAAAGGCGTCGCTTTCGTCACTATCGACGTCATCGAGGACCCCGCCAAGCGCGACGAGATGGTCGAGCGCTCGGGCGGGCGGCAGAGCGTGCCGCAGATCTTCATCGATGGCGAGCATATCGGCGGCTCGGACGAGCTCCATGCCTTGGAGCGCGCCGGCGCGCTCGACGCCAAGCTCGGGATCGCGCCCCGGTGAGCGGCCGCTTCAAGGCGGCCTGCATTCAGCTCTCCTCGGGGCGCGAGGCCGAGCCCAACATCGCGGCGGCGAGCGCGCTCATCCGCCGCGCCCGCGCCGAGGGCGCCGAACTCATCATGACGCCCGAGGTGAGCGACATGATGGAGCCGAAGCGGGCGCAGCGTTTGGCCAAGGCCAAGGACGAGGCGTCTCACGCCATGCTCGCCGCGTTTCGCGATCTCGCGCGCGAGACCGGCGCGTGGCTGCTGCTGGGCTCGGCGGTGGTGCGACGCGAGGATGGCGACGAGCGGCTCGCCAACCGCTCCTTCCTCGTCGCTCCCGACGGCACCGTCGCCGCGCGCTACGACAAGATCCACATGTTCGATGTCGAGCTCGCCGCCGGCGAGAGTTACCGCGAATCGAACGCGTTCCGCCCGGGCGAGGCAGCGGTGCTGGCGCCGCTGCCCTGGGGCATGCTCGGCATGACCGTGTGCTACGACCTGCGCTTTCCGCATCTCTACCGCGCGCTGGCGCGGGCGGGGGCCGATTTCCTGTCGATCCCCTCGGCCTTCACCGTGCCGACCGGCCGCGCCCATTGGCATGTGCTGATGCGCGCGCGGGCGATCGAGAACGGCGCCTTCGTCTTCGCTCCGGCGCAATGGGGCGAGCATGCGGAAGGACGCAAGACCTACGGTCATTCGCTGATCGTCGCGCCCTGGGGCGAGGTCCTCGCCGAGGCCGAGGACGGCACCGGCTACATCATCGCCGAGATCGACCCCGCCGCGATCGCCGAGGCGCGCCGCTCCGTGCCCTCGCTGCGCCACGATCGGGCCTACGCCCCGCCGCAGCGCAAGCCGGGCTCGCTGGCGGCGGAATAGGCGGCCGGCCGCGCCCGCCCCCGCTTAGCCGGGCAAAGCGCCGACCTCGCCGTTCACCGCGGCGATCCGCTGGATCACCGCCGGGCGCGGCGACGCCACCGCGCCCTGCTCGAAAGCAACGATGCCGAGCCGGCCGAGAAACGCCGCCAGCAGCTCGCCGGGACGCAGCAGGAAATCCGGGCTGGCGGGCTTGCCGAGGCGCTCGTTCCCGAGCATGAAGGTCTCGTAGAGCAGGGCGCCCCGCGGCGCCAGCGCCGGTGGCAGCGCCGGCAGCAGCGGGCGCCAGAGATAGTTGGCGACGATGATGCCGTGATAGCCGTCCCCGAGCCGCCACGGGCCGCCATCCTCGAGGTCCAGCTCGATGATGTCGCACAGGGGATCGCCGGCGAACGCGGCTCTGAGCTGAGTGGCGTCGCGGTCGGCGGCAACCACCTGATAACCGGCCTCGCGCAACAACCTGACGTGGCGCCCGCTCCCGGCGGCAAGGTCCAGCACCCGCCCACCCGGCGGAATCAGCGGCAGGAAACGCCGGATCCAGGCGGAGGGGGACGGTGCTGCAGGTAGAGGTGTTGACGGCATTGGCACTCGACGGGGATGATTGCTAAACTACGCGCAGAAGGTCCGGTATGGCATGATCCTATTCAAGCTCAGATGCGCGGCCGAGCACGAATTCGAGGCCTGGTTCCGCGACGGCGCCACCTATGAGCGGCAGGCGCAGCGCGGCCTGATCGCCTGCCCCGATTGTGCCAGCAACGTCATCGAGAAGGCGCCGATGGCGCCGCGCCTGGCGCGGTCCGCCGCGGCGAGCGAGCCGAAGGCGCCGCCCTCGCCCGATCAGCTTCGCCAGATGCTGCAGCAGCTGCGCCGGCAGGTCGAGACGCATTGCGACAACGTCGGCGAGCGCTTTGCCGAAGAGGCGCGCCGCATCCATAGCGGCGAGAGCGAGGCGCGCGGCATCTACGGCGAGGCGAGCGAGGCGGAGGCGCGCGCGCTGGCCGATGACGGCATCGAGGTCGCCCGCATCCCCTGGGTCCCGTCGAGCGACGCTTGAGCCGAGGCGCCGAGGCGCCGGTCGGGCGATGCTGTTCCAGGTCGTCCACTGCCATCCGCTGACCGAGAGCTATAACCACGCGCTGTTCCGCGTCATCGTCGACACGCTGGCGCAGAGCGGCCACGAGGTCGTCGCCAGCGACCTCTATCGCGAGCAGTTCGATCCCCGGATGAGCGCCGAGGAGCGCCTGAGCTACCACCAAGCCGCCTATGACGACCGCGCCGTTCGCGCCCATACCGCGCTGCTGCGCCGCGTCGACGGCGTGATCTTCTGCTTTCCGCATTGGTGGTTCGCCATGCCGGCCATGCTCAAGGGCTATTTCGATCGCGTCTGGGCGCCGGGCATCGCGTTTGCGCCCGACCCCGCGGCCGGACGCATCCGGCCGCTGCTGACGCATATCAAGGTGTTCGGCGTCGTCACCAGCTATGGCTCGCCGTGGTGGATCACGCGGCTGGTCGCGGGCGATCCCGGGCGCAAGGTGCTGATGCGCGCCTTGAAGCCGATGTGCGGGCGGCGCGTCCGCTCCTTCTACCTCGCGCAATACGACATGGACCGCGCCACCCCGCTTGCGCTCCAAGCCTTTCTCGCGCGCGTCCGGGCGAGGGTGTCGCGGCTCTGAGCCTGAGCTAGCGCGGCTTGCGGAAGGTCATCACCTTCGCGAGATAGGCGATCCGACTCTCTTCGAGCACCAGCCCGGCCGCGCCGAACAGCGCCGCGAGGTCCTCGCGCGCGTAGTGCGCGTAGTAGGGCTCGTGGAAGGCGAGCGGAAAGAACTCGACCAGCGCATCGTAATCCGGCACGTCGCCGAGCTGGATCGAATCGACCAGGATCGCCGCGCCGCCGGGCTGCAGCAGCCGCGCCATCTCGCGCGCCACCGCCTTGCGCTCGCGCGCCGGCAGCTCGTGGAAGAGGAAGATCGAGGTGGCGACGTCGAAGCTGCCATCCTTGCGCGGCACGCGCTCGGCGGGCGCGGCGATGAACTCGGTGCGCGACCACGGGCTGAGCGCGCGTCGCGCTTCGTCGAGATAAAAGGGGCTGAGATCGAGCGCGGTGACGGCGAGCCGCGGATAATTGCTCTTCACCTCGCGCAGGAAGCGGCCGGTGCCGCAGGCGAGATCGATGAGCCTCGCCCGGCGCACGCCGCGCTCCTGCAGCACGCGCTGCAGCGGCACCAGCGCCTGGCGCCGCATCGCCTCGGCGGCGCCGCCGAACAGCACCTCGACTTGATGGTCGTAGAGCTCGGCCGAATGGCGGCTGAGATAGCCGTCTGTCTGGTAGTGGAAGTTCTGCAGGAAGTAGCGGGGATAGTCGCCGCCCCGGGTGGCGCGGTACACCTCGTCATTGGCGGCGGCGCGCCGGCGCTCGTCGACCTGGCGCAGATCGGCGAAGTAGCGCCCGGCCTTGCGCAAGGCGGCGAGCGGGCGGATGACGACATCCTCGGGCAGGCGATAGCGGCCTTCGGCGATGTTGCGCCAATCCTGCTCCAAGAGCGCGCGCAGATCGGCGAGAACGCGTGCGCGGTCCGGCATGCGCTCCTTGAGCTCGGGCGAGGCGGCAACGCGCTCGGTGAGCCGCGAGCTCAGCCATTTCTGACCGGAATACCACGATACCCGCAGCCGCTGCGTGGCGTGATAGGCGATCCGTTCGAGCGCGCTGGCCATCGCTCCCTCAGCCGGTTTCCGGCGCCATTCTACCGGCGCGTCGTTGCCGCCGCTTGGCAAATTGACGCAGCCGGCGCGCTTTGGCTAGGACTGGGACATGGCGAAATTTCTCACGCTCGACGACATCGAGCCCGCGGGCAAGCGCGTCCTGCTGCGCGCCGACCTCAACGTACCGATGAAGGACGGCAAGGTGAGCGACGCGACGCGGATCGAGCGGCTGGCGCCGACCATCCGCGAGCTCGCCCAGCGCGGCGCCAAGGTGGTGGTGATGTCGCATTTCGGCCGACCCAAGGGCAAGCCCGAGGCCGCTTTCTCGCTGCGCCCGCTGGCGGCGCCGCTGGCCGACGCGATCGGCCGCACGGTCGCCTTCGCCGCTGACTGCGTCGGGCCGCCGGCGGAGCAGGTGGTGGCGCAGCTGCAGCCGGGCGAGGTCGCGCTGCTGGAGAATCTCCGCTTCCACAAGGAGGAAGAGGCCGACGATCCCGGCTTTGCCCGCCAGCTTGCCGCGCTCGGCGATCTCTATGTCAACGACGCCTTCTCCGCCGCCCATCGCGCGCATGCCTCGACCGAGGCTCTGGCGCGCCTGCTGCCGGCGGCCGCGGGACGGCTGATGCAGCGCGAGCTCGAGGCGCTGGCGAGCGCGCTCGAGACACCGCAACGCCCGGTGGCGGCACTGGTCGGCGGCGCCAAGGTGTCGACCAAGCTTGATCTCCTCGCTTTCATCATCGGCAAGGTGGACACGCTGATCATCGGCGGCGCCATGGCCAACACCCTGCTCTTTGCCCAAGGCGTCGCGGTCGGCCGGTCGCTGTGCGAGCGCGACATGGCCGAGACCGCGCGCGGTATCATCGAGCGCGCGCGGCAGGCGAGGTGCCGCCTGCTGCTGCCGGTGGATGCGGTGGTGGCGCGCGAGCTCAAGCCCGGCGTCGTGAGCGAGACCGTTGCCATCGACCGCGTGCCGGAGGACAGCATGATCCTCGACGTCGGCCCGAAGACGGTGGCGGCCATCTGCGAGCAGCTCGCGCAAAGCCGCACGCTGGTCTGGAACGGGCCGGTGGGCGCCTTCGAGACGCCGCCTTTTGATGCCGGGACCAGCGCCATCGCCCACCGCGTCGCCGAGCTGACCAGGGCGGGCAAGCTGCTGAGCGTTGCCGGCGGCGGCGACACCGTGGCGGCGCTTGCCCAGGCTGGGGTGGTCGACGCGCTCAGCTATGTCTCCACCGCCGGCGGCGCTTTTCTGGAATGGCTCGAGGGACGCGAGCTGCCGGGCGTCGCCGCGCTGAGCGCGCGTTAACCATGATTGAGGGAAATTCTTGCCGAGTGCCACCTCCATCTGATATATTGCCTGCCAGGATCGCAGGAGCAGTCGGCTATGCAGATCGTGCCAGTGCAGGGCGTTGCCCAGCCGGCGCCCACGGTGGCGCCGGCGGTGGTGCCTTTGGCCGGTCCGGCGGCACCCGCGGCGCCGATCGAGCCGGCACGGCGGGTCACCGCCAATCGCGAGGGTGGCCGGGGCGATCTGCAGACGCAGCAGCAGGCGCAAAAGGCTCCGCCAGCGCAAACCCGCGGCCGATTGATCGATCTCTCCGTCTGAGACGGCGCGCGCCAGCGCGCGGCGCGGTAAGCTGAGCCCCATGCCCAGCCCGCCCGCCGCCCGCGGCCCCAGCATCCTCACGATCCCCGAAGGCGACAACCGGGAGCGCATGGTCTGCCCCGATTGCGGCTTCATCAATTACGAGAATCCGAAGATCGTGGTGGGGGCGGTATGCCTGTGGCAGGAGCGCTTCCTGCTGTGCCGCCGCGCCATCAATCCCCGCCGGGGCTTCTGGACCTTGCCGGCAGGCTATCTCGAGCTCAATGAGGCGACCGCGGTGGGCGCCATGCGCGAGGCCTGGGAAGAGGCACAGGCCAAGATCATCATCGACGGGGTGCTCGCCGTTTACGACATCCCGCGCATCAGCCAAGTGCAGATCATCTATCGCGCGCATCTCGAGGCGCCCGATTTCGCCGCCGGGCCCGAGAGCCTCGAGGTGAAGCTGTTCGGCTGGGACGAGATCCCCTGGGAGGAGCTTGCCTTCCCCTCGGTGCGCTGGGCGCTCGACCACTACCGCGACAGCATCGCCCGCGGCGATTTCACCGCGCGCAGCACGCCGGGCTGAGAGAGCCTCGCGGGCATCCCCTCCCCCAAGAGGGGAAGGATGGGGTACGCTAGCCGCAGAGAACACCGCCCGAAGGGAAAGCTGCCATGGCCGCGAAAAACCTGCAGGTCCTCCTCGCCAACCGTCCGACCGGCTGGGTCAAGGAAAGCGATTTCCGCATCGCCGAGACCGAGATCCCCACGCCCGGCGACGGCCAAGTGCTGGTCAAGAACCTCTATCTCTCGCTCGACCCCTATATGCGCGGGCGCATGAACGCCCAGCGCTCCTATGCCGCCAAGGTCGAGCTCGGTCAGGTCATGACCGGCGAGACCGTGGGCGAGGTGATCGAAAGCCGCAACGTCAAATTCAACAAGGGCGACACGGTCGCCGCGCGCGCCGGCTGGCAGCAATACGCGCTGTCCGACGGCGGCGATCTGCGCAAGGTCGACGCCAAGCTGGTGCCGATCTCGACCTATCTCGGCGTCGTCGGCATGCCCGGCGTCACCGCCTGGATCGGCCTCAACGATATCGGCCAGCCCAAGCCCGGCGAAACCGTGGTGGTCTCCGCCGCCTCGGGCGCGGTGGGAAGCGTCGTCGGCCAGCTCGCCAAGATGAAGGATTGTCGCGTCGTCGGCCTCGCCGGCGGCCAGGAGAAATGCGATTTCGTGGTCAAGGAGCTGGGCTTTGACGCCTGCGTCGACCACCGCGCCGGCAATCTGCAGCAAGCGCTCGCCGCGGCGACGCCCAAGGGCATCGACGTCTATTTCGAGAATGTCGGCGGCCCCATCCTCGATGCCGTGCTGGCGCGCTGCAACCCCTTCGCGCGCATCCCGCTCTGCGGCATGATCTCGCAATACAACGCCGTCGAGCGCTACGGCGTGCAGAACCTGATGATGGCGGTCGGCATGCGCATCAAGCTGCAGGGGTTCATCGTCTCCGATCATCTGGCGCGCTGGCCGGAGGCGCTGAAGGAGCTGGCCCAGGGCGTACGCGACGGCAAGATCAGGTATCGCGAGACGGTGACCGAGGGGCTGGAGAACGCGCCGCGCGCCTTCATCGGCCTGCTCAAGGGCGAGAATTTCGGCAAGCAGCTGGTGAAACTGGCTTGAGGAGCCCGACCGGCAGAAAGATGGACCTCAAACAGTTTGCGGCACGCATTATTGCCCGTGGCCGCGCTTCGCCGGTATAGTGACGGCGCATCATGACAGCGCGCCGGCACGTATCGGCGCGCGGAGACAGGGAGGTTCCGAACGATGACCTACAGCATTCGGGCAGCGCTGCTGGGAGCGGCGCTGCTCGCGGCGACGTTGGCGCAACCGGCCGCCGCCGAGACCATCAAGATCGGCGTCATCCTGACCTATTCCGGGCCGCAGGCCTCGCTCGGCGACCAGATCGACAAAGGCCTGAGCCTCTACGTCAAGGAGCATGAGAAGGATCTGCCGCCGGGCACCACCGTCGAGATCGTCCGCCGCGACGATACCGGACCCAATCCCGAGACTGCCAAGCGGCTGGCGCAGGAGCTCATCACCCGCGACCATGTGGGCTTCCTCCCCGGTGTGGTGTGGTCGCCCAACGCGCTGGCCATCGCGCCGCTCACCGCCGAGGCGAAGGTGCCGTTCGTCGTCAGCAACGCCGCGGCGGTGAGCCTGCCGCGGC
>JBKQTR010000170.1:0-5121 GCA_052143095.1 Allostellaceae bacterium
ACCTCGGTCGTGTCGATGGCGGTGGTGGAGGTATTCTTTCCGCGCGTCTATGGCGGCAGCCTTTACATCGTGCTGGCCGAAGTCACGCTGCTCGGCATCTATCTGTGGCTGGCGATCTACGCCGCGCGCGAGCGGCCGGCGTGAGACCGATCAGCGGTTCGGTGAGATCATTGTGCAGCACGCGCTTGAACGACGCCGAAACATGGTGCCGCAGCATCGCGATCTGCCGGTTGCCCTGCGAGGTCAACCAGTTGAATTGAATGACGCGGCGCTCGCCTGAAAACCATTCGTGGCCGTGCCAGGAATTGTGGCTGCGTTTGAACGCCAAGAGCGTGCCGGCAATCGGCGGCACTTCGGCGATGATATCGTTGAGGTCGGTTGCGGAGCGCAGCAGGCGCGGGCGGCCGCCGGGCTGCTCCCACGTCTCGTTCATATAGATCAGCACGGTAATGATCTTGCTCGTGGAATCGGTGTGGATCTTGCCGTCGCTCAAGTCGCAGCGGCCGCGGACCGTGGTCACGGTCGGCCGGCCGGTGAGATCGATGCCGAATTTCTGCTCGAAGGCGTCGCGGAACTGATCGCTTTCGAGTTCGTCGAGCAGCTTCCGGAATGCCGGACCGAAGCTGAGCTGATCGACCGGAAAACTGCCGGACGAGGAAATTTTGGGGTAATCGGCATTGATCGCGGCCAATGCCGCCGGATCGATGAAGCCGGACACGATCAGGTGTTCGAACGGCTCCTTCACCAGCGGCGTCGCGCGGAATGCGTCAAGCCGCAGATAATCCGGCATTCTTGTGGCTTTGCCTGCAACTCGTGACGGAAATTAGCACCTCGGCACGGCGCGGTAAATCAGCAGGAGCAGGCGCCCGGGGCTTGCGGTCTGCACCGCGGCTCGCCGTCCGCCCGCGGCCGGCTACTGCGATTGCGGGCGCAGAATGGCCCAGCCAACACGCACCGTGCCGTCGCCGCGGTGCAACGGCAGTTCGAACGGCGTGCCGATTTCGGCGCCGGGCACGATGGCGGCAAAGTTTGCCGGCAGCGCACGCAAGTCGCCGCCGGTCCAGACCAGCAAGGCGCCGCGGACGCGCAGATCGGCGAGATCGATCCATGGCGCGCGGCGCGGCAGGCCGTCGATCAGCACGCGCGGCTGCGGGCGCGCAGGGGAATAGTGTGCGACATTGCCGCCGTCCAACATCGAGCCGATGATGTATTTGGGCTGGTGCCCGGTCGCGTCCTCGAACCGCTGCGTGATCGCGGCGGACAACTCGACGCCGGGAAACAACACGGCGCGGTAGCGGTGATCGAGCTTCGGCAGCAGCAGATAGTCGGCGAAGAACGCCGCGGCAAAAATCGCGAATACTGCCGCCCAGAGCACGCCGATGCGGGCCAGCCGCATGCGGTCGAGCGCGGCCGGTGCGAGCAGCACGATCCAGAGGCCCAGGAACAGCCAGAGCGGATAGCCCCACATCGTGACGGTGCCGCGACCGGTGACCAGGGACCAGGGACAGCGCGAGCACGGTGAGTGCCGGACCGAATGCCAGCAGGGTGACGATGCGGCGGTCGAAGGCGTCGGCATGGGGGCGCGGGGCCGCCTTCGCTGGCGGCCAAAAGAGGGGGGCGGCGATCAACAAAGCGGGAAGCAGAAGGGCCGGATGTAGCAGGTGGTCATCGCGACGGCGATCGGCGCTGCGCGATCCTTGACGTCGCCGCTGGCGAAGGTAGACCACAAAACCGACCGACCCGGCGATGAGCACCATGCAGACGGCGATGAAGATGGCGCTGATGCGCACCATGCCGGACCCGGTTATGCCTCACGCCGGACAATAACCCACGTCCCCCCGAGGATCCCGGGAACCCTTCAAGAACGATTCGCGACCGGACGGTATCAGTGTCCACAAGCTGTGCGTCGCCGCAAGTCCGCCCGTTTGCGTAGCAAAGCTTACGGTGTGCTTTTATAACGGCGATCGTCAGCGGCCCTATTGCGGCCGTGCCAACGATTTGCACGTCGGATGTGGGGGCGTCCACCCAAATCAGGGCCGCGGCGGAACAAAGGCGTAAGCGACGCGGTCCGGCCGGACCGGATGCCAGGTTTGCCGCGCCAGAACCAGGACCGGCTGGACTTCGATGTCGCCAAAGGTTGCCCTCAACTGGTCGATATTGGACCCAGCCAGCCCGTCCTCCCAAACGAGGACAGCACCGCGCCGGCGCAACTCGCCTATGTCGACCCATGGGCTGAGCTTAAGCTCGCCGTGGACGACCACATGCGGCCGGTCTTGCGAGTAGACCGCGACATTGTTCACCTCGAACTCGCTGCCGCCCACATAGGCGAGCGGCGTGCGGTAGCGGTCGTGCCACTCGCGCGTCACGATTTCGGCCAGAGCTCGGCCGGGGAACTGGGTCGCCTTGGGCCGGTCGCGTACGAACGGCTCACCGATTTCGATTGCGGCGTAGATGACCGGGATGGCGACGAAGACGGCGATGAACGCGGCTGCGAAGCGCCGCAGCGCGCGCATCTCGGCGACCGGCTTAAACCACATCACCAGTGCAAGTGGCGCGAAGGACCACAGCGGGTAGCCCCACATGGCGATCACGAGGCGGCCGAGCAGAGCCCCGACCAAGGTTGTCACTAGAAAGGGTCCAAGCGCGAGCCAAGTGACGCAGCGGCGGTCGAACGCCGCACCGTCGGAGACTTCTCGCTTTCCGACATTAGCGCCCAGATAGAGCAGCGTTAGCAGGCCGGCGGCGGGCAACAGAAACCATGCCTGGCTGCCGATCCATTGCAGCGGATAGGCGATGTACTGGTACCAGTGCATCGCTACCCGTGCGCGCGCGTCGACATACTGAAACGGCATGAAGTCGTGGCCCATGAGCCACCAGACATTCAGCGCGATCCCGACCGCGAAGGCGATCGCCATCAGATAGGGTCCAGACGTGCGCCACGCGCGCCGCGCCTCCGGATCGGCGAGCAGGAACAGGCCGAGCGTCGCCGCGAGCGCGAAAGCGGCGTATTTCGACCAGAACGCGCCGGCGAGGAGGGCGCCCGCTAGGATCCAATCGAGCGCCTGTCCGCGCTTGAGTGCGCGATAGAAGAACAGCCCGGTGAACGCCCAGAACGGAAGCTGCATCTGGTCGTGGGCAAACTTCACGACCGAGAAATTGTAAAAGTGCACGCCCTCGAGGGCGAGGACGGCAATGAGGCCCTCAAACGCGCCGAGCGTTTCGCGCGCCAACAGCCAAACCGCGTAGAGACAGATCACCGCCGCAAGCGGCCCGAGCACGTAAACCGCGTCGATCTGTCCGGTCAGCCGGTAGAGGAGATCGGCCGCCCACCACGGCAGCGGCGGGTGTTTCCAGTAGCCGAGCTGCCATTCCTTGCCGAGCGCGAGGTCTTCCACGAGGTCGAGCTGAAGGTTCGGACAGACCAGGATCGGGATGAGCGTCCACAAAAGAAGGTGCAGGCCGAGCACGAGGGCCAGCACCTTGCCCGGCGCGCGGCGAGCGAAGTCGACCGCTGCCGTCAGAGCGTTGCTACCGGCCGATGGCGTCCGCGCACCGTCTATCTTTTCTCCATTGCACACGCTTATTCTATCCGCCAGATTCCTACCGGCCGGCGATCGGTAGGCCAAGACGATGAGGAGGCGACCGGCCGAGTACGTGCACGGCGCCTCGGCCACTGTCAATCGCCGGGCAGGACCGGTCAAAAAACGATGGGCGCACCGCCTCCCGACTTCTCGATCGTGCTGCCTGCCCACAACGAGGCAGCCAATATCGCACCGATGACAGCGGCGCTGAAACCGATCTTGGCGAAGCTCGGCGCAGCCGAGGTCATCTTCGTCGACGACGGATCGAGCGACGGCACACTCGCGGCCCTGCGCGCGGCGGCCTCCGATCCGGCGATCCGCTACATATCTTTCACACGAAATTTCGGCCACCAGGCGGCGCTGCGCGCGGGGCTGCATCAGGCCCGCGGACGTGCGATCGTGGTCATGGACGCCGACTTCGAGCATCCGCCCGAGTTGATCCCCGAACTTGTCGCCGCGTGGTGCTCCGGCGCCAAGATCGTGGTCACCCAGCGTATCGACGACGAGACACATGTCTCGGCCATGAAGCGGCTCACCTCCAAGCTATATTACCGCCTGCTTGATGCGATCGGCGACGTGCGCATCGCGCCGGGTAGCTCGGACTATATGCTCATCGACCGCGCCGTGGTCGACCTCATCAACGGGCTCGAAGATCAGGACATCTTCCTGCGCGGGCTGGTGCGGTGGCTCGGCTTTCCGATGACGACCGTGCCATTCGCGCGCGGGAAGCGGCGCGAGGGCGACAGCAAGTTCTCGATGCGGCGGATGGTGGAGTTCGCGATCACCGGCATCATGGCGCACAGCGTGCGACCGCTGCGCTTTGCGGTGTGGCTCTCGCTCGCCTTCGTAGCGCTCGGAATCTTGCTGGTGGTCTATTCGGTCGTGAGCTTCCTGTTCATCCACCACACCGTCGCCGGCTGGTCGTCGATCATGGCGGCAATCGCAATCCTGGGCGCGGCACAGCTCCTGGTGCTCGGCATCATCGGCGAATATGTCGGGCGCATCCTGCGCGAGACCCGCAAGCGACCGAGCTACATCGTAGCGGAAACCGAGGAGAAAGACCGCCAAAAGGACTAGAATCACCCCTTCCTATTTCTGGGATCACGGGCGGGCGCGCTTGCCATGCTCCGGCAAGATGCACGCGCCAGGACTGCGCTGCTTATACGAGTTTTTGCATGTACTACGCACTGGGCGCCAATCCTCATCACCGCTTGTCAGCGCGCCCACCGATCCGCTGCCACAAGGCGGCAACAGCGCCGCGTAACGCGTCTCCCGCACGCGCCAGCGGCTGCTCGATCGCCTTGTCAGTGAGCCGGGTCGGCCGCCAGCGATAGATCAGACCGTGCAGCGCCCATACGACCAAAAACATCAACACGCCGGCAAACGCGATATCGCTGAAAAAATGACCGCCGGCGGCCATGCGCAGCAAGCCGATGGCGGCGCCGAACACGAGCGCGGCGCCATAGGCTAGCGGGCGCCATTGGGGCGGTGCGAGCACGGCCGGCGCCAGAGTCCAGAACGCGCCGGAGGGCTCGCCGGC
>JBKQTR010000171.1:0-3641 GCA_052143095.1 Allostellaceae bacterium
CTCGACAGGAGTCCGAGCCCGACGAGCGGCGCCGCCGCGCCGATCCCGAACGCCAGCATGGTCAGCGCGACGCGGCCGAGCGACGACCCCTGCGCCGCCAGCACCGACGCCGCGCCGAGCGTCGGGCCGACGCAGGGGCTCCAGACCGCGCCGAGCAGCAGGCCGATCCCGAATTGTCCCGCCATGCCGCGCGACTGGAGGGCGTTGATGCGGCGATCCGCCCAGTTGCTGATCGGACCCCCGGCCGCCGCCAATGACGCCTGCAGGCTCGGGGCCGCCAGCACCCCGCCGACGCCGATCATCAGGATGGCCGCCGCCGTGCGGAATGTGTCGCCGTCGAGCCCGATCGTAAAGCCGATCGTGGCGACGAACAGGCCGATCGCCACGAAGGACAGCGCCACCCCCGCCGCCAGCGCGAGGGGGCCGGCCCGACGCTCGCTCGCCGCCGCGCCGAGCACGATCGGCAGCAGCGGCAGAACGCAGGGCGATAGGACGGAGAGCACGCCCGCGAGCAGGGCGAGCCCCATGGTTCCGACGGTCACCGGCGCTCCGTCAGCCGGCCTTGGCGACCAGCGCGGCGATCGACTCCGGGTTCGTATCGCCGACCGAGCGGCCGGTCTCCTTGCCGTCCTTGAAGATGATCAGCGTGCTCTGCATGCGCGCGCCGAAGCGCTTCACCGCATCCTTCTGGGAGTCGAAGTCGACCTGGAACACCATGAGATCCTTGTACTCGGGCTCGGCTTCGAGCTTGGCGAGGGTCGGCGCCTGGGCCTTGCAGGTTGGGCACCAGCTGGCGTGAATCCAGACCAGGATCGGCTTGCCGGCGCTGAGCGCGGCGTCGAAAGCGGCCGGCGTGTAATCGACCCGCTCGGCGGCGAGGGCGGGCGCCGCGGCCAGCGCGCCGGCTGCGGCGGCAAGGAGAAGCAGCGAACGTCGGGTGATCATTGCGGGAAATCCTCGTGAAGCTGCGGCCGGACGACCAAGGCCGCGTCTGGCTTTCGCGTCCTGGGCCGAGATTGTTACGCCCCTGCCGCGGCAGGAGGCGGGCGGAGGAGTCAATCTGGCTGCTCTCGCCAATGCCGTCATGGTCCCGGCCCAAAAGACGCGCAAGAGTTTTCCGCCACGGGAGGTGATCGGAATGCGCATCGGAATCGGGATTGCGATCATCATCGCCGGCTGCGGCGCTGTGTCGGGCGAGCCGCCGATCACGATCGGGCAGCTCCTCGCGGGCGGATGGGAGATCGCAGGCTTCGCCAGCGGCTACGACAATCGCACGTCGCTCATCCTATTTCGCCACAAGGACAAGAACGCTCTCGTTCAATGCGGAGTTCTTTACGACGTGACGCGCGATCCGCGCACAATCGTCAATTGCTACGAGCTGCGCTGACCTTCCTCCTGTCGGCGCAGCCGCCATGCGGACTGGAACCTTGTCCTTTGGCGAAGCCTTCGCCGCCAATGTCGCGGCCGGCTTGACCGTAATCGCGGCTCGATCCCGCAAAGCGACGGTTCTCCTCCAGATTCAAGGCTACCGGTAAGCAGTCCCGTTTATGAAATGGCTCTCGGGTCTTTATCCAGCTACGCTCGACCGCGCCTTTCGGAGCCTGACGTGTACATCTGGGACTGTGAAGCCGGAAGACGCTTCTAGCCGAAGTCAAAGCCACCCGTCGAGGCGATGCCCGTCAGTCCGACGTGTGAGGTCGAGGTCCACGCGCGGTCGATCGAGGTCACGACGAGCCGCCGGTCGACTGGCGATAACGGCGCAGGCGAGGCCAAGAATGCCTAAGGTGATTGCCAGGACGGCCATTCGTCCCCCCCCTCGGATCCAGAGATCGTCCGCCGAGCCGGTCTCTGCGGCTCTCCGTTGAGACAGTCCGTATTACTCCATCATCCGCGCGATTAATGTCGACCTGACGAGCGCCGTAGACATTCGCCCGGCGATCTCGTCGAGGTGCCGCCGGATCAGCGGGCCAATCTCCGGTGCGCCGCCGCGATCGACGATCGCCATCATCTCCCGGCCGGTTTGCTCCAGGACCGAGATTTTACGCTGGGTTTCGGCGAGGTCGTCGCGTAGCTCTTCAAGCGCGAGCGCCACGTCCCACATTCGCGTGCCTCCTCGCAGCAGCGCAAGCGCGCGTCCTACATTACGCCTTGCGATAGTTGGTTGTGGGTCGCTCGGAGCAGCTGGATGGCGCTGTCGATTTCATCGCGTTGGCGTTCGAGGTGACCAATCTGGCTGATGATTTGATGCGGCTGCAGCTGCCGCTCGAGATCGGCCGCCTCGTCTGCACTCTTGCCGCCGATCAGATCGTTGATTTCGGTCAAGGTGAAGCCCAGCTTCTTTCCCTGTAGAATCATCCCCATGCGCACCTGGTCTGCGGCGCGATAGAAGCGGGCACTGCCTTCCCGGCGCGGCTTCATGAGGCCGCGGCTCTCATAAAACCGCAGGGTGCGGAGGCTGACGCTGTAGAGCCGCGACATCTGGCTGATCGTCAGCTCCGTCTGTCCTGGACCAGATTCGGCGTACATGTGCTCATCCGTCGCGCTGTCAGAGTAAGCGGTAGACGACATCCGGCTCATCGACGCTTCCTTTCCCCGCATCATCGGGCGGCTCACGCGCCACTGTGCGATCGTGTTCTCGCGGCGGCAATCGACAAATTTGTGGAGGTCCAGCGCCGCGCAGCAAACCATTCGCGTTCATCCGCCGAGGGAGAGCGGTCACGCCCGGGCGTCGGACGCCTTTCGAGGCGGTCAGCAAAAGCCGCAATGACAACTTACGCGAGGACAGCTCACGCGAGCTTCGCCGCCACAAAATCCGCCGCCCGCTGCGCCGCGATCCCGAGCCCGCTCAAAAGCTGCTGCAGCAGATTCTTGCGTGCCTCCGTGGTGACTTCGTAGAGGCGCGCGCTCTCGCGGGCGCGGAACAGAAGCTCGTCGCCGGTCGCGAGCTCGTCGACGAGGCCGAGGCCAACGGCTTCGCGCGCAAGCCAATGGTCGCCGTTGGCGACCTTGTCGATGTCGACGGCCGGCCGGCACGAAGCGACATGGGCCTTGAACGCCTCGTGGGTCGCGTCGAGCTTGCCGCGGAAATGCTCCCGACCCGCCGGCGTGATCTCGCCGAGCACGGAGACCGTGCGCTTGAATTCGCCGGCCGTCATCTCCTCGTAGTCGATCTCGTTGTTCTTCAGGAGCCGGTGAAGATTGGGCACGGGCGCGACGACGCCGATGCTGCCCACGACCGCGAAGGGCGCGGCGACGATGCGGTCGGCGGCGCAGGCCATCATGTAGCCGCCGCTCGCGGCCACCTGATCGACGGAGGCGGTCACCCTGATCCTGCGCTCGCGGAGCCGCAGGATTTCCGCCGCCGCGAGTCCGTAGCCAGTCACCGTGCCGCCGCCGCTGTCGATCCGGATGACCGCCTCGTCGGTCTCGGCCCGCGCGACCGTCAGGATCGCGTCGATCTCCTGGCCGAGCTGTTTCACCGCGGTCGCGCGCATGTCGCCCTTGAAGGCCATCACGTAGATCCGCCTGGCCGCCTGCTCGCCGCGGCGGGCCTTGATCGCCTTCTTGCGCGCCTTGGCGAGCGCCTTGCGCTCCTTCTTGTCGAGGAGCTCGGCGTTCATCGCGTCGCGCATGTCGTCGTA
>JBKQTR010000172.1:0-3041 GCA_052143095.1 Allostellaceae bacterium
GCGACGACCGCCGCGATGAGCGTGACGACCACCGCCAAAAGGCCGTGATAGCCCTCAACGTGCGCGCGCCCGCGGATGACGGACGATCCCGTCCCATCCATCTGCGTCTCCTCTCGGTCGTCCGACCGCCATCCTGGCGCGACGTGGTTAACGTATGGTTGATATCCGGGGCAGGATAATGTGCGCGATCGGCGACTAAGCGCCGCCTCAACCTGCCCCCAAGGCGCGCCCATAATCCGAGGCGCCCCGCCTGGCATAGGCTAAGCCCTTGAGGTGATTGGCTCCGTCGGCCGGTCGGGCGTTCTGCCGCCGGATTGACAGGGAGGCGGGCCGCCGCTTCACTGGCGCAAAACAGCGAGGGAGGGTGCCGGTGACGTCGCGTCGCAAATCCTATGACGAGCTGCGCAGCGCGCGCTGGTATGGCGCCAGCGACATGCGCGCCTTCGGCCATCGCTCCCGCACCAAGCAGATGGGCTTCTCGGCCGAGGACTACGGCGGCAAGCCGGTGATCGCCATCCTCAACACCTGGAGCGACATCAACCCCTGCCACCAGCATTTCCGCGAGCGCGCGCAGGCGGTGAAGCGCGGCGTGCTGCAGGCCGGCGGCTTCCCGCTGGAGATGCCGGCAATGGCGCTGGGCGAGGTCTTCATGAAGCCCTCGACCATGATGTACCGCAACCTGCTGGCGATGGAGAGCGAGGAGCTGCTGCGCGCCAACCCGATCGACGGCGTCGTGCTAATGGGCGGCTGCGACAAGACGGTGCCGGCGCTCGTCATGGGCGCGGTGAGCATGAACCTGCCGGCGATCTTCGTTCCCGCCGGTCCGATGCTGCGCGGCCATTGGCACGGCAAGCAGCTCGGCTCCGGCAGCGACGTCTGGAAATACTGGGCGGAGCTGCGCGCCGGCACCATCGACGAGGAGGATTGGCGCGGCATCGAGGACGGCATCGCGCGTTCCGCTGGCACCTGCATGACCATGGGCACCGCCTCCACCATGGCGGCGGTGACCGAGGCGCTGGGCCTCAGCCTGCCGGGCGCCTCCTCGATCCCCGCGGTCGATAGCGCGCATGAGCGCATGGCGGCGACGAGCGGCCGGCGCATCGTCGAGCTGGTGTGGCAGGATCTGCGGCCGCGCGAGATCCTGACCCGGACCGCTTTCGACAACGCCATCACCACCTTGATGGCGCTCGGCGGCTCGACCAATGCGATCATCCATCTCGTCGCCATGGCCGGCCGCGCCGGCATCACGCTGCCGCTGGAGCATTTCGACGCGATCTCGCGCCGGACGCCGCTGCTCGCCAACATCCGCCCGTCGGGCCAGTATCTGATGGAGGATTTCTTCTATGCCGGCGCGCTGCCGGCGCTGCTGAAGCAATTGGGCTCGCTGCTCGAGCTCGGCGCGATGACGGTGACCGGCAAGACGCTGGGCGAGAACATCGCCCGTGGCGAAGTCTACAACGACGACGTCATCCGCTCGCCCAACCGCGCGCTGCAGCCCGAAGGCGGACTCGCGGTGCTTAGGGGCAACCTCGCCCCCAACGGCGCCGTGATCAAGCCCTCGGCGATGGAGCAGCGCCTGCTGCGCCATCGCGGGCCTGCGGTGGTGTTCCGCGACTACAACGACCTCAACCGGCGAATCGACGATCCCGCGCTCGAGGTCAGCGCCGACTCGGTGCTGGTGCTGCAGAATGGCGGGCCGCAAGGCGGGCCGGGCATGCCGGAATGGGGCCAGCTGCCGATCCCGAAGAAGCTGCTGCAGCAGGGGGTACGCGACATGGTGCGCATCTCCGATGCGCGCATGAGCGGCACCAGCTACGGCGCCTGCGTGCTGCACGTCTCGCCGGAATCCTATATCGGCGGCCCGTTGGCGCTGGCGCGCAGCGGCGATGTGATCGAGCTCGACGTGCCGGGAAGGATTCTGACCTTGGCCATAAGCGAGGACGAGCTCGCGCGCCGCCGCGCCCAGTGGGTCCCGCCCAAGCCGCGCTTCGAGCGCAGCTACGGCAAGCTCTACGACAAGCATATCGGCCAAGCCGAGACCGGCTGCGACTTCGATTTCCTCGCCGGCGACGCGCCGGTGCCCGAGCCGGAGATCCATTGATGCGCCACGACATGCCGCAGAACCGCTTCAAGCGCGCGCTCGCCGCGGGCAAGCCGCAGATCGGCTTGTGGCTGAGCCTGGCGAGTCCGGCCGCGACCGAGGTGGCGGCGGGCGCCGGCTTCGACTGGCTGCTGCTCGACATGGAGCACGCGCCCAACGAGCTGCCGGACATCGCGCACCATCTGCGCGCCGCCGAGGGCGGCACCGCCGAGCCGGTGGTGCGCGTGCCCTGGAACGACGCGGTGATGGTGAAGCGCCTGCTCGATATCGGCGCGCGCAGCCTGCTCTTCCCCTTCGTGCAATCAGCCGAGGAGGCGCGCCGCGCCGTGGCGGCGACGCGCTACCCGCCGCACGGCATCCGCGGCTTTGCCGGCACGACGCGCGCCAACCGCTACGGCCGCGTTCCCGACTATGCCAAGCGCGCCCATGAGGAGATCTGCGTCCTCGTGCAATGCGAGACGCGCAAGGCGGTGGCCGACATTCCTGGGATCGCCGCGCTCGACGGCATTGACGGCATCTTCATCGGCCCCGCCGACCTCGCCGCCGATATGGGCCATCTCGCCGACACGCAGCATCCCGAGGTGCAGTCGGCGATCATGGCGGCGGGCAAGGCCATCGCCGCTGCCGGCAAGGCGCCGGGCTTTCTCAGCCTGCGCGAGGATGAGAGCCGCCGCGTGCTCGCCGGCGGCTTCCTCTTCGTCGCCGTCCACACCGACGTGGCGCTGCTGGCGCGCCAGACCGAGGCGTTGGTGAAGCTCTACAAGGGCGGCTGAGGCGGCCGGCGCGCCGCTCCCCTGCGGCCAAAGCGCGCAAGCGCCGCGGCCGGTGTCACATTTTGCTAACCGGCCGCAGCGGCATTTCCCCGGGCTTTTCCTCGCGCGACTCCGGGTGCCACAAAATTGTGCATCGCAGTGTAATAATTTATTTTAGTTTCAGTGCC
>JBKQTR010000173.1:0-2745 GCA_052143095.1 Allostellaceae bacterium
CTCTGCAAGGAAGTGTTTTAGAATCAATAGGTTATAGCTCAACACATGCGCCAACCTCATGAATCCAGGGAACTTATTTTCAGAGATGGGGGAGGGGGGGGCCCCCTAAAATATGACCTATAAGTCATACGGCCGCCGAGAGCGAACGCTTCGAGCCGAAATCGGCGAACTTCGAACGAAAAGCTGAAAGCTGACGGCTGACAGTTGAGAGCTGGCGTCCGCCGCTACGCCACCGCCGGCCTTAGCTCCACCTGCCTGGTCGTGATTTCGATTTTTGCCGGAGCAACCGTGTTGCCGCGCACGGCGGTGCTGGCTTCAATTTCAATCGTGCCTGCCGTTTTGGTGGCTTGCACGATGGCCTGCGCCAGCCCGTTGAAGAGCGAGCGGCGCGGCTCCTTGTCGCTCTCCTGGCAGTTGGGATCGCCGTTGCCCACACCGATGAGCGCGCCCTCGCCGGCGATCTTGAAGTGAACGAGATTCGACGCAGTGGGAATGGCGCGGCCCGCGCTGTCGAGCGCCTCGACGGTGAGAACGGCGACATCCTCGCCGTCGGCGTCGATGGCCGTGCGATCGGCGGTCAGCCGCAGCGCGGTAACCGGTCCCGTTGTCTCGCGCTTCTCCGTGAGCAGGAGCCAGCCGTTCTTCCATCCGCGCGCCTCGATCGCGCCCGGCTCGTAGCGCACCTTCCACTCCACGTGGCCGAGGCGCGGAACCTTTTGGCGGCCCGCGCTCTTGCCGTTGACGATCAGCTCCACCTCGTCGAGGTTGGAGTGTACCCACACGGGAATCTCGTCGCCTTCCCTTCCTTCCCACGTCCAGTGTGGGAAAAGGTGCAGCACAGGCTCCTTGGTCCACCATGCCTTGTAGTAGAAGAAGCTGTCCTTGGGAAATCCGCAGGTGTCTACGATGCCGAACTGGGAGTTGATCGAGGGCCAACCATAAGGCGTGGGCTCGCCGCGATAGTCGAAGCCGGTCCAGGCAAAGCCGCCCGCCTCCCACTGGCGCGTGGCGTAGAAGGTCCACCACTCCTCGGCGAGCTCGCCCCAGCCCGGCTGATTCACGTCGTATGCGCTCAGCGTGTTGCGCAGCGGATCGGTTTGATAGCAGCCGCGCGTCGAAATCGCGCTGGCGGTCTCGGAACCGTAGATGGGCTTGCCGGGATGTTTCAAGTGGAAGCCGTCAGGAAATTGCAGGTGATAGTTGAAGCCGGCGATGTCGAGCGCGGTGGAGTCGCCTGTTTCGTTGTCGCCATCGACGGCCGCGGAGACGACGCGCGTGGGGTCGAGCTCGTGGCAGCGCCGCACCATAGTGGCGGCAATCTTCGCGCCCTCTTCGGCCATCGTGCCTTGCAGCCGATCCTCCTCGTTACCGATCGACCATAGAATGATCGACGGCGAGTTGCGGTAGCGCTTGACCATGACCTCAAGCTGCGCCATGCCCTCGGGGCTGGAGTTCATCTGGCGCGTTTCGCACATCATCATCATGCCCATGCGGTCGCAGGCGGCCACCAGCTCCGGCGTGGGCATGTTGTGCGAGGTGCGAATGGCGTTGCAGCCCATCTGCTGGAGCACGCCGACGCGGAAGGCCTGCAGGCGGTCGGGCAGCGCCACGCCGACTCCGGCGTGGTCCTGGTGGTTGCAGGTGCCCTGGATCTTCATGGACTGGCCATTCAGCGAGAACCCATGGTCGGCGTCGAAGAGGGCCGTGCGCACGCCGAAGGTGACGCGCTCGGCATCGCGGACCTTGTCTCCCGATTTGACGGTAACGATGGCGGTGTAGAGATTCGGTGTTTCGATGGACCAGAGGGACGGCTGGCCGATGCTAGCGGTTGCCTGGAAGGTCGCAGCCCCGTCCACGGCGATCTGCTGCGCAGGCGCTTCTGCCGTTGCCACGGTTTTTCCGGCGGCATCCAGAATCTGCCAGCTCACCGCGGCTGCTTCGGCGGACTGGCCTTCATTGACGACGCCGGCGCCGAGCGAAAGCGCCGCGGCACTGCCGTTGACCTCGGCGCGGACGGTGCTCTCCCACTTGCCCAGGTGCAGCGGATCGGTCTTCGTCAGCCACACGTGGCGGTAGATCCCTGCGCCCTCGTAGAACCAGCCGGCGCCATAGCTCGCGTCCGCGCGGACCACGATGCAGTTTTTGGCGCCGATGGCGAGGAAGTCGGTGATGTCGAAGCGGAAGGGGGCGTAGGCGCTGTCGTTTCGCCCGATAAAGCACCCGTTGACAAAGAGGAGGATGTCGCGAAAGGCGCCGTCGAACTCGACGGCGATGCGGCGGCCGGCGTCGCTGGCTGTGATCAAGAACTCGCGCCGGTACCAGCCCACGCTGGTCTCCGGATAGCGCCGCCCGAGCGGCTTATAGCCGTGCGACTTCTGCTCATCATCTCGGACGAAAGGCAACTCTACGGCCCAGTCGTGAGGCAGGTCAAGCGTCCGCCACTTGGAGTCGTCGAAGCCGGCCTTTGCGAACTTGAATTCGCCGGCATGGGAGAAGTCGCCCTGGCCGAAGCCGAATCCCAGATCCTTCGACGGGTCCGAGGCATGGCCGAAGGTGAACTTCCAGCCGAAGTCCAAGAGCAACTGCTCTCGCGGTGCAACGGCGGGAACGGCCGCCGCCGAGCCCGCAGGCACGTCGCTTCCGAGCAGCGCGGCGGCACGGCCCCAGGCGAAGCGGGCGAACAGGGAACAGGCGGAGACAGCCAGTCCGGAAGAGAGCAGGTTACGACGAGAGATGCGCGGCATA
>JBKQTR010000174.1:0-6455 GCA_052143095.1 Allostellaceae bacterium
ACGTTCTTGATGGCACAAAGAAGACCTCCTCATCCTGAGCTGGCGCGCGCAGCGCGCCTGTCGAAGGACGCACTCCGTCGATCCAGCGGAAATTAGCAACCGCCGATGGACGATCTCGGCCACATGCAGGCGGCGCTGGCGCTGGCGCGGCGCGGGCTGGGGGCGGTCTGGCCCAACCCGGCGGTGGGCTGCGTGCTGGTCAAGGAGGGGCGCGTCGTCGGCCGCGGCTGGACCCAGCCGGGCGGCAGGCCGCATGGCGAGACCGAGGCGCTGGAGCGCGCCGGCGCCGAGGCGCGGGGCGCCACCGCCTATGTCAGCCTCGAGCCATGCTGTCATTGGGGCAAGACACCGCCCTGCACCGACGCGCTCATCGCCGCGGGCGTCGCGCGCGTGGTGATGCCGATCGAGGATCCCGATCCGCGCGTCTCGGGCGAGGGCGTCGCGCGGCTGCGCGAAGCCGGCATCGCGGTCGAGATCGGGCTCGCCGCGGCGGCGGCGGAGGAGGTCAATGCCGGCTTCTTCCTGCGGCTGCGCCGGGGACGCCCGCTGGTCACGCTCAAGCTCGCCACGACGCGCGACGGCCAGCTCGCCACCACCACCGGCGAGAGCCGCTGGATCACCGGCGAGCTTGCGCGCGAGCGCGCGCATCTGCTGCGCGCAAGCCATGACGCGGTGATGATCGGCAGCAACACGGTGATCACCGACGATCCGCTGCTGACCTGCCGGCTGCCCGGGCTCGACCATCGCAGCCCGGTGCGGATCGTGCTCGACAGCCGGCTCGCCGTGCCGCTCACCGCGCGCGTCGTCGCCGAGGCGCGGCAGGTGCCGACCTGGTTCATCACGCTGCCGCATGGCGATGCGCCGCGCCGCCAGGCGCTGCTCGGCTGCGGCGTCGAGCTGATCGAGGCGCCGGCGACGGCGGGGCATATGGTGGATATCGAGGCCTCGCTGCAAGAGCTCGGCCGGCGCGGGCTGACGCGGCTGCTGGTGGAAGGCGGCTCGACGCTCGCGGCGGTGCTGCTGCGTGCCGGGCTGGTCGACCGGCTCGCCTGGTTCCACGCGCCGGCGCTGATCGGCGGCGACGGCATTCCGGCGGTGGCGGGCTTCGGCCTCGCGCATCTCGCCGAGGCGCCGCGCTTCGAGCGGCTCTCGCTGGAGACGGTGGGCGAGGACGTGCTGGAGATCCTGCGGCGGCGGTAGGGCATGTGCTCGTAAACGAGCCGGAATGCCCTCAAGCGGATGTCCGACATTCCTTCAAACGCCGACGAAGGGGCGAGTGGCGACCGGGTCGCAAATGTGCCGGTTCCGACATTCCCCCTTAGACGTTGCTTAATGCGCCTGCGCGACCGCGTCATGCTCTATTCCCCGGAGCCGACGGCGAGCGTGCGTGCCTTATGGCTATCATCTCGAGAAGATGGCGATACTGCTCCTCTCGCGCCGACGACGGCGAGCGGCACGTCGATCAGGCGCCGGATCACCTGGGCGATCTCCTCAGGGGATACCGGTTTCACCCGGAAGGCGCCGCCGGCCGCCAGCGCCGCAGCCTCGCCGTCGCCGTCGCCGCTGCACAGCACGAAGCGCAGCCCCGGCCGCAGCGCCTTCAGGCGCTCGATCAACGTCACGCCCGTCATCGTCGGCATGATCTGGTCGCTGATGACCACGTCCCACGCCTCGGGGTGCTCGGCGACGGCGGCAAGCGCCGCCTCGGGATCGTCGAGCGCCGTCACCTCGTAGCCCAGGCGAGTGAGGCCGATGCTCAGCACGTCCCGAATGCCGCCGTCGTCGTCGACGATCAGCACGCGCTCGTGGCCGCGCGGGTCGGCCGGTGGCGCTTCCGTCGCCGCCGTCCACGCGCCGTTGGTGGAGAGTGGCAAGTAGATGGCGAAGACCGAGCCGGCGCCGGGACGGCTGGTGACGATACACGCGCCGTCATAGGCCTTCACCACGCCATGGACGACCGCGAGCCCGAGCCCGGTGCCCTGGCCGCGCACCTTGGTGGTGAAGAACGGGTTGAAGATTTGCCGAAGCACAGCTTCGCCCATGCCGATGCCGGTGTCGGCGACGGCGATCCTGGCATAGGCGCGGTCGGTGCAGAGCGTGCCATCGATGACGCGGTTTTCCCCGACCGCGATGCCGGCAACCGTCGCTTCGGCAGCGCCGGGCGCCACGCGCGACAGGGTGATGGAGATGCGGCCGGGCTTGCCCTGCAAGGCATGGTCGGCATTGATGCAGAGGTTAACCAGGATCTGGCCGATCTGCGCCGCGTTGACCTCGGCGACGAGCCCGTCGGGAACGCCCAGCACCTCGAGCGTCGTCGACGTGGGCAGCGATGCCCGCAGCAGATCGCGCGTCTCGCGCGCGAGTCGGGCGAGATCGGTCGGCTTGCGCTCGACGCCGCCGCTGCGGGCAAAGGCGAGGATCTGCTCCACCAGTTCCTTGCCGCGCTCGCTCGCGGTGACAATCCGCTCGGCGAAGCCGTAGTCTAGCGAGCCTTTCGGCAGATCTTGCAACAGGAATCCGGCGAAGCCCAGGACGCTACCGAGAAGATTGTTGAAGTCATGCGCGATGCCGCCGGCGAGCTGGCCGATCGCCTCTATCTTCTGCGCCTGCTGCAGCTGCTCCTGCAGCATCACCGACTCGGTGACGTCGCGCGCGTTGACGATGATGCCGTCGATGCCGGGCACGCCGAGCGCATTGCGCGCCGTCCAGTCGATGTAGCGGAGCGACCCGTCTTTGTGGCGCATGCGCGTCCGGCCGCTGGTGCGTCCATCTGGCGACTTGTTGAGATACTCAAGCGCTGCTGCCGACGCGGTGACGTCGTCGGGATGGATGCGGTCGAAGACGCGCTTCCCGATCACTTCGTCCTCGGTGTACCCCAGATTCATGGCGGAGGGGCTGCGGTAGCTCATCGTTCCATCCGGTCGAAAGACGTTGATGACGTCATCCGAATGCTCGATCAGAGCGCGGAAGCGCGCCTCGTTGCAGCGCACCGCCTCCTCCGCCGCCTTCCGCTCGGAGATGTCGATAGCGAGCGCATAGAAGCCCCGCACGGTGCCGTCGGCACCCGGGTCCGGCACGTACAAGATCTCAAGATCGCGAGACTTGCCGTCCGGATAGGTCAGGGTGCGCTCGATACGCATCGATCGCCCGCTCAGCACCTCCCCAATCGGATCGTCGAGCGTCTGGCCATGTTCGATTCGCACGAGGTCGCGAAAATCCCTGCCGATGATTTCTGCGGCTGACAGGCCGAGCCACCTCTCCGTCGTCCGATTGAGGAAGCGCACGAGGCGGTCGCGATCGGTATAGGTTATGGCGACGGGCAGGTTGTCGGCAATGGCGCGCAGTTGCTGGAGGCTTGCGGCCAGTGATTCGTTGAGCTCCAGGATCTTCCGTTCGGCCGCACGTGCTTCCGTCACATCGCGAATGACAATGACGAAGTATAACTTGTCGCCTACGCTGAAAAACGAGCCATTGACCAGGGTTTCGATAATCCGTCCGCTCTTGTGTCGCAGTTGGATGGACTGGTTCCGTGTCCCAAGTCCGGCGAACGCTCTTTCGCGAGAAGTACTGAGATCATTGATGTCGACCAGAAGCCCGGTTTCGCGTATCGAGCGACCAACCAGTTCATCGCGGGAACGGCCGACCAGCTGCTCCGCCGCTTCGTTGACGTCCAAAAAGACCCCGGTGCCAAGCTCTTGCCCGACTGTGCCTACCAGCATTGCGTCAGCGCTGCTGTGAAAGGCGCCGGCGAACTTCGCGCGCGATTCCTCTACCGCCTGTTCGGCCTCCTTGCGCTCGGTGATGTCCAGCACCACCACCATCAGACCGGTAAGCGTGCCGTCGGCGTCGAAACGGGAATGGCCGACGCTGTACTCCCAGCCGATCGAGCCGTCGCCGCGCACGACGCGCACGTCGAGGACGAAGTCGCGCCGGGCGGCGACCGCGGTATTGCGGGCGTCGAAATAGCGCTGCCGATCTTCGGGGTGGATGAAGGCGACGGCCTCCTCGAAGGTGAAGAAGTCGCGTCGGGCGACGCGGCGCAGCTCGAACATCGAGTCCGACCAATAGACGCGCTCGCTGGCGGTGTCGACGAGGATGTAGCCGACCTTGCCGAGCCGTTGCGATTCGAGCAGCAGCTCCTGGGTCTGCCGCACCGCCTCCTCCGCCGCCTTCCGCTCGGTGTCGTTGGCAATGATGCCGCCGATGGCGACGATGGCGCCGGCCGCGTCGCGGACCGGAAACTTGGTTACGGTCACATGGCGGTAGTCGGCGCGTTGAGCGAAGGTCGGCGAATCGAAGACGACGACCTCGCCGGTCTTCAGCACCGCTTCGTCGCTGCTCGCCGCCAGGTCGATCCAGGGATTGCCCGGCGCTAGCAGCCCGGTTGTCGGTTTGCCGCGGGCCTCGTCTCTGAGCCAGCCCGTCCACTCCTCGAGGCGCCGGTTGACGCTGAGGTAGCGTCCCTGCAGGTCCTTGAGGAAGATGGCGATGGGTGCGTTGTCCATAATCGAGCGCAGCTCGGCCTCCGCGCGCTTTCGCTCGGTCATGTCCAATCCGGCGATGACGATGATGCGCTCGCCGGTCGCGGGATCGGCATCAACGATCGCCGATAAAATCATCGGCACCGTCGTGCCATCCTTGCGGAGAAGATCGAACTCGAAATCAGCGTGGCCCTGCTGCAGGAGGCGCGGCCACGAGCTCTCGACAGCTCGGCGCATCTCAGGCGTCATCAACTGTCCGGCGGTATTGCCGATAAGCTCTCCGCGGCTGAAGCCTGATACCTTCAGTACTTGGTCGCTGACCGACAGAAGCCGCCGAGAATCCGCGTCGTAGACCCATATAATTGCCGGCAAGGCGTTGAAAAGGCGGCTGATGCGATCGGCATTCGCGCGCAGCGCGGCCTCGGCGCGTCGGCTTTCGGTTACGTCGCGCAGCACGACCAGCATCCCGGTGAGCTTGCCGCTGTCGTCATATTGGGGATGGCCGATGCAGTGCTCCCACGCCTCCGACCCGTCACCGTGTCGCACCCTCACTTCCGTTTCGAAGTCGCGATGCTCGGCCACGGCAGCATTGCGTGCTGCGAGGTAAATAGCGCGATCCTCGGGATGGATGAACTCCAGGGTCTCGGCGAAGGTGAAAAATTCGCGCCGCGGCACCTTGTGCAGCTCGAACAGGCTATCCGACCAGTAGACGCGGTCGCGCGCAATATCGGAGATGATGTAACCGGTCCTGCCAAGCCGCTCCACCAAGAGCTGCTGGCTGGGGTCTAGCTCCCTTTCAGCGCTCATGCCGCTCGCGCCCCCTTCTCGCCACGGCGGGCCGCAAGCACCCGATCCAGTTTCCAACAAATCGGGCCCGCCAAACGATGCTCGATGCGCAATATGGGCAGTAGCTGGAGCCCAGCCGCGCACAGGAAAATCAACCGGCCGGCACCCAGGGACGCCGGCTAGAGCGTCGGCATCAGCGGGGCCGGAACGATGTGCTCTTCGACGCCGCGAACCCCGGGAATGTTCTCGGCAGCAACGCGTAACGCCTGCCTCGCGGCCTCAGGCTGCTCGCACAGCCAAAAATGCACGATCCCGTCCTTCACGATAACTTCCTCCGCCCACAGCTTGACCCAGTCGCGTCTGCTCAGCTCGGCTAGCAGCTTCTGGCGGATACTGTGATCGTCGCCTTCGGTCGCCGCGATCGGCTCAGTCTTCGCCGCCGCCAGCGCGCGCACCAGATTCGCCCGGCTGATGATGCCTACAAGCTTGCCGTCGCGCATCACCGGCACACGCTTGATCCGGTTAGTTTCCATCACAGCGGCCACTTCGGCGAGGTCGGCCGTATCGGCGACCGAGATAACCTCCCGCGTCATCAAGTCCCTCACCGTGCGGCCATGCGACTTGACATAGTCACGGGCCGACTCCTCCCCAGGCGTCTCAAACCAGCGTGAGCGCCGCCGCTGGATGCGCCGCTCGGTCCCGGTTTCAGCGCGATGCAGCAGATCGCCCTCGCTGACGATGCCGATCACCCGATCGCCCTCGACCACCGGCACCCCGCTGATCCCCCGTTCAGACAAGAGTGACGCGAGGGCCTGCACCGATGTGCCAGGCTCGACGGTAATCACCTTGGTCGTCATCACGTCCATGGCGCGCATTGGAGGTCCTCCCAGGCTGAATTGCCTATGTAACCTGTCGTTGAGCGTTTTTTGTAGATTGAGCCGGCATTCCGGAAGTCCGCTGCCGAGCAACCGTAATTCTCGCTCTTTTTGACATCCGAGGCAACGTTCCGCGCCTCTTACAAAGGACCGACACGGCGAGCTTGCGCCCGATTTCATCTGAAGCCATTGGGCCGGGTTCGCCTCCCAGGG
Source organism: Allostellaceae bacterium (assembly GCA_052143095.1). Classification (GTDB taxonomy): domain Bacteria; phylum Pseudomonadota; class Alphaproteobacteria; order ATCC43930; family CGMCC-115725; genus DAHUYF01. Next base: position 6,356 of record JBKQTR010000174.1, read on the forward strand.
TTTACCGAAGCCTCGCTGGCTAGCGATTCCCTCAACACCTGCACGCTCCCCGGCGCCGGGCGTCCGTCGATGGCATTAATCTGCGACAACGGCACATTGG
>JBKQTR010000175.1:0-4251 GCA_052143095.1 Allostellaceae bacterium
CAGATGGCCTTGGCCGAGGCCGTGGGAGTAACATCGAACACCGTGGCTCGCTGGGAACGCGGCGAGATGGCGATCTCCGAACCGGCCTCGAGACTGCTCCAGAAAATCGCCACCGAAGAAAAGTCGCGAACTGGGAAGAGGTGAGGGCGCCATGGCTTCAATCAAGCGGTTCCATGAGAACGGATGTAAGGGCGAGAATTGCGAATGCGCGTGGCGGCTTGACTACCGGCCTCTCGGAACCAGGGGGCCACGCAAGCGGCTTTATTTTCCGACCAAGAAGGAGGCTGAGAAGCATCTTGCCCAGACATCCATAAAGGTCACGCGCGGCGAGTATCTCGACCGCAGGCAAGTTCCCACATTCGCCGTCACAGCGGGGCAATGGCTCGAGTCCAAGATGGACCGCAGGCCCAGCTACACCGAGGCGCTGCGCGCCCGCCTCAACATTTATCTTCTGCCGCGCTTCGGCCCTCTGCGTCTCGACCAAGTCTCCGTCGCACCCATCGAAAAGATGCGCGACGACATGCGCGAGCTCGGCCGCTCCACGATTACGATCAACGCCACCATCCGAATGATTGGCGGCATTTATCAAATGGCAATCCGCCGCGGCCTCTGCACAGCCAATCCCGCCGACCGCGTCGAACGCGCCTTCGCGGGAGACCGAGAACTCAACGGCGGCGAAGATATCCAAGCCGACCAGGCAACCCCTGAGACGGTTCTATCGCCGGAAGAAATCAGCGTCATGCTCGGCAACGCCGATCCCGGCCTCTACAAAACTCTCCTCACGTTTCTTGCCGCGACGGGCCTGCGCTCCGGGGAGGCGCTGGCCCTGCGCTGGTCCGATTGCCAGCTCGGCGGACCCGAGCCAAAGATTTTTGTCCGGCGCTCCCTCTCTTGGACGCGCGTTCATGGCGAGGACGTGCGCGCGCGCTTCTACCCACCGAAAACAAAATCCGGCCACCGAGTGATCACCATCCCGCCGGAACTCGCGACGGTCCTCAAAAAATGGCAGCTACAATGCCCTCCGGGCGAGCATGAGCTTGTCTTCCCGAATCCGGAGGGGAAGCCACTGCGGCGGTCCGTAGCCCTCCGGCGCGGTCTGTGGCCGGCACTTCGCAGGGCTGGGCTCCGGCGCGTCAACATGCACAGCCTACGGCACTCGTTCGCGTCGGCTCTGATTGCGGCAGGCAGCCCGGTCACAGAAGTACAATCCATCCTTGGTCACAGCTCGCCGGCAATCACCCTAAACGTCTACGCACATTGGTTCCGCGCGACCAAGACGACGGCTATGGCGAGCGTCGTCCGAAACCTGCTTAAGACCGGACCGAAAAAAAGTGGGCAAAAAGTGGACAAAAATAGAGTGCCGAGCATCGCGCCCGGCGATGGGCGCCTCGCCCACATTTCTCAAAAACCCTTATAATACTTGGTCTAAAAGAGATGGTGCGAGAGGGGGGATTTGAACCCCCACGCCTTGCGGCACTGGATCCTAAGTCCGGCGCGTCTGCCGTTCCGCCACTCTCGCGTGCAGAGAAAGTCCTTGAAGATACTACGCTTTCCTGAGACAGGACAGTCATTGGGCCGCTACCAAGGGGCTGACTTTAGCGTGACTTTGGCGTTTCTGGGAATTTTCGGCCGAATGGAACGCTGAAAGCTTGAGTGCGGCTTCCTGAAGCATCGCTGAATCCACGATGGCATATCGCCGGTACACAGCCTCGGTCTTGTGACCTGTCATCTTCATCGCGGCCGAGCGGGGAATACCTGCGCGTTCCAGATTCCTCACCGCGGTCCTGCGGAAGTCGTGCACGAGGCGCCCAGGTATCCCGGCATCCTTGCACGCACTCTTCCAGGCGCCGCGAAAGTCTTTGATGCGGCTGCCCGCGGCAGAGCGCCCACCGCCCGGCGGATGCACGAACACCCATGGAATGATCTGGCCGATCGCCCGTTCAATTTCACTGACGCGTTCCCGCTGCGCTTCCAGGATCGTTCGCAGTTCGGCTGTGAAGGGGAAATCGCGGCCCTCGCCGTTCTTTGACTCGCCGGGCTCGAGCCGCACCCATCCGCCACTGAAATCTACGTGGCGCCACTGCCGGGTGAGTAATTCCGACTTTGTGCGCCATCCGGTGATATACGCGACGGCCGCAACGGGCTGCAGGTACTCGGGAAGGTGCGTCTGGATGGCGCGGTGCTGTTCCAGCTCGAAGAAGCCCTTGCGTGCGTTATCGACGTGGAGCATTGAGAACTCAGGGCGCGCGCCAACCTTGCCGTCTTTGGCCGCCAGCTGAAATCCGCGGCGCAGGATGGCCATCTCGTAGTTCACGGTTGATGGCTTGGCGCCGGCGGTGAGCCGATGCGCGCGATAGGCCGTGACTCTGCTGGTCGTGATGTCGCGGGCCTTGCGCAAGCCTTGAAAAAATTCCCGCAGATGAGTCGCCGCATACGCTACCCGGTCGCCGCTGCGCTGGGAGTTCGCCTTGTAGTCGTCGCCGACCATCTTGAGCAGGTCATCGAGCGTCGTCTTGTCGAGGGTCGGACCGACCGGCAGGCCGCATGCCGCATCGCCGGTCTTCTTTTTCAGCAGCCGGAGCGCATCCGCCCGGTTCTCAGAGTGCGCGTTCTCCGACATGCGCTTGCCGTTGACGTGGTAGACGATCCACCAGGTCGCGCAGGTTCTACTCGCTTGCTTGCGCGCCTCTTCAGCCGATAGGCCATCGGCCAGGTATTTCGCGAGGGCTCGCTTGTCTACGTATTTCGGCTGATAGACGTTGCCGAGTCCGCGTGCGGCCTTCATGATTTTTCCCCTTCCCGCGCAACCGGCGTCTTAAGATAGGCTTCGAGCGCGGTAGTGGTAACGTCCTGAAGCGTTCGCCGCTCTTTGATGGCGCGGATCTTCGCGCGCTCGATCAGATTCTCCGGTAGTCGCAAGGTCGTCTTTGACATTGGCTGAGTCTCCCGCTGTGTTTTCATATATGGGATACTGCCATATAGCCACACTACCGTCAAGCCCTCTGAGTCTCGCGCCAGCGACGGACCTCGGTTGCCGAAGCGGTCAGGGACTTGCGGGATGTCCGGCGAATGAAGCTCAGCTTCTTGGCGTGCCGAAATACCCAGCGCCGCGTCTGCCCCAGCTCGGCCGCGATTTCCTCCGCGTTCAAGGTGCGGTCCGGTTGGGCCGAATCGGGCTTCGCCTTGGTGGTCGTTACCGGAGTCGTCACCAGCCGCGCCCAACACAACGCCTTCAACTGCTCAAGCTGGCCGATGAGCGACGCGAGCTCTTGCGGGTTCAGCTCTGCGATCAGCGCCGGTGGCGGTAGGTAGCTCGCGAGTTCTGTGCCGTTGCCGTTCAGGCTCAAGTCGGTCCTATGTGCACCTCGACGAGTCCGGGGGCCAGCGCGATGCGCGGCGAAGGAGTAGCAACTCCGCGCGATCTACGCGTCGCGTGGACGAGACGCGCTGCCAGCCCCCGGGGTGGGAAACACCACATTCATTCGCCCGCGACCGACGCCGCGACCCAGCCGTGCTCCAGGAACGCGCGGACGTCCTTTTCGTCGTTTATGACCAGGTAGCCGCCAGCGGACGGCGTATATGTCGCGCCGCTCGCGCCCTGGTACACGGTCGCCAAGCTCAGCCCGGTGGGCGGACTTAATGTAAAGGTTGCCATTGTCGTTTCTCCCATTATGTTATGCGCCGAGCGCTCGCGCCGTCCGCACGCGCGCCGCCGCCAGCTCGGCATTCATAGGTTTGATAGCTTGCGCCATCGCGGCCTTGACGAGGCTGACGATGGCCGCGGCGTTGGTGAAGTTGCCAGCGCGCCCATCGGGAGCAACGCCATAGCTATCGGTCGAAGTGCTAAGCCTTCTGCCCGGATTTGCGGCAACGATCCGATAAGTGTTCGTCGCCAAGTCCCGCATCCGCGACTGCTGGTCGATCGTCAGCGGCGCGACGACCTCTTGCTCCAGCGTCTGCACGTCGGCATCGCTAAGTCCCGGCGAAGTCCGCGGCCGGCCAAACGGTGCGACCTGCGGCGTGCCGCCGAGCATCTCCTCGGGCGTGATCGGCGTCAGATCGGCGGCGCGCTTCATCAGGTGGCGGCCCGCCAAGTGTGTGCGAACAAGATCGAGTCCGCGCGAGCCTTTCTGGAAGCGCTCCAGATCGGGTTCTAGCGACCAGCGGCCGTCGCTGCCCATTACGAGCTTCTGCCCTTTGCTGATTTCGGGAATCGCCTTGCTGGTTGGCAGCAGGTTCAGGCGCCGTAGA
>JBKQTR010000176.1:0-6427 GCA_052143095.1 Allostellaceae bacterium
GCGCCGGTACCCGCCCGGCTTCTGATCCAGGGGTCAGCTGGACAATTCTCTTTTGAATTCCTGCCATGCGAACGCGCAACCAGTTCTGGCTTGATCTGCAGAGCCAGTACGACATTGTTGTGATTGAGCGCGAGCACGGCGCGGATGTTCAGGTCAAGAAGGCGTATCTCCGCCTGTTCGTGACAAGGAGCGTGGTTGGCGACGCCGAGGTTCGACTCGCCGGCCATACCGCCGGGCGAGAGCCGCAGGGCTGACAACGAAGAGAGGCTCGCTGGTGGACAGAGGTTGGCGTGACGAATTTCGTCGTGGACGACCAAGTGTGCCGTTTGCGAGCGCTGGGCGGTGGCTAACGCCGCGCGTTCTTGATCGCTTGGAAGAGCGCATGACAGGCAAAGCGCAGATTGGGGTCAGAGTAAACAAGCGACCGCCTACCAAAAGCGCTTCTTCGCAAAAGCTTTGCCCGAGCCAGATTTGAAATATCGCTCGAGCTGCCTCGCATTCATCTCGGTTTCCACGCCGATATAGCTTTTGAGCGTCACGGGAAGAAAGGGGCGGGTCGATGTGACCTGGCCAAGCTCATGCGCCCGGAACCGCCGTTTCAGATCGTTGGTCGAGCCGACGTAGATATCGCCGTTGCCGAGCGCGAGAAAATAAACGTACCACAAGATGCCCTGCGCCGAGGTTCCAGCGGTCATCTTACGGGGAAGCGGCGAGAGAATTGAAGAGGAGCGTGTCGTTGCCAGTCCACCTACGCCAAGGCTTCGGTGGACACCCTACGCCAAGGCACCGCCGGCTCGCCACACGAGGCGCGCCACCCGAAGCCTTGGCGTAGGGTGGCGTCCCCTGGGGGATTCGAACCCCCGTTACCGCCGTGAGAGGGCGGTGTCCTGGGCCTCTAGACGAAGGGGACGGGGCGAGGCGCTGTCCTTATCTACCCGGTCGTGCGCAGGCGATCAAGGGGAAGGGGGTGCCTGCGCGCCCTCGAGCGCGGCGCGGCCGCGCGCCGACAGCACCAGCCGGGCCGGTGCCGGGCCGCCTTCGAACTCGACGAGCCCGTCGCTGATCGCGTCTTCCCAGGCGCAGGTGAGCGGGCAGGTGCTGCGCCATCCCTCCCGCACCTCGGCATAGGTTCGCGGGCGGCTCGCGACCCATTTCAGGAACTCGATGGTGAGGAGCCTCGCTGCGGCAGCCATGAAACTACTTTACCACGACGGCCGGGCCGACGTCAGTCGAGCCCCATTCGCCGCAGCGCCGCCGCCGGCAGGCGGCCTGTGCGCCGCGGCTCGCGTCGGGTGGGCGCAGTGTCGTTCGCCGGGAGCGCTTGGCGGGCGCGGATGCGGGCACGGCGCGCCTCGAGGATCTCGCTGGCGACGAGGAAAGCGATGGCCGCGCCGACGCAGACGAGAAAGAAAACGTTTCCGGCGGTCCAGATCATCGGCATGGCGGGTCTCCTTGCGCAGGAGGATGGGGATCGCCGCCACGCCGGCGGCGTGATCTCGATCACAGCCCCGCTCAGGAAAACTACCTATCCGGCGCGCCGGGGCGCCTACTCGCGGAAATTCACGTATTGCAGCGGCTGCTCGATCTTGAGGCCGCGGATCAGCGTGATCGCCGCCTGGAGATCGTCGCGCTTCTTGCCGGTGACGCGCAGCTCCTCGCCCTGGATCGAGGCCTGCACCTTGAGGGGACTGTCCTTGATCTCGCGCGCCAGGCGCTTGGCGAGCTCCCGGTCGATGCCTTGGCGCAGCGTCACCGTCTGGCGCAGCATATTGCCCGAGGCCTTCTCCGCCGGCTTGAAGTCGAGCGCGCCGGCATCGACCTTGCGCCGCGTCAGATGCACCTTCAGCAGCTCGTGCAGCTGCTTCAGCTTGAGATCGTCGTCGGCGAGCACGGTGAGCGCGAGCTCCTGCCGGGTGACCGAGGATTTGCTGTCCTTGAAGTCGTAGCGGGTGCCGACCTCGCGGGCGATGCCGGCAAGCGCGTTGTCGACCTCGGCGAGATCGAGCCGGGAGACGATATCGAAACTCGGCATGGCTGCTCCGCATGCTTGCGACCCGCGCGTCTTATACCGCCGGGCCGCGGACGCTGCCAGCGTCCGTCGGGCTCAATCGCCGGTGACGCGGTCGCCGCGCGCCGGGCGCTGATCGCGCGGCAGCTCCCGCACGCGCTCGATGAGCTCGAGCAGGGCCGAGCGCAGCTCGCGGCTCTGGCTGTCGCCGACAGCGCGGCTGACGGCCAGCGCGTGCTGGCGCGCCTGCGCCGCCAGCGGCGCGGCGATGCGCCGGCCGCGCTCGGTCAAATGCACCAGCGTGCGACGGCGATCCTCGGCCGGCGTGCGCCGCTGCACCAGCTGTGCGCGCTCCATCCGGTCGACCGCCTTGGTTAGGGTCGGCTGCTTGAACAGCACCAGCTCGGCCAGCTCGGTCATCGCCACCCCGTCGTGCTCGACGAGGGCCGCCAGCACGCGCCATTCGGTCGCGGAAACGCCGTGCCCTCTCACCTGCTCATGGAAGCGTTGTGCGAGCACGTGGTTGGCGCGGGCGACGAGTTCGATCAAACTCTCCTCCCGCTCCCGCCGCTCTCGACGATCCGTCGCCACGTTCATCCTCGGGGTATTCCAACGCAAACCTTAGCGCAACAGCCGCAACGTAAACTAGTGAAAAGGGGTGGGCCTATCCCCTCCCGCTGGGGCGAGCGGCGCCGATGATGCCGCGGCTGTGGCTTGCCTGGTCCGGTCTGAGCGGTGCCGCGTCGGTCGCCGCCGAGGCGGCGTCGCGCCATCTCCTGGCGGGCGATCCCTATCGTCTCGAGCTTGCCGCGACCGGCGGGCGCTATGGCCTCGTCCATGCCGTGGCGCTGCTGGCGGTCGCGGCGCTGGCCGGCGCCTCGCGCCCGGGCGCGGCGCGGCGCTGGCTGGCAGTGGCGGGCTGGTGCTTTGCCGCGGCGCTGCTGCTGTTTCCCGGCAGTCTCTTTCTCCTGGCCGCCGGCGCGCCGCCGGCGGTGGCGCGGCTCACGCCGATCGGCGGCACGCTGTTCATCCTCGGCTGGCTGGCGCTGGCGGCGGCCGCGCTGTACCGGCGCCCGGCGGCGTAGGAGAAGCGGCTGACGGACCGTGCGAGCGCCGCCCTATCCCGCGCCGCGCAGCCGGGCCGGCAGCAGCTGTTCCGCCGTCACCCCCAGCGCCGTCAGCTCCGCCGGCAGCGCTTCGCCGGTGGCGAGCGCCGCGAGCGCGGCGCCGGCGGCCGGCGCGGTCTGGATGCCGTAGCCGCCTTGGCCGGCCATCCAGACGAAGCCTGGCGCCGCCGGGTCGGGGCCGATTACCAGGGTCCGGTCCGGCGCGAAGCTGCGCAAGCCCGCCCATTTGCGCTCGATGCGGCGGATCTCGAGCCGCGTTGCCGCGATGACGCGCTCGACCGCCAGCGCTATGTCGATCTCGTCGGGCTGCACGTCCTGCGGCGGCAGCGGCGTCTCGTCGGCGGGCGAGATCAGCAGGCGGCCGCTCTCGGGCTTGAAATAGAAGCTCTCACCGACATCGCCCACCAGCGGCCAGCCATCGACGGCAAGCCCGGGCGGCGCCGCGACGATGAGGACGGTGCGCCTGAGCGGCGCGAGCCCAATGGGCCGCACGCCTGCGGCCACCGCCACCTCGTCGGCCCAGGCGCCGGCGGCGTTGACCAGCACCGGCGCAGCGAAGCTGCCTACCGCCGTCTCGACCCGCCAGAGCCCGCCGCTGCGCGCGATCCCGCGCGCCGCCGCGCCGGTCAGCACGCGGCCGCCTCTGGCGCGCATGCCGGCAAGGAAGCCGTGATGAATGGCATGGACGTCCATGTCCGTGGCATCGGGCTCGAGGAAGGCGTGGCCGAGCCAGTCCTCGCGCAGCACCGGGCAAAGCGCCAGCGCCTCGGCCGGGGTGAGACGGCGCAGCGCCGGCGCAAACCGCCGGCCGAGCGCGAGCGCGGCCTCGAACTGCGCCTCGTCCGCCGCCGGCGCCACCATCAGCAGGCCCCGCGGCTTCAGCAGCGGCACCGCGGCGAAGCCGGGCGGCGGCGCGCGGAAGAAGCGGCCGCTCGCCACGGTCAGCGCGCGGATCGCTTCATTGCCGTAGGCCTCGGTATAAAGTGCCGCGGAGCGGCCGGTCGAATGATAGCCGGGCGCGTCCTCGCGCTCGAGGATCAGCACGCTTCCGTGCTCGGCCAGGAAATAGGCTGCGGCGGCGCCCGCCATGCCGGCGCCAACGACCAGGAAATCGACAGCCAAGTGAACGCCTCCTAGCGCAGCGCCGCCGGCAGCTTGATGCCGGCTTCCTTATAATAGCGCTCGGCGCCCTTGTGCAGCTTGATGCCGAGCTGGGCGAGCGAGGCGGGGCTGACCGAGTTCCAGGGCGGGTTGCGCTGGCCGAGCGCCCATTTCTGCGACCAGAACGCCTTGGTGATGGCGTAGGCCATCTTGTCGCTCATCGCCGTGGTGGCGTAGACGCCGGCCGGCAGCGCGATGCTGGTGACGTCCTCGCTCTGGCCCGGATATGTCCCCTTGGGGATGGTCTCGGCCACCGTGCTGTCATCGGCCGCCAGCACCCGGGCGAGCTCGGCATGGGTCAGGCTCAAGAGGCGGATCGGCACCGCCTTGGCGAGGTCGCGCACCGCCGGCAGCGGCACCGTGCCGGCGAGCGCCACCCCCGCCACCTGGCGTCCGGCCAGCGCCGCCTGCGCTCCCGCGGGATCGATGTCGATGAGCTGGACGCGCTGGTCGAGCCCGAGCGCATGCAGCGCGGAAACGGTCTGGCGCTCGCCGAAGCTGCCCTTGCTGCCGGGGACGAGGCTCTTGCCGGCGAGCTCGGGCAAGCGCGTGATGCCGCTATCGGCGCGCACCGCCCAATGGAGCGTGAGCGCCGGGACGGGAAAGAGGGCGCGGATGTCGCGATAGCGCGGGTTCTTCTCGAACGGCTTGTCGCCGCGCTTGGCCTGGACGATGAGGTTGGGCGGCGCGGTGAAGACGTAATGGCCGCCGCGACGCAGCGCGTCCATGATGTTCTGCACCGAACCCTGGCTCTCCTCGACCTGGACGGTGAGCGCGTTGTTGCCTTGCGCCAGCGCCTCGGCGAATTGCAGCGCCAGCGCGTGGTTGAGGCTATCGGCTTTGCCGGCATGGACGATGATCGTCGGCGGCACATCGGCGGCGCGTCCTGGCAGGGCGGATAACAGCAGAAGAACGGCGCCGGAAACCGCCGCACATGCTCGCCTCACGCTCGCGCCTCCCCGACGCCCGATTTCGTCCTTGGACTTTGCCCCGCCGCGGCGGGGCCTATAGTGACGGCCCCTCCGCGGCGCGGCAAGCCCGACGATCCGCATGGCCGAAGCGGGGTCGGATGTGCGAAACTAATCGGGGAGGCAGGAAGCGCGATGACGACGCTGCTCTATACCCATCAGGCCTGCCTGGAGCACGATCCCGGCAGCTATCACCCGGAATCCCCCGACCGGCTGCGCGCCGTCCTCGCCGGCCTCGGCCGGGAGGAGTTCTCCGGCCTGAAGCGGCGCGAGGCGCCGCGCGCGGCGCTCGACGAGGTCGCGCGCGTCCATCCCCGCGCCTTCATCGAGGCGGTGCTGGCGGCGGTGCCGCAGCGCGGTCATGCCGCGCTCGATGCCGATACCGTGCTGTCGCCGCGCTCGGGCGAGGCGGCGCTGCGCGCGGTGGGCGCGGTCTGTGCCGCCGTCGACGCCGTGGTCGAGGGCGACGCCGACAACGCCTTCTGCGCCGTTCGCCCGCCCGGCCACCACGCCGCGGCGGATCGCGCCATGGGGTTCTGCGTCTTCAACAGCATCGCCATCGGCGCCCAGCGTGTGCGCCAGCAGCACGGGCTGGAGCGCGCCGCGGTCATCGATTTCGACGTCCATCACGGCAACGGCACCCAGGCGATCTTCGAGAACAACCCGCATGTCTTCTACGCCTCGACGCACCAGTCGCCGCTCTATCCCGGCACCGGCGGGCGCAGCGAGACCGGGGTCGGCAACATCGTCAACGTGCCGCTCCGCCCGATGTCGGGCTCGGCCGAGTTCCGCCGCGCCTTCAACGAGATCATCCTGCCGGCGCTGGAGGATTTCCGGCCGGATTTCATCCTCATTTCCGCCGGCTTCGATGCCCATCGCGCCGACCCGCTGGCGCAGCTCATGCTGGTCGAGGCGGATTATGCCTGGGTCACCGAGCGGCTCATGGCCTGCGCCGCGCGGCATTGCGAGGGGCGCATCGTCTCCACGCTCGAGGGCGGCTACGACCTCGACGCGCTCGCCGCCAGCGCCGCCGCCCACGTCAGCGCTTTAATGGCTGCGTGAGCGCCCCGCGGCGCGGGGCGCTCATCGCGGGGCAGCGCCAGCGTCCAGGCGAACTTCCGCAGGAAGTTCGTCCGTGGCGGCGTCAGCGGTTGCGCAGCAAC
>JBKQTR010000177.1:0-6698 GCA_052143095.1 Allostellaceae bacterium
GTGCCAGGCCGCACACCGACAACTGTGACTTGTGCAAGAGCGAGCGTGTCACTCAAAATTGATTGGAGCGGGAAAGGCTGATGTCAGGGTTCTCTGATGATATTGCGGCGCGCGAGCGCAAAGCAGATGGCGGCTTGCTTCTGCTCGAATGGGCCCGTCGCCGAGTGCCGGGTTCGCCCTCCGAGGCTAACGCGGTCCGCGATCTGCTCGACGGGAAGAGCGACGCAGAGATCGTCGCTCGTCGCGGGCTGCCTATTGCGGCGATCCGGGGCCTTAGAACCTTCTATGACGACCTTGGCCATGAAACCGAGGCCTGCGATGGAACCGCGTGCCATTTCGCGGGAGGAGCACAACTGGCCGAGCGGTTGCGGCGGGCCGGCTCGGTTCGTACCGTGCGTTGTCTTGGGCACTGCTTCGCGGCGCCATCGTTTCGTCGCGCCGACTCGGTCTTCACCCGCCCGCTTGCTCAGTCCATGGCCGAATGGCTGAAAGCAATTGGGGCTAGCCCACCACCACCCGCGGCGTCGGCCGCGATACCGCGCATTTCGATGGCGGACCCTCCGGTAGTCCTGCGCAATCTCACCGCCTCCAGAAGCCGCCCGCCGCTCGATGAATACGACCTTCCCGACGGCGACTCGATTCTGTCCGCTCTCGAAGACACGCGGCTTCGAGGCCGTGGCGGCGCCGCTTTTCCGACCGCGGCCAAATGGCGCGCAGCCCGTTACGCTCCTGGCCCCGAGCGCTACGTCGTCGCCAACGGTGACGAAGGGGACCCGGGCAGCTATGTCGATCGGTTGCTGCTCGAAGAGGACCCGCACGCCGTGCTCGCGGGAATGCTCGCGTGCGCGCGCGCTATCGGCGCGCGACATGGCATCGTCTACATCCGAAGTGAATACCCGCAAGCGCAGCGGGCGATGCGCGTAGCGATCGGTGAGGCGCGCGATGGCGCGTTGCTCGGAGACGAGTTCAATGTCGAAGTCGTCTCCGGAGCTGGCTCATATGTATGCGGCGAGGAAACCGCGCTGCTCAATTCTATTCAGGGTTTGCGCGGCGAGCCGCGCGTGCGTCCCCCGTACCCGGCACAGCAAGGACTTTGGGGCAACCCGACTGTGGTGCAGAACGTCGAGACGCTGGCGATCGTCCCATGGATCGCGCGCACGCGCCAGGGCAGCGGCACCAAGGCGGTGAGCTTGTCGGGTGCCGTCGCCCGGCCCGCAATCGTCGAGGTCCGATTGGGGACGCCGCTGATCCGCGTGCTCGAAGAAGCCGGCCAAGGCCCCCCGACCGGGCGGCGCTGGAAAATGGCGCTGATCGGAGGTCCGATGGGCCGCGTAATTCCCGCCTCGCATTTCGACATCCCGCTTTCGTTCGATTTCCTTCCCGGGATGGGGCACGCGGGGGTTGTTGTCCTCGATGACAGCGTGTCGCCGCGCGCTCTGGCGGAACACCTCTTTGCCTTCGCCGCCGCCGAGTCGTGCGGCAGTTGCACTCCGTGCCGGGTCGGAACTTCGCTGCTCGGCGAAATACGCGAGCGTGCCGTCCTGGAGCGCCTCCTATCGACGCTGGAGATGGGGAGCCTATGCGGCTTCGGCGCCGGAGTTCCTCGACCGATCCGTGATTTGCTCGAACACTTCGGCGAAGAAGTCCTGGCATGATCACCCTGAACCAGCGCCGAGTCGAAGCAAGCGGAACCCTGCTCGATACCTGTCGCGCCGCAGGCGTTGAGATCGCCGCGTTCTGCCACGATCAACGTCTGTCGGTTGGCGGGCATTGCCGCTCATGCGTGGTAGAGGCGGATGGCCGCTATGTCGCCGCCTGCTGCACGCCCGCCCTGGACGGAATGTCCGTGTTAACCGACTCTGCCGCGCTGGCCGCATACCGGCGTGACCTCGGCGAGTTGATGCTCGCCGAATCCGCTCCACTCGGAAGCGTCGGGGTGGAACTGTCGGTCTGGGGTGCCACCGGGCTGCGCTATGCAGCTCGGCGTGGAACGGCGCCAGTCGATGCCGGCCATCCGTACCTGCGGATCGACCTTGCGCGCTGCATCCTCTGCCGGCTGTGCGAGCGGTCCTGCGCCGAAGTTCAGGGGCAATTCGTCTATTCGTTCGAAGGGCGCGGAGCCGGGACCCACCTGGCGTGGGGAGTCGAGAAGTTTGCAGACAGCGACTGCGTAAGCTGCGGCGCATGCGTAGCGGTCTGCCCGACGCACGCCTTGAGTGATGTCGATCGGGAGCGCCACCCCGCCCCCACGGGCGCCGTGCGCACGACCTGCGGCTACTGCGGCGTCGGATGCCGGCTTGAGGTTCAGGTGGACGCCGATCATGTCGCGCGGATCGACGGTGTTCACGGTGCGGCCGTTAACCGCGGGCATCTGTGCGTGAAGGGGCGCTACGCCCACGCCTTCGCTCGCCATCGCGAACGGCTCACTGCCCCGCTCATAAGGCGCAACGGCCGGCTGGAACCGGCTTCGTGGGAAGAAGCGATCGATCTGGTCGCCAGCGAGTTTCTGCGGCTGCGAGGCTTCAGCGCCGGCCTGTCGTCGTCGCGCTGTACGAACGAAGAGAACTATCTCTTTCAGAAATGGGTTCGCGCCGGCCTCGGCACCAACAACGTGGACTGCTGCGCGCGCGTATGCCACGCCCCCTCCGCAGCCGGAATGCGCGAGTCGTTCGGCACCGGCGCTGCGACCAATTCGTTCGCGGACATAGAAGAGGCCGACCTTCTACTGATCGTTGGCGCGAACGCGACCGAGGCTCATCCGATTGTCGGGGCGAGGATCAAGCAGGCAGCATTGCGCGGCGCGACGTTGATCGTGATCGATCCGCGCCATACCGAACTCGCGGCAATGGCAGATCTGCATTTGCAGGTGCGCCCTGGCGCGAACGTTCCGCTTTTCAACTCCCTCGCGTGTGCGATCGTCGAGGCGGGACTGGTCAACCGGACCTTCATCAAGGACCGCGTGGAGGGATGGGAGACATATGAACCGTTCATTCGCCGGCAAACGCCGGAGACAGGGGCAGCGTTGACTGGAGTCTCGCCGACGATCGTGCGCGAGGCGGCGCGTCGCTACGCGACTGCTCGATCGCCAATGATGTTTCACGGGCTGGGCGTCACCGAGCACTACCAGGGGAGCGAGTCCGTCAGCCTGCTCTGCAATCTCACGATTCTGACCGGCGCCCTGGGGCGGGCTGGAGTGGGAGTAAACCCTCTGCGCGGCCAAAACAACGTTCAGGGTGCTGCCGATATGGGATGCGACCCGGGTTTCTTGCCCGGCTATCAGAGCGTCGATGATGCGGCCGCGCGCGCCAAGTTCGAATCGGCATGGGGGCGGGTTCTTCCGGCGCATCGCGGACTGACGATACCCGAAATGCACGAGGCGGCGCGGCGCGGCGAGTTGCGCGCCATGTACATCTTCGGCGAAGACGTCGCGCAGACCGATCCGGACTCCGGGCAAACGGTCAAGGCGCTCAAGAATCTTGAGTTTCTCGTCGTGCAGGAACTCTTTCTCTCCGAGACCGCGAAACTTGCTGACGTGGTTCTTCCCGGCGCGAGCTTCCTTGAGAAAAATGGCACCTTCACCAACGGCGAGCGGCGAATCCAGAGAGTGCGTGCCGCACTGCCCCCGCTCGCCGGCACGCGCCCGGATCTCGAGATCATCGAAGCACTGATGGCTGCAACCGGTTTGCCGCAGGCGGCGTCGTCGCCCTCCGACGTGATGGATGAAATCGCTCGTCTGACCCCGATCTACGCCGGCGTCTCTTATGCGCGGTTGGAAAGCGACGGGCTCCAGTGGCCGGTGCCATCTCCTGACCACCCTGGGACACCAAGGCTCTATGAAACCAGCTTTTCCCGAGGCCGTGCCCGGCTAGCCTGCGTCGAGTTCCAGCCGTCGCCGAGTTTTGGCGCTTCACTCGAACTCATCACGGGGCGTGTGCTTGAGCACTACAATGCCGGTACGATGACCCGTCGCAGCCCGAATCTTCGTCTGCGGCCGACCGACGAACTCGAAATTCACCCGCACGATGCTGCCGCTCGAGGTATAGAAGACGGCGCGCGTGTCCGGCTGCGAAGCCGGTTCGGCCAGGCGCACGCGACGGCACGCGTGACCGACCGCGTTTCACCCGGTGTAGTCTTCCTGAGTTTTCACGATCCCGCGACGGCCGCCAATGCGGTCACCAGCGAGGTCCGGGATCGCCTGACGGATTGCCCGGAATACAAGCTGACTGCGGTCGAGGTCGAAACCAGCGAATGTTAAGGCAGGCCTCGCGGTCTCGCGGAGCTGCACGAAGTATCATTTTCGGAGGCGCTTTTCCGTCTGCGTGGCGCAAGATTGTCTCGGATGGAAACAGAGGGCCAGAAATCGTATTGTTGCCATCGGCCTCATCTGAGCAGCTTCAGACCGTTCGTGCATAGTCTGCGCGATTGGCATGAGTTGCGCATTGGTCGGCTTGCATAATCCAGGAGGGATTCCAGAAATGGGCAAGAAGCGCCTTACGGCATCGGACATCATGACTCAACCCGTTGAATCGGCGACGGCAGAGGACTGTGCGCAAGATGTAGCCCTACGGCTTCTGAGCGGGATCTATCGCGGTGTTCCGGTCATCGACGACCGGGGGAGCGTCGTGGGCGTGGTCACCGAGCTCGACCTTCTCAAAGCGGCGGAAAAGGGCACGCAACTCCTCGACACGACGGCTGAGAAGATAATGAGCAGGAAGGTCCCGACGGCCGACGTAAAGGCTTCGATCAACGACCTGGTCGGGATGATGACCGACAAAAAGGTCGTCTGCGTGCCCACTACAAAAGGGGGCAAGCTGGTTGGCGTGGTGACCAGACACGACCTGCTCAAGGCTCTGATCGAGCACGCGTAGAGAGGTCGTTTGACGACCGACGCTCATAAGCGGGAGACCCCGGCGAACGAGGAAGTTGAAGAACTGGAAGTAGCGGGAAGCCTTTGTCGCGGGCGCGAGACCGTGTCGCCACGTATCATCACGCTGACGCTCAACCCCGCGGTCGATCTGGCCTGCGAGGCTGATTCTGTCCAACCGACTCGCAAAGTTCGCACTACCACCGAACAGTTCGATCCTGGCGGTGGCGGAATCAACGTTGCCCGGGTCGTGAACGAGCTTGGCGGCGAGTCGCTCGCGGTCCTGTTGGCGGGTGGCGCGACGGGGCAGTTTCTTCGCGAACTCCTGGACCGCGAAGGCGTCGCGTGCCGAGTCGTTCCCGTCGCGGGACTCACGCGAATCAGCGTCGCGATTCGTGAACGCTCCAGCGGCCTCGAATATCGCTTCGTGCCGGAGGGTCCGGCGGTATCCGATGCCGAATGGCATGCCCTGCTGGAGGCGCTCGCGGAGTTCGACGGCGATTGGCTGGTCGTGAGCGGCAGCCTGCCGCGCGGCGTTCCCGAAGATTTTTATGCCCGACTCGCAGCTCTAGCCGCAAGCCGGCATCAGCATTTTGTCCTCGATAGCTCTGGCGCCGCTCTTAAGGCCGCATTGGGAAAAGGCATCACCTTGATGAAGCCAAGCCTCCGTGAGTTCGAGGGACTGGTGGGACACGAGGTATCCGATCCGTGCGAGCAGGATGCCGAGGCAGTCAGGCTCGCGCGCGAGGGTGCCGCGCGCCTGGTCGTCGTCTCGCTCGGCGCAGCCGGCGCGGTTATGGCAAGCGGGAGCGGCGCCCTGCGTTTACCGGCGCCGAAGGTTCAAGTATGCAGCGCGGTCGGCGCCGGCGACAGCTTCGTCGCGGCGATGACGCTCGTGCTGGCACGCGGACTACCGGCGGAAGATGCCTTCGCATGGGGAATCGCAGCAGGATCCGCGGCCGTGATGCGCTACGGGACCGCGCATCCTCAGCGATCCGATATCGAGCTGCTGCACGATCAGATTCTGGCGCAGATTCCCGCGACGCACGGATGAGCGGCCGTGAGTTACTCAAGCTCTCAGAAAGGCCGGCGTTTCAAGAGCATACCGCTGCCGTTTCGAAGGCGATCAACCTGCCGATGCACCGCAGTCAAGGCGGGTCATCCGGTTCGGCGGACACTTTCAGCAGGGACCGGCAGATCCCGTTCCTAGGGATACTGCAAGCCTGGAGCGGACAGATTCGGCGGCAAGTGCGCGAAGATGAAAGGTCCGTAGACCAAAGCGACCATGACAATCGAAGCGATCACCCAGTATCGAAGCTGATCGAGCTGAATCTGCCAGCCGCCCGCAGCCGGCGGCTGAACGGTTTCCGTGAACGGAATGTCCAGCGTCCGATTCCTCCTGCCCGCGAATATGGTCATAACTATCACCACGAAGAACAGCAGCACGCTCACAAACATCAGCGAACCGCCGACGGCCGCCATTATTCCAGGGATCCTCCACGACGGCAGATTGTACGCGGCGTCCGACAGATCCGTCCGCCGCGGCATCCCCTGAAGCCCGCCCGCCGTCATGCCGGCCGAAAATATCAGAACGGCGCCGAAGTAGAGGAAAGCTTGAATTCGCGCGAGCCGCGGCGACCAGAGTTCCCGTTGTTCGAGGAATGGTATCAGCCAATAGGCAATTCCCATGTACGAAAGGGCAACCGCGGTGCCTATTGTCAGATGAAAGTGACCCGGAACGAAAGCGGTATTGTGAATCTCCATGTTCATCGTGTAGCTGGCGTTCATCAGACCGGAGATTCCTCCGAGCAAGAAGGCGAGCATCGCAAGCACC
>JBKQTR010000178.1:0-2952 GCA_052143095.1 Allostellaceae bacterium
CGCCGACCACGCTGGAGCCGCCGCCGAAGGGGATGACGGCCGCCCCGACATTGCCCGCCCAGTCGAGCAGTGCCCCGACGTCGGCCTCGCTGCGGGGATAGGCCACCACATCCGGCGCGACCGCGTAGTCGCCGTCGAGACCGCGGACGTAGTCGGGATAGGACTTGCCATAGGTGTGACGGGCGCGGTCATTGGGATCGTTCGATGAGAGCGACGCCAGTGATGCCGGCGGCGCGATACGTGGGGCCGGCAGTTTGATCTCCTGCGGCTTCGGTGCTGCTTTCTCTTCGAAGCGGTCGACGCCGAAGCGCCGCCGGCAGCGGTCAAGGACGAAGCTCTCTTCCTCGGCGGTCATCGCCTCGCCTTCGCGACCCCACCCGAAATACTTCATGCGGGCTTCTGCCATCGCTTCCTCGCTCTCTTCCGCCGGTGAAACGCCGCTCGCGTTATCTCTGCCGCAACAGTAGCAAGCGCCTTGCTTAGGCCGCTTCATCGCGCCGGCAACATCAAAGCGGCTTACAGGAGCAAGTCGCCATCATTGCCGCAGTGAGCTGCCGGCGTTGCGGAAGGCGATGCTAGCGGAGATCCCTATCCGCCGTCTCCGGCAGGTCCTCTGCCTCACGCGCCACGATGTAGCCGAGGAGGGCGGCGACGGTGAGCCTCATCCCAAGCAGGGCAATATGCAAGAACGTCTCGCGTTCTCCGCCCGGGTGTAGAACCGGTAGAGTAGCGCTGCGTAGAGCAGGTGACGAAACCATAGAGCACCCCGGTGCCTGATCTGCTGCAATCGCACCTCGCTCTTAAAGATCATAGCACGGCTCGTGATCGCCAGCGGAAGGAAGTCTGCGAGGATCGTCAGCGCCTGTCATGTGCGGATGCCCTGTCGGGCGCGTTGAGAAGCCACGCAGTGTTCGATTTGCACGATCCGGTGCTAGACTGGGCGAGCCTCGCCGAAGGCATGGGCGTCGAGGCCTCCCGTGCCTCTAGCGCCGAGGAATTTGCCGCGCAATTCTCGGCCGCCATGGCAGGACGAAGCCCGCGTCTCATCGAGGCGGTCATATCGCGGTGACGGAGTCGGCAGGCCAAAGCATGCTACGGAGGAGCAGGGCATGGATGACCTCATCGGCCAGTTGAAGGCGGCATTGGGGTTTGGCGCGGTTCTCGAGGGTACCGATGCTCTAGCAAAGTCGCACAGCGCCTCGGCGAGGCCGCTTGGAACGCCGATCGCCGTCCTCACGCCCGCCTCGACGCGGGAAGTGTCAACGATTCTTCGGCTATGCCACGCGGCGCATCAGCCGGTCGTGCCTTGGGGCGGCAAGACAGGTCTTGTCGATGGCGGCGTGGCCGACGGCGCGCTGGCGCTGTCGCTCGAGCGCATGAACCGGATCGAGGAGATCGACAAGCTCGGCGCCACCATGACCGTGGAAGCCGGATGTGTGCTGCAAACGGTCTGCGAAGCGGCCGATGCCAATGGGCTGTTCTTCCCGCTCGATCTCGGTGCGCGAGGCTCAGCCACGATAGGCGGCAACATCTCGACCAACGCCGGTGGCAACCGGGTCATCCGCTATGGCATGACGCGCGACATGGTGCTCGGCCTGGAGGTGGTGTTGGCCGACGGCACCGTCCTGTCCTCGCTCAACCGCCTGATCAAGAACAACGCCGGATACGACCTGAAGCAGCTCTTCATCGGCTCCGAGGGCACGCTGGGCGTTGTCACGCGCGCAGTGCTGCGCTTGCGACCGCGGCCGGTCAGCCAGAACACTGCTTTCGCGGCCGTCGACGCGTTCGATCGGCTGCCAGGCTTTCTGCGTCACATGGAGCGGACGCTCGGGGGCACGCTCTCAGCCTTCGAGGTCATGTGGGAGGATTTCTACAAGCTCGTCACGACGCCGCCGGCGAGAGGACGGCCGCCGTTACCCCACGGCCAGCCCTACTACGTGCTGGTTGAAGCGCTGGGCGCCGACCAGACTGACGACTCGGTCCGCTTCGAGCGGGCGCTGACCTCGGCGCTCGAGGGCGGCGACCTCGTCGATGCGGTGATCGCCAAGTCCCAGGCCGAGCGCGATCAGATGTGGGCGCTGCGCGACGACGTCGGCCAAGTTGCCCAAAACTTCCCGATCTTTATCTTCGATGTCAGCCTGTGGATAGTGGGCATGGAGGACTATATCCTGAATATCCGCCATGCGCTCGCGGCACGGTGGCCAGGGTCGACCCTTGTCGTGTTCGGTCACCTGGGCGACGGCAATCTCCACGTGATCGCCGGTGTCGGCGAGGCCGGCGCCGAGGCTCGGCATGCGGTCGAGGCGATTGTCTATGGCGCCTTGCGCGAGCGCGGCGGCTCGATCTCCGCCGAGCATGGCATCGGCCTCGAAAAGCGCCCCTATCTCGGCTGGTCGCGCAGCGCTGAGGAAATTGCGCTGATGCGCAGCTTAAAGCAGATGCTCGATCCCCGAAACATTCTCAATCCTGGAAAGGTGCTCACGCCGCTCGCGGCGAGCTAAGTCGAGATCGGCAGCAGAACCGATAGAGCCCGCAGCGCCCGGCAGAGCGCCAACCCGTCCTCGTCCGTTTATGGCGTGCGCCGTGAAAAGGCGGCGCTTTTCCAGTGGGTGCAAGGCCCACCCGGCAACCGCTCCAGCCGGAAGCAATCGGGGCAGTCATGGAGGTAACGAAATGGCTGAAGCCTTCGATTAGCGTGTCACGAATTGGTGACAGCGCGAGTGTGCAGGCCGCAACGCAAGTGAACGCCGAGCAAGCCTCGAAAAGGACGATGTGTAGGCCGACCCGACTGCCATATCGGGGAAGGCTGATACGGCCGGGTTGGAAGAGCGAAGACGACGCCCAGCCGCTACACCGGGGTATTGGCGGCAGCATGTACACAAGGAAAGCGTACGCAACACGGGAAGCCCCAAGACGTGGTCAGGGATGACCAACCGGATGCCCGCGAGGGAT
>JBKQTR010000179.1:0-2521 GCA_052143095.1 Allostellaceae bacterium
GCCGCCGCAGCGCGATGAGCTGGTCCTGCGGATACTGCCAGGACACCGAGGCCATATAGGTCTTTTCGGTCGAGCGCAGCTCCAGCAGATAAGTGCGTCGGTCGGTGTTGATGACGAGGTTGGTGACGAGATCGGGCCGCGTCGGCTTGGCCAGGATGTGGATGCGCTTGGAGGCACCGCTGCCGCTCTCGGTGTCGCCGATCACCCAGCGCACGGTATCGCCGGCGGCGACAGGACCGGAGCCCACTAGCTGTTCGCCAGGCTCGAGCGCGATGTCCGTGATCTCTCCTGGCGCGGCGTAGACCTGGTAGAGCGCGCCATCGGAGAACGGATAGACCTGGATCGCGTTGAGATAGCCTGCGCGCGACGGCTGGATGCGCGCCGCCCCGTTGGCCTCATCGACGCGCGCATGCGGATCGGCCGCCTCGGGGGGCGCTTTGGAGCTGCCTGGGAGCGGCTTGAGCTGTCCCGGCAAGGGCAATGGCTTGGGCAACTCCACGATTCGCACGGGCTTCGGCGGGTCGGGCTGTAGCACCGCCCGCCTCGGCGTGTCGTCATAGCTGATCTCGGGCGGCTTCCAGGCGGTGGCGCAAGCGCCGAGCGAGACGGATGTCAGCAACAGGGTTGCAAGCGTCGCGAAGCGCATCAGCCGAGCTCCTTTGACCAGTTGAGGGCATGGACGTAGACGCCGAGCGGGTTCTTCTTCAGCCGATCGGCGTCGGTCGGCGGCTGCACGACGATGGTGAGGATCGCGCTCCATCGCTCAGTGGCGGTGAGGGCGCTATCGACGTACCGGCGCTCGATCCACACGACCCGGAAGCTGCTGTCGGAGGCGCGGATCACGCTCGCCACCTCGACCGCCACTTGCGCCTTGCCGATCTTCGAGAATGGGTCGCTGGCGCGGGCGTAGTCATTGAGCGCGAGCGCGCCCTTGTCGGTGACGTAGTTGTAGGCGTCGAGCCAGTTCTGCCGCAGCACCACCGGGTCTGCCGGAATGCCGCGCACTTCTTCGATGAAACGCGCCAGATGCCAGGCGATCTGCGGGTCGGTCGGCTGATAGCCAGCCACCGCGGGCGCGATGGCCTCGGCCTGGCCGAGCTTGTCGACCTCGACCACCCACGGCGTGATCACACCGCGCGCCGATTGCCAAACGAGGCCGCCCGCGAGACCGCCGCTCAGCGCCAGCGCGCCAAAAAAGGCGAGCCGCCAGTTCTTCGCCTGCACGCGCGCCGAACCGATGCGCTCGTCCCAGACCTGGCCGGCTCGCTGGTATGGCGTCTCCGGTTCTGGCGTCTTCCCGTAGCGCACGGTGGGTCGTCGAAACATGGATTATTCCCCCTCGGAAAGGTCGACCTGATGGCCGCCGCTCGGCCGGTCCCCAGAGCGGATGGCGTGGTCGGCGGCGGTCACGCCGCGGCTGATGGTCTGATTGCGCTTCATGCGCTGGGCCCAAGCCGGGGCTCCGGCGGAACCGCCCGCTGCGTCGGCGCCGGACCGAGTTGCTGAACCTCCCGGTACGGCGCGCTGGCCGGAGGCGAAGCTTTGTTGCAGGCTTGCGGCTGCGCGCCGCAGCGGGCTCGTCGCGGCCGATCCCGCCGCCCGGGCGACGCCCGCTGCGCCACCCATGCGATATGCGGCAGTCGCGCCGCCGGCCACAGAAGCGCCGGCGCGCGCCGCTCCGGCAATCGTACTGCCCGCGGCGCTTAAGCCCCCGGCTGTCGCGACTGCACCGGCGGCGGCGATCCCGGCCGCCGCGAGTCCCGTGCCGACGGCGGCTCCTGCTCCAAGCTGTGGGCCGCCGGCGATCAGGCCGTTGGCGATGCCTGGGCCAAAGATCGTGAGGCCGAGGAGCGACAGGGCCGCGAGGATCAGCGTCAGGGCGTCGGAGATGCTCGGCGGATCATTGAAGCCGGTGGTGAACTGGCTGAAGATGGTCGAGCCGATGCCGTTGATGACGGCCAGCACCATGACTTTGACGCCCGACGACACGACGTTGCCCAGCACCTTCTCCGCGAGGAAGGCAGTCCGGCCGAACAGTCCGAAGGGAACGAGGACGAAGCCCGCCAATGTCGTCAGCTTGAACTCGATGAGGCTGACGAAAAGCTGGATCGCCATCACGAAGAAGCCGATGACGACTATCAGCCAGGCGATGAGCAAAATCAAAATCTGCACCAGGTTCGCGAAAACGCTGGTGAATCCCATCATGCTGGAGATCGCGGTCAGGATCGGCTTGCCGGCGTCGATGCCGACCTCGGCGATCTTGCCAGGCTGAAGGAGCTGCGCGGCGCTGATGGTTCCGCCGCCTGCCTCGCTGCCGAGCCCGGCGAAGGAGTTGTATATGATTTGCGCTAGGTTGTTGTAGTTGCCGATGATGAAGGCGAAGACGCCGATAGTGAGCGTCTTCCTGATGAGCCGCGCGATCACATCCTCGTCCGGCGCCATCGCCCAGAAAAGACCGGCCAGCGTGATGTCGATGGCGATGAGGACGCCGGCGAGCCAGCGCACATCGCCCTGCACCAGA
>JBKQTR010000180.1:0-3499 GCA_052143095.1 Allostellaceae bacterium
AACGCCGTCTATCACGCGACCGGCAAGCGAATACGCGATCTACCGATCACGATTGAAAAGCTGTTGTGAAGCGGGCCGCGCCCGCGAGTCCAAGGAGAACGCCCATGTCGGAACCGGAACGCTTCGACATCCTGATTCTCGGCAGCGTCTTACACGGCGTCCGGAGCTTCAGCTGGCCTCACAAATGCACTGTCGTCAGCTCCAACCCGGAGCCATCCGGCGAATGTCGGTTCATTGCTCCGGGGAATATACGTTGATTGGTCCGCTGCAGACCGACGGCGCCGATTCAGTACGAGCAGACAAACAGAGGAGAGTATCATGGAAACGATTCGAGATAGCTATTTCACTGCCTACCGCAGCCTGAAGTTGACGCGGGATGCGGAAGGCGTGCTGGTCGTGCAACTCCATAGCAACGGAGGGCCGCTCACTTTCACGGCACAGGCCCATACGGAGGTTGTCGATGCCTTCTACCGGATTTCGCAAGATCGAGCGAATAAGATCGTAATCCTCACGGGGGCGGGCGGGGACTTCATGATCGGTGTCGATTGGTCATCTTTCGAAAACGTCTCCGATCCTGGCGTGTGGAGCCAGATCCATGACGAAGGCGTTCAGGTTTTGGAAAACATAGCCAATATACGCGTGCCGGTCATCGCGGCCATCGAGGGGCGCGCCCATATACACTCTGAGTACGCGCTGCTGGCCAACGTCATTGTGGCGGCCGAGGGCGCAACCTTCCAGGACGTAGGCCACTTCGCCGCGGGTGTTGTGCCCGGCGACGGCATCTTTACCACCTGGAGTTATCGCGCGGGAGCGGGACGGGCGGAAGCTTTCCTGCTCAACCCACACCCGCTGACGGCGACTATTGCGCACGAATGGGGAGTGGTTGCTGAAGTAGTGCCAGACGGCAAGGCGCTCAGCCGGGCGCGGGAATTGGCCGAGCTGTACTTGAAGGCGCCGGAGGTGACACGCCGCAACACGCGCGTACATTTCATTCAACCCCTGAAAGAGCGCCTCGTGCGGGAAGTTGGCTACGGATTGTCACTCGAAGGAGCATCCGCGGCCGACCTCGTGAAATCGATGCAAACCAAGAGTGAAGCTGTCGTCCAGAAGAGCAAGTCTGCATGAAAAGCCCGAAGAAGACATTATGACCCGATCGATCGTCATCACCAGTGCATCGAAGGGAATTGGCACTGATGGGGGCGGCGCACCAGCCCTTTCGCCAAATCGATCGCGCGCCGACCTCTGCCGCGCACATCGCATTTTCGGAGGAGAAGATGAGCACTACCATTTCGTCGGAGCAAGGACAGGTGCCGGAGCGCGCATCCATCGACGAGAGCAAGATCGCCTATCAGCGACCGCAACCCTTCGGCATGGTGCCGGACGCATTCGTCGGCTCGGCCCTCGATCTGGACGGCGACGAACGGGAGTGGGTGCCGCAATCCCCGACCGTGTCCTTTAAGCCGCTGATCCTGAGCGTAAGCCAGGGATTCTACATCAACATCCTGCGCGTCCGGAGTTCGGGCGTGCTGTCGCGCCACCGTCACACCGGGCCCGTGCACGCGCTCACGCTGCGAGGAAAGTGGCGCTACCTCGAACACGACTGGGTCGCAACCGCAGGCGACTATGCCTTCGAGCCGCCGGGCGAGACGCATACCCTCGTCGTTCCAGACGACGTGCAGGAAATGGCGACGCTCTTCCACGTCACAGGCGGCTACATCTACGTCGACCCGTTCGGCGTCGCGCTCGGATATGAAGACGTGTTCACCAAGCTCGAGCACGCCGTCCGTCATTATGACGCGGTCGGCCTCGGCAAGGACCATGTGAGGAGGTCCGATGACCATGCGAGAGACCATCCACGTCGACGGCGTCCCGATCAGCTATCTCATGGCCGGAAAGGGCGGTCGTTTGGTGCTCCTCCTTCACGGCACTTACTGGAGCCGGGTCTGGGAGCCCGTGCTCGACGGCATCGCCGCCGCCGGGCTCCGTCCCGTGGCGGTCGACTTTCCCGGCTTCGGGCGCTCGGGAGGCGAGCTGACGGTACAGGACGCATCTATCCCGCGCCTGTCAGCCTGGCTGGTACGTTTCCTCCGCGCGCTAAAACATGAAGGACCGGTCATGGTCGTAGGCCACGACATCGGCGGGGGCGTCGCGCAACACCTCTTCGTCAGCCGGGCGGTGGACGTTCCCCGTTTGGCGCTGGTGAACGCCGTCATGTACGACTCATGGCCCGTCCCGGGCGTGGCCCGCTTCCGGGACCCGGCCGTGGCCGCGTCCACAACGACCGAAGACGTCCTGGCGGCGCGCCGAATATCGGTGACGAAGGCCCTTGGACGTCCCGCAAGCGAAGCCGAGATCGCGGAGTATCTCGATCCGTGGAGAGAGCCGCGCGTCGCGCGGTCCTGGCTCGCGCTCGCCGGCGCTGCGGACAACCGCTACACGATGGAGCTGATGCCCGCGATGCGCGACTCGAGGATCCCAAAACTTCTCGTTTGGGGCGAGGACGACGAATTCCAGACCGTCGACCACGCAGAACGCTTCGCCCGCGAGATGCCGGAAACCAGGCTCGTGCGGATCAAGTCCGCCGGCCATATTCCGATGGAAAACGATCCCGAAGGCGTGGCCGGCGCGCTGGCCGGCTTCTTCGGGTCGAAGTGACGATCTCGGCAGGGAGGATGTCATGAAGGTTGCGATTCTGGACGACTACCAGAACGTGGCGCTGTTGGCGCGCAACGAGCTGCAGACCCTTGTAGGCAACGGCGACTACGATCCCGTCGAGGAGGCGATGGGGCCGAAAGCGATCTTCAGCTTTGGCGCGGTCTTCGCGGAAGCGAGGGTCGACCCGGATTTCGGGACAGTGCACCTGAGCCGCGTGGTCGGCGCCTATGACGCCGGCCGGATCATCAATCCGAAAACTGCGCGCAGCCAGGCGATCGGCGGCATCATTTGGGGCGTGGGCCAAGCCTTGCTCGAGCAGTCGGAGACCGACCCGGCGACGGGCCGCTTCGTCAACCGCAACTATTCCGGCTATTTGGTGCCGACCAACGCCGACATCCCCGAGCTCGACGTTCTGTTCGTCGGCGAATTCGACGAGGAGGCGAGCCCGCTGGGCGCCAAGGGCCTCGGCGAGCTGACCGCAGTGTCGGTGGCGCCCGCGATCGCCAATGCGGTCTATCACGCAACCGGCAAGCGGGTGCGCGATCTACCGATCGCGATGGAGAAACTGCTGTGAACGATGGCAGCGTCATCAACCCCGTGTTTGGATGCCGCATTGACCGAGCATGGAGCCGGGTTGCAGCGTCCGCAATGCTTACGGACAGGGGATGAAAGGCCATGACAGTTCATTTGGCAGCGTACGGACCGCTGCCAGGGTTGCTGCTGTTCTTCGCGTGCCGGTTCCTGATGCCGCTGCCGTTCCTCGCGTCGCATCACCGGATCATGTGGCACGCCCGGGCGGCGTGGCAGGGATATTCGCGGGCGCGGCGGAAGCGGGGTGGGCTGG